>NZ_PSRT01000040.1 GCF_004212635.1 Bradyrhizobium genosp. SA-3 | reverse complement strand
CCGCCGCCGGCTCGATTGGCGGCCTTGGCGCGATCTCCGCCGCCTTTGCTTGCGCCCTTGGCCCGGTCGCCACCGCCCTTGGCACGATCCGCGGCCCCCGCGCGATCGCCACCGCCGGGCCGATCGCCGCGGTTGCCCGCACGGTCACCTGCGCGATCACCCGGACCCCCACGATCACCGGCACGGTCGCCCGCTCGATCTCCCGCACCTTGATCCGGTCGCAGCACCTGATTGCCGTCACGACCGCGGAAATCCATCCGGTCCGACACGCCGGCCTTCAGATTGTTGTTGCCGAAGCGCTGCTGGACGTTGGTGTTGTTGTAGCGAACACCCTGCCGATGCGCCGGATTGTGCTGCCAACCGTTGCCGATGTTGGTGGTGCGATGGTTGACGTAGACATTGCGGTTGCCCCAGTTGCAGCCGCCACCCCAGTAATTGCCCCAGCGTCCGATCGCCCAAGCGGTGCCGAAGGCGATTCCGGCCGCAACCATGCCGGCGCCGATATAGGACGGATAGCCCCAATAGTACGGCGGATACTCCGCATAGGGCCAGGTGCCGTAGACCGTCGCCGGATCGTAATACGGCACGTACATCGCTGAAGGATCGGCCTGCTGGATCACGACAACCTGCTTGCCTTCCTGGGACTGGACGCTGACCTTCTGCTGCTTGGTCGTGACCAGCTTCTTGTTGTCGTAGGCCTTGGTGCGCAGACGCTGGATCGCGTCCATCACATCGGGTTGCTGGGCAAGAAAGGCGTCGCCGAGCTTCTTGGTCCAGTCGAGCTGGTCGCTCATCATGGTCAGCACATCGGCGGTACTGGCCAGCGCCTTGACGCTGTCGTCCCAGCCCTGCTTGTCCACCTCCGTCTTGAGCGCATCACCCTTGAGCTGCTTGCGCTCCTTCAGCCAGCGGTCGGCCTGCACCACTTCCAGCGGATAGGTCGAGGCGGCCAGGACATTGGCAAGGAGCTCATCGGGATAGAGCGCAATTGGCGCAACCAAGGCTTCAAGTTGCTCGGGCTTCAAGAGCTCGGCCGACGGCGCGGGCGGGCTCGCTGGTTGCGCCTGCGGATTTGGGGCTGCAGGTGTGGTTGTGGTCTGCGCCGTTGCAGCGACCGAAGTCGCCATTAGGAGCGCAAGCGCCATCAGGGTCTTGCCGCAGCGAAACATCACATCCTCCCTCAGACTTCCAATGTGGGAAGATCAAGCCGGAGCGCAGGCGTTTGTTGATCGAGATCAACGAAACGAGTTCGTCGCGGCTGCTGCAGCACGAGGACGCACGATCATTCGCCCCAGATTTCAGGCCAGGACGACTTTCCCCCGCCGATCCAGAGGCATGATCATCAAGATACCGCCTGTCAGCGGGCGATCGGAAGCCGGATCGTGAACAAGGCTCCTCCGGCGAGCTGGTTCGCCGCGACAATTGCGCCGTGGTGGGCCTCGATGATGGTTCTGGCGATCGCGAGTCCCATGCCCATGCCTTGCGGCTTGGTCGTGAAGAACGGATCGAAGACGTTTGCGAGATCGGAGGCGGCTATTCCGGGTCCCGTATCGGTGATCCTGATCTCGGCCTGGTTGCCGGCACGGAGGGTTGAGACGCTGACCTCGCGTTTTCCGGTGTCCGCATCGAAGATCGCATCCATCGCGTTAATTATCAGGTTGAGAACGACCTGCTGAAGCTGGACCGGATCTCCCTTGACGTGCAGATCGGCAAGCACAGGCATATAGATCAGCGTGATCCGGCGTCCGTCGGCGACGGCATTCACAAGGCCGATCGCTTCGCGGACCGTATCGTTGAGCTCGATGTCCTTGACCTCAAACGGTGTCTTTTTCAGAACGCTGCGCAGCCTGCGGATCACCTCGCTTGCGCGTTGATCGTCACGCCTGATGTCGGCAAGAATCTGACGAATCTCGTTGATGTCCGGCGAACTGGCCTTGAGCATGAGCTCCGCTGTCTCGGCATTAGTTAGGATAGAGCCGAGCGGCTGGTTCAATTCGTGGGCGATCGAGGTCGTGAGCTCGCCGACAGTCGAATAGCGATTGACGTGGGCCAGCTCTGTAAGCCGCTGGCGTGATTCCACTTCGGCGACGCGGCGGCGGCGACGCTCGTGCAGCAACCCGCTGATGAGACCTGCCTGCACCAGGAATACCGCCGCGATCATCAACATCTGCCAGCGATAGCGCACCCAGATGTTCGGCTCGCGAAACAGGATCTCGCTGCCGGGAGGCAAACGACTCTCGCTGATGCCCCAGCGCCGCAATTCCCGCCAATCATATCTCGGCGCAGCGAAGCCGATCGGCTCATAATGGATGCTCACCGGTTTCGCGCCGCCGAGAACGCCGAGCGCGGCGGTGACGGTTCTCGCACTCGTGTCCGCAATCAAATGCATCGGCCCACCGACCGTGCTGTTACCGAAGAACGGCTCCTGGTAGGAGAAGATCGGAGCATTCGCGACTGCGTGCAGGCTGCGCAAGGCGATGTCGCTCTCGTGGACGACCCCAGCCGCATCGACCGACATCAGGCCCCAAAACAGCACAGTATGCGGCGGGAGTTTTGATGCGCGTTTCAGTATTTCCTCGAATGACAAATCCGAATACCATACGAGCTCTACCCGCTCGCCGAAAGATTTCAGCTCCCGCTTTACCTCCTCTACCCAAAACTTCTCGAGCGGCGAGGCACCGATGACGACCGCAACCGACTTGGTGTCCGGCAGAACCTGAAGGATGTTGTCGAATGCCGCCACGAAATCGTTCCGGATCGCCACGACGACATCGTTGTCGCCGAGATCGGCGCGATTGATCAGTCGATGCTCGACCGCAGAGAGAATCATCGGCGTATGGGGGAACAGTCTGGCGCGGTATCTCTGCGCAAACCGGGCGGCAGGCGCGCCGATGCTCAACACGATGTCGGGCATCGCCCCCTGGTACAGCGAGTGCAGATACTCGACGAAAGGCGCCTCGGGACCAGGATTGTTGAAGCGCGCGGTGAGCAGCGCGTGCTCCTGGATATCGAGCGGCCAGGGCGATTGCCGCTCCAGTTCGGCCTTGATGTCACGCGCATACTCACTCCACGGCCGAAACTCGCGGCCGAAGGAATGCAACACCAGCACGCGCTTGAGCTCGCCGCGCAGGCTTCGATCGACTGCACCGGCTCGCCCGGCCGACAGGCACTCGGCAACGAGCAGGCCTAGGCATAACAGTGCGGCCGCGGTTGGCGACCTGACCGAAACACTGGACATGCGCCCGTTCAGCTCCATTCCTGCAGCTTCCGGCGGCTGCTTTCCGGGCAATTCTAGCGGGAATCGCGGTGCGCGGACAGGCCCGACGACGCGATCAAAGCCCCTCAATGACCACTCAGCACGAGCGTCTGGATCGGCAGCAACAGCGCCTGGATACGCAGCAGCACCGCGTGTACGAGGCCGACGCCGTCCACGACGTGCAGCGCGATCTTCCGGCTGGTCGGAGTGTCCTTGGCCGAAATTTCCTCGTGATTGCTGGTGTAGGCATTGACGATGCAGCTGCTGCCGGGTGTGACACCATCCAGGCCGCCTTTGTAAAGCGGCTCTAGAAACACCAGGATGGTGCCGGGACGCACGGCGTTCTGTGGATCGATCAGCTGCTCGCCGGATCGGAACTGCCCGGCAGCGATGTAATCCTGCACCGTCGTGATCACCATCGGGATGATCACCCATGGCTTCGAGATGCACGTCGCTTCCGCCACCATACCTTCCTTCATCACCTGCGCCTCGATCTGGCCGAAACCGGCCTGAAGGGCCTTGCGGCCCGCACCTTCCGGAACGAGAACGCCTGCGGGGCGCATCAGCTGATTAACAACGTCGCCGGGACGAACCAGGAACTGCTCGACGCGCCCGTCGACGCCGGCTCGCACGAGGGTCTTGTCGAGATCGACCTGGGCCTGGTCGAGCGCGGCCTCCGCACTGGCCTTCTGTGCCGGCAGCAGGATGGAGACCTGCAACGATGCGGATTGCTTCGCGGCCGTCGCGGCATCGATGCCGGACTGGCGCTGGTCGACCAGGACCTGGAGCTTGTCGATATCACGCTGCGGGACGATGCCGGGATTGCGGCGCTGGAGTTCGCTCTTGACCTCGAGCTCGTCCTTGGCCTGCTGATAGTTGGCCTTCGCCTCCCCGATCTGCGCCTCGGCCTTGACCACGTCGGCCTGCGCCGTCTGCATGGCGGCGTCGACTTCCGCGACCTTTCGCTTCGCCGTCTCGTAGGCGGCCTGCTGCTTCGAGGCGTCCAGCGTGAACAGCACATCGCCCTTCTTCACCGGCGCAGTGAAGCCGACCTTGACCTCAGCCACACGGCCTGAGCCCTCGGGCAGGATCGGCACGGTACGGAAGTAGAGCGTCGCCGACGACGTGGACGGATGGAAATAGAAGATCATCGTGATCAGCGACACCGTCAGCATCAGGCAGGCGGTGATGCCCCAGCGCAGTTCGTACCAGACCGAGAAGAAGGTGATCTCCTTGCCAAAGCGCTTGCCCTGGGCGTAGCGACGGTAGAGGTAGTCCGGCAGGATGGTGACGAGGGAGCAGATCAGCAGCTCAAGCATGGCCGGGCTCCTTCTCCTTGGCGGGTCCCAGCTTTCCTGCTGGGGGCGGCGCAGCCGCAGCGTCTGTCGGGATTTCCTCGCCACTGCCGGCCGGCGTCGCCTCTGCAATCTTCTCGACCGACCCGGCAATGCTGCGCAGCGGTGTGCCGAAATCGGGGAGATCGATCAGCGCCAGCAGGAGTCCCGCGATCCAGAAGATATGCATATGCGTGAACAGCGAGATCAGGCCGAGCACCGCAACGAGCTCGAACTGCAATTTTTGCGATTTGTGCGCCATCCGCTCGGGCAGGCTGTGCAGCTTCCAATAGAGCGTGCCGACCCAGAGCACAGTCCCGATCAGAAATATGCCCATCACCACCATCAGCGTATCGGTCCCGCTGCCCGGCGCGAGATAGAATGGCAGATGGTGCGGGGCCATCGGATGAAGCTGGTCGCTCAAACGTCTCTCCCGGTCAAATGCGCATTTGTGCCACTGTGTTCAGACAGGCTTCCGGTTTGCTTGATTTGAATCAAGGGAACGCCCTCCGCCGGACTTAGCGTTCCCCGGATGCTGATTGGATAACCATCAGGAGCCGCAGCCATGCCCGGCCTCGACGATCTCATCCCCAACGCCGCCCAGATTCGAAAGGAAGCCGCCCTCAAGGAGGCTGAGAAGGCCGAGGAATATGTCCGCCTCGCAGCCGCTGCCGAGGCCGAGAAGCGCGCGCTGATCGAGCGCTTGAGCAAACCTTCCGGCAAGACCGAGGAGGAGAAGATCAAGCTCGCCTCGACCATCATCCAGCGTGCAGTGCGAAACGGCCTGACGGAAGTGCTGGTGTATCGTTTTCCCAACTCCCTCTGCACCGACAAAGGCCGCGCTATCAATCAGATGGAAAAAGGCTGGGAGAACACCCTAACCGGCATCCCCAAAGAGATCTTCCAGCTCTGGACTGATTATCTGAAACCGCGCGGCTATCGCATCTCCTATCAGATCATCGAGTTCCCCGGCGGTGTGCCCGGCGACATCGGCGTGACCATTTCCTGGGACGATTGACGAGCACAGGAAGGATCGGCATGGCCAAGGACGCGCCTGCGGAGCGGATGAAGCGGAAAGACTACGAGAAGGAGCTCGCAAAACTCCAGGTCGAGCTCTGTCACCTCCAGGATTATGTGCGGGAGAACAAGCTGCGGGTCATCGTCCTGTTCGAAGGCCGGGACGCCGCCGGCAAGGGCGGCACGATCAAGGCCATCACCGAGAAGGTCAGCCCGCGCGTGTTCCGCGTCGTCGCCCTGCCCGCGCCGTCCGACCGCGAGAAGTCGCAACTCTTCTTCCAGCGCTACATGGAGAGATTTCCGGCCGGCGGCGAGATCGTGATCTTCGACCGAAGCTGGTACAACCGCGCCGGCGTCGAATACGTCATGGGCTTCTGTACCCGCGCCGAGCACGAGCGCTTCCTCACGCTGTGCCCACAGATGGAGAAATACGTCATCGATGGCGGCATCATCCTGATCAAGATCTGGCTCGAAGTGGGCATGGACGAGCAGGAACGTCGCTTCCATGCGCGCATCGACGACCCTGTCCGGCAATGGAAGCTGAGCCCGATGGACTTAGAATCCTACCGGCGCTGGTACGACTATTCGCGAGCTCGCGATCTGATGCTCAAGCAGACCAGCACGAAGGAAGCGCCGTGGTACATCATCCGCTCCGATGACAAGCGAAAGGCACGGCTGAACTGCATCGCGCATCTCCTCGGCGCGATCCCCTACAAGCGCATCAAGAAGGACAAGATCAAGCTGCCGAAGCGCTCCGAGCAGGGACGCTACAACGACCAAGCCAGCCTAAAGGGAATGAATTTCGTCGCCGAGCCATATTGAAACGCGAAGGGGCTACGGTGGCGCAGCCCGTTGCATGTTCGGATCACTTCAAGCGGATTGTGACGCCGCCGACGGCAGCCGATACTTCCGCGCCGACCCGCGGGCCGCTGAGCTGCAGGATCACGCCATTTCTGTTCTGCAACTGAACGGCACCAGCGCCTGCGGCGACTGCCCCACCCGCTCCCCCCACGGCATAAGAGCCTTCGATGGACGCCGGCCCCTTCAGATTGAGCGCGCGGCCGACGAACTTCGTGGTCGACGCTCCGACCGTCAAGCCGACGCTCATGCCGGACACAGTGAAGGGATATTTCTTGCCCCGGTATAGCAGGACACCTTCGCCGCCCCCGACACCGACGATAAATCCGCCCTTGGTGAACACGACGGCAACCTGGCCGGTGTCAGCACGCGACGGCGTGCTGACACCGGTAGCGGCTGTGATCGATGCAATCAGGACGGCGCCGATAGTAACTTTCCTCATGACGTTTCTTTCCTCTCTTGTGGTCATTGCGCCAGGATCATCGCGAAGTAGCCGAAGGGGCAAAGGTGATGCAGGATCGTGAGTGCGGCGCCGGTCGCTCCATTGATCCAAGTCAACGGTCGCGTGCATTGTGACAGGCAATGCCATGCCATTCGCCGCGCAACAGGAAGGCGTCAGGCCGTTCGTTGCGCGGTGCTCGCCTGATCATCGCTCAGCAGGCTATCGAGCGACCGCAGCCACTGGCCGCTGTCGGTCTTGGCTGCGAGTCCTTCGGCGCGCAGGAGGTCGCGGAGCTGCGCATGAGCGCCGACGATGCAGAATGTCACCCCGCGTGACGCAAGTTCGTCATGGAGATCGTGCAGCATGCGGGCGCCTGCCAGATCGATATAGGGCGACGCCGACAAGTCGCAGACCACCAGCCGGACGGCCGGCGACTCCCGGAGGGCGATCAGGACGGTTTCCAGGATCGTCTCGGCATTGATGTAGAGCAGCGACGCTTCGGGTCGGAAGGCGATGATTCCAACCAGCGGCTCGACGCCCTCATGCCTCGCACTATCCGAATAACGCCCGCTGCCGGGCAAGCGGCCGAGGAATGCGACGTTTGGCTGCGAGGCCCGCGCCAGCAGCAGGAAGATCGACGCGATCGATGCCAGCAGAATGCCCTGGAGGATGCCGAGCAGCAGCACGGAGATCAGGGCAATCGTCGCGGCGTAGAAATCGATCCGACTGACCTGCCACATTCGTAGCAGTGCACGAACATCGACCAGCCTGTAGACGGCGGCGAAGACGATCGCCGCGAGCACCGCCTTGGGCAGGTTGGTCAGCAGCCCCGTGAAGAACAACAGGCACAGCCCGAGCGCCACCGAGCAGATCACCAGCGCCAGCGGTGTCCGCGCGCCGGCACTGTCGTTGACGGCCGATTGCGACAGGCCGCCGGCGACGGGATAGCCATGGCCTAAGGCAGCGGCGAGGTTTGCCGCGCCCAATCCCAGGAACTCCTGACGGACGTCGAGCGGGTAGCCGTGCTTGGCAGCAAAGCTGCGGGCCGCCGATACGCCTTCGATATAGGCCAGCAGCACGCAACCCGCCGCGAGCGGAAACAGATCGTCGAATTCCAGCAGGCCGAATGTCGGGATCCCCAGCGCCGGCAGCCCTTCCGGTATTTTCCCGGTGACGGGCACACCGCGAGCCGGGAAACCCAGGAGTGTTGCCAGAATGATCGCAACCGCAACGATGGTGATGCCGACGGGCTTGCCCGGCAAAAGCCGCTCGCCAAGCAGGAGCAACAAGAGAGCGACGGCGCCGATGGCGAGCACAAGCGGATCGATGCCGCCGAGCTGCCCGACCAGCGTGATGGCGCGATCAAAGAAGTTGTGGCCGCCACCGGCAACGCCGAGCAGGCTCGGCAACTGGCTCATGATGATGGTGAGCCCGGCACCGGCCTTGAAGCCGACCAGAATGCTGTCGCTGACGAGGCGGACTAGCACGCTGAGCTTGAACAGCCAGGCGATGAAGCACAACACGGCCACCGCAAAGGCTGCAAGGCTCGCGATCTGGGCATAACGCAGTGCATCGCCGCCGGCCAGCGCGCCGACGGTGCCGGCGATCATCAGCGAGATCGCCGAGGTCGGGCCGATCGCAAGCTGCTGCGATGACCCCAACAAGGCGTAGCCGATGCCGCCGAGCATGTAGCCGTAGACGCCGACCTGCGGCGGCAAGCCGGCGAGCGCGGCGTAGGCGAGCGAGACCGGGATAGCGTAAGCGGCGAGCGTGATGCCGGCGATCGCGTCGGACGGCAGCCATTCGCGTCGATACGCTGCAAGCCACTCAGCCGGTGGAAAGAATCGCATCCAGGTCGGATCGGTCCGTGTGTTCATCGACCCTCCTCCGAACGAGACGCTTCGCAGCGCGGCAGCATAATCAACAACGCGACCACCGGCAGGTCCAGCGCGAGATCGGGGATGCTCTTGGTCGCAAAAGCACCGGCGGCGGCACCAAAGCCGAATACCGCACATAACGCGAAGAAGATGCCCCAGCGGCGCAACGTCCCCAGCGGCGCGCCGCCTGATACGACGGCGAAGATGTTCTCGCCCTCGACCTTGACGAACATCGCGGCTTGCATTGCCGCAATCACGGAAATGCCGAGCGTTCCGGCCAGAGCGAGCAGCAATACGATCTCGACCGTTTCATCGCGGCGAATCGCTCCGGCTACGACGTCCAGGGTGCTCATGTCGGCAATACGGGCTGTCGCAAACTTTTCATGAGGTCCATAGGCATTGCCTCGTCTCTGCCGAGGCTTGATCTGGATCAAGCAATGTCCCCGCACCGCCAATCAAATCGCACCAAAGCGCCGGGGGAATGCGACCATGGAAACCGTCAGGTGAATCATCATCACCGCACCGGAGATATTCCTGCTGCTGGCGATTGCGATGGGCACCATCCTCGGCCACATCAAGGTTCGCAGTTTCTCGATCGGCACCACGGCCTGCATCCTGATCGTCGCCGTCTTGATCGGACAACTCGGCAGCTTCACGTTTCCGCCGGTCCTGCAGGCGATCCTGTTCAGCCTCTTCGTCTTCACGATTGGCTACCGGTCGTGACCTGCGGCGCGCTGGCCCGGCGCCATGACGGTCGATGCCGCCGTCACCGGCGCCTGCGACGTCGCCGAGAGTCAGACGCCTGTGCTCGGCGTCGCCGTGCCCTACGCGGTCGGCAACGTCGTGCTGACGGTGCTCGGTCCGATCGTGGTGGCCGCAGCGTTTTCGGGATGAGGGAGGTCGCGATGCGTCGCATGCCTGCATTGCTCCACGCTCTTGCGATCACCCTCCTCGTCCTTCTCGTCGTCGCACCGCCCGTGCGCGCCGAGGACGAGGTCCGCATCCAGGAAGAAGTCTGGGCACTCCCGCTGCCGCTGCCGATGTTCGCCTATCTGGTGCACCCGGTCGGCGACGGCCCCTTCCCGCTGGTGATCATGAACCATGGCGTCGCGCTCAACCCGACCGACCGCAGCTTCTTTCCGCTGGTGGAGTTCCGCGATGCCGCCAAATGGTTCGCCAGGCGCGGCTATCTCGTGGTGGCGCCGGTCGGCAGCGGTTATGGCGCGCAGGCGATCGACATTCCCGAACGCGCGCTGTTTGGCCCGTTCTTCTCCAAGGTCGGCAAGTGCACCAATCCCAATTTCCACGATGCGGGCCTCGCGGTCGCGCAGGTCGATCTCTGGATCATCGACTACCTGGCCGCCGAGAAGCGGATCATCCCGAAGGACGTGATCGTGGTCGGTCAATCCGCCGGCGGCTCGGCTTCGATCGCATTGTCGAGCGTGAACCCGCCGCAGGTGAAGGCGATCATCACCTTCGCCGCAGGCCGCGGCGGCCGGGTCGGCGGCAAGCCCAACAACAATTGCGCGCCGGACAAACTCGTCGAAGCGACCGCGGATTTCGGCCGCACCTCGCGCGTGCCGATGCTGTGGATCTACATCGAGAACGACACGTTCTTCGGACCCGATCTGTCCAAGCGCATGCATGCCGCCTTCACCGCCGCCGGCGGCCGCGCCGAATATCATCTGATGCCGCCGTTCGGCAAGGAAGGCCATTTCTTCATCGGCTCGCCGGACGCGATCCCGCTCTGGTCGCCGCTGGTGACGAAGTTCCTGGATGCGCAGAAGTGAGCGCAAACTTCAGAGACGCGACTATGCCCCGCCCTCTTGATTGTCTTTCCGGTCTCTTGATGGTTGCAGTCGTCGGGACCGCCACAAGCGCAACCGTCGCCGCGCCGGAGGCCGCGAAAGCCGACAAGCCCGCCGAGGTCGCAACGCGCGGCCAGCGCGAAGCCAAGGACATCAGCTATGGCGCCTGGCAGAAACTCTGCTTCAAGGCCGGCGGTGCCCCAACCCTGTGCCGAACCTCCATCACCGGCCAATTCGCGACCGGACAGACGGCCGTGCGCCTCGATCTGATCGAGCGGGAGGACGCTCCCACGGCCCGCCTGCAACTTTTTGTACCTGTCGGCATGTACCTGCAACAGTCACCGAAATTGAGCGTCGACCACGGCGAGGCCTTCCGCGTGCCGTATACTTGGTGTCTCACCAATCTGTGCGTCGCGGCCGACGTAGCGGCACCAAAAGTCATCAAAGAGATGCAAACCGGCAAGGCGCTTCTGCTCGAACTCGTCGATTCGAATCTTCTTGCCGTGACGACCTCGATTCCGTTGGCGCAATTCGCCTCCGCCCACAAGGGGGCACCAGCCAGGACGCTCGAGCAATATATCGACGAATGACAGCCAGAGTGGAGCTACGAAGTGCGGGCGCGCTCGACAGATTCGATCAACGACTGCGCCCCAAAGGGCTTGATCAAGTAGGCAATGCAGCCCGACGCGATCGCCGCGGTACGGTTCGCGGGGCAATCATTACCGGTTACATAGATCACCGGCACGATGACGCCATTCTCAGCCAGTCTTCGCCGCACGTCGATGCCGGACTTTGCGCCAAGATTGATGTCAAGGATGATGCAAATCGCGGTGTAGAACTTGCCATGATCGAGCAAGGCACCCGCGGTGTCGAACAGCGTAGTGTCGAAACCGTGTCGGCGCAGAAGTCTGTCCATGCTGGCACGCATGGACGGATCATCATCGACGACGAAAACGGACTCGCGTAGGGGCAAGGCGATTGCCTTTCCGGGAAACGGCGGTGGGATACTGGATACGATTGCGCCGCGTTTACGAGCGGGCATCTGTGCACTATTGCATACGGCTCGCCGTGCACTGTCAACACGCCTCAGCATTGTCCTTTGGGGCAGTCACAGACCGCTGTGACGATGCGGCTAATGCTCGTTCGGATCGAGTGTTCCGAGCCGCTCTGCGATCGAAACGAGTTCCGCCAGCGAATGAACCTGCATCTTCTCCATCACCTGGTGACGGTGCGCTTTCACTGTGCGTTCGGTGGTTCCGAGTTCATGCGCGATCTGCTTGTTGATCCGGCCGCGCACGATGAGATCAAACACCTGTCGCTCGCGCTGCGTCAGCGTGGCCAGATGACCACGAAAAGCATCAAGCCTGCTGCGCTGAGCGCGCGCCGTTTGCTGACTGGCCAACGCGCGCTCGATCGCATCGAGCAACTGCTCGGAGGATATCGGTTTGGTCAGAAAGTCTTCCGCACCCGCCTTGATCGCGCGTACGGTGGTTGGCGTGTCGGCATGACCGGTCAGGAAGACGATCGGCAGCATCGAACCAGACGCGATCAACCGGGCCTGCAGGTCGGGACCGCTCAGTCCCGGGATCCGTACGTCGAGCAGGATACAGCCCACCTGCTCGTCATCTGGCGCCGAGTCCAGGAGCTCCACTGCTGAGGCATAGGTCGCGACCTCATATCCCGCGAGCTTCAGCCTGCGCTCGATCGCGGTTCGAAAGGACTCGTCGTCGTCAACAACGTGAACGAGGCCTGGCACCTTTTTACCTCTCGCTCAATTTAATGAGGACGGCTCGGCGTCCCTCTCATTCTTCAAAGTCATCTTCACGTTTGGAGGCCGGAATATCTGCTTCGCAGTATGTCGCATCTCCACCGCGGCAAGCTTCTCATCCCGCGCAGCAATCGCCAGTGCTGTCCTTTGGTACAATGAACCTTGGGACAATGGATTGAACTACCACCTTGGTCGAAAATCAACTGCGGCGGGAGTGGGGTAGCGCGGCGCATTTCCGGCTGAAAATATTTCATCCGACCGACCAATTCGGCGACAAGCTGAGGAGTTGGCCCATGTTCGTTCGCATCACAACGGATTCCCTACGCCCCAATACCCTCCGCGACCTCGGCATGACAGCTCATTCAAATGCGCTGGTCAATTTAAGCGAATTCTCCTACCGAAAGGGATCCGAGATCTACGGCGAGAAAGAGCCGGCCGAGTATGTCTACCAGGTCAAGTCCGGCGCGGTACGAAGTTACAAGCTGCTATCGGATGGCCGCAGGCAGATCGGCGCATTTCACCTCGTTGGCGACATCTTCGGGCTCGAGAATGGCAGCGAGCACCGGTTCACGACGGAAGCCATCATCGACACCACGGTACGCCTGATCAGACGGCAAAGTCTCGAAACCGTGGCCGAGAGCGATGTCATGGTAACCAGAAACCTCCTCAGCATGACAACAGATAACCTCCAGCACGCGGAAGACCACATGCTGCTTCTCGGCCGCAAGACCTCCCTGGAGCGAGTCGCGGCGTTCCTGCTCGAAATGGACAAGCGCCTGACAGCGGCCGGCGTCATGGCGCTTCCGATGTCGCGGCGCGATATCGCCGACTATCTCGGCCTGACGCTGGAGACCGTCTCGCGCGCTCTGTCGCGGCTCCATGAGCTTGGCGTTCTCGGCTTCGTCGGCAACACTCAACGCCAAATCGTGCTGCTCGACCGGCACCGGCTCGCCAGTCTCGATCTGCAGCCTTGAACGGGCGAACTTTCGGTTACATCCTTAACCGTCAAGATGGGGACCCACGCGAGGCATTAGATCCGTGGTCAACTTGCGCCGGGCGCTTCCGTCAGCCCGAGATGTTCGAGTGTCTTGCGCAAGACTTCGAACAGAATGGCGGCGGACCAGCCGAACAGAAGAACGCCATTCATGGCGGTCAACGGGCCGATCAGCTGCCATTCGCGCACCGGAGTGATGTCGCCGTAGCCGAGCGTGGTGTAGTTGACGAAAGCAAAGTAGAGCAGGTCCTTGTCGGCGGCAGCGGCCTGGACGACATTGTAGGTCGCGGCCCACATCAGGATTTCGAGCATGTGGGCGATCTTCAACACGACGGCGGCCGCGATCATGACGCCCATGAGATGCAACCTCGGCCGATTGGTATGACGCAGGCCTGCACTGCGGGCGATGGCGACCGCGACCACCGTCACCAGCGCGTGGAGCCCGATATTGATCACACTGACCAGGATGCCGACCAAGAATTGTAGCATCATAGCGTCGAACCCGACCTCAATTCGGCAGACACAATTCGTTATGATCGACGACGAGGATCGTATCCATGGTGACCATGCTCGCGCCAATCGGCCAAGGTGACGATTGATCTAGGTCAACGGTGCGTCGACGGTTTCCGTTGCGGCAACGGCAGCCTGGTCCACCCGCATCGGCCCAGCACGGTCGATCCCGATCCATGCAGCCGCCAACTCCCAAGCAACCGACAGGATGATCGGCCCGATGAATAGGCCGATGATCCCATGCGCGAGCGTACCACCGATGACCCCGATCAGGATCACGAGCGTCGGCGTCGTCAGGCCTCGACCCATGAGAAGCGGCTTCAGGACGTTGTCGAGAAAACCGACGGCGACGAGATAGACCGTCAAGAGCAGGGCTACGGTCACGTCCTTGTCCATCCATATCCAGACGACCACGGGAAGAAGAACGATAGCCGCGCCGATCTGAACGATTGATAGCAAGAGCACGATGACGGCGAGCAGCCCCGCGCTTGGGATGCCAGCGAGCTTGAAACCGATGCCCGCCAGCAGGGCCTGCACGATGGCAACACCGATGACGCCCTGTGAGACCGCGCGTATGGTGGCACCGGCGAGCTCCAGGAAATGCTCGCTTTGGTCGGGCACGATGCGCAACAGGAAGCCGCGGAGCGCGGCAACAAGCTGCGCCCCGTACGGAAGCAGGAAGCCGGCGACGACCACTGACAGCAGGAATTGGAGCATTCCGATGCCGGTGTCGCCCGCAAACGACAACATCATCCCGGCGAGCGGTTTCAGATATGGCGCCACCTCACGCAACGCAGCACGGATGTTCGTGTAGGCTTCATTCCAGAACGCGTAAAGCTGTGGACCGATCAAGGGCCAATTCTTGATCTGCTCTGGCGCCGCCTGAAGCACGAGATCCCCGCTGCCGATCTGGCCCGCAAGGTCCCGGAGCCCGTCAACAGCACTCAGGCCCAGCCAGGCGGCGGGACCGATGACGATGCCTAGCGTGATCAGGGTCAGAACGGCTGAGGCGGTTCGCGGGCGGTTGCCGAGGCGTCGGGCGAGCCAGGCGAAGATTGGATGAAACGCCACAGCCAACACTCCGCTCCAGCTCAAGATCGGCACGAACGGTCGGATAACGAGGAAGGTCCACGAGATCAGCAGCCCGAGCAAGCCGAGCCGAATCACGAGCTGGACAATGTCCTCCGCGGACACAAGCTGGCGAAGCGTCTTCAAGACTCGTTGCCTCCTGATCGACGGTCGGCACGCTGCTGAATAACTACAGGTGCGGCCCGCTTCGGAGGCTTGATCCAGATCAAGCTGGGCGTTCGGTTGCTTGAAGAGATCGGCACGTCTGCGCAGATGGCGCGATGCACCACCACCGGTGAAAATTACGCTGTTCTAGCCTCAATCACTTGGCGTCACACTGCTCTTCCTATTTCAACTGACTGACGTTGGACGGCGCAGGATTGATCTTCCCGTGCACGACCGTTCACGCCGCCACTTTCATTGACCATCACGAAGTGGCCCTCGAGGGCCTTGCCGATCGCGCCGACGGCTGACGCGGGCCGCTATAGGGCACAGTGTTGCCGATCCGGATTTCTGTAGCCGATGTCCCGGGCCCGTATTTGGCCTGGCCAGATTCGGTTGAAAGCAGCGCAGTGCTGGCCAAGGCGCCAACGATCAAGCCGATCTTCTTCAAAGTGCACCCTCCCACGCAAACGCATAGTCTGGCGACCTGCGATGCAAACTCCTGGGCTTCGCCACCCGCCCTTCAAAATCTAGGCCGAAGCGGCCCGCGGAGCTTCGAGAAACAAGGTGCGAATGCCCGCGGTACGGCTACGGACCGTAAAAACGCGAGTGTGCGGGCCGGCGCCCCGGCCGGATATCGGAGACATCGGAGCCTTCGCGGGACGGACGTGCATGGGTCGTTTGCGCGTCCCGTGTCCGCCAACTGAATCCGTGCAGCCGATCGTCGTCGTTCCGTACGCTGTCGCGAAGGTCCTGCACGATTTCCGGAACGAGATCTCCGCAACGGAAGAACATCAGCCTGAGCCCCCAGTCGGGCCGCGTGGAGTCGAACCTCATGTCGAGGCCAAGACGCGCACCATAGAGAGCCGCCGCACGGTCGGCTTGCTGCTACCTGTCGCGCCTACCGGGCGAGCCGATCGGCGGCTTCGCCGATCGCCATATTCTTCCCGCCGAACCGCGCGCCGTGCGATTGACAATAGCAGTTCGGTTCTGACGGTCCGCTTCGGTCTATTGCGCCTTTTCGCTGATCGAATTGGGCCCAAGTACGGGCCGATTGTCCGAAAGCCGACGTAGGTTCTGAAGGGGCGAAAGAATGGCCTTTGCGAGCCGTGCAGCGGCTTTGGGGCACACCGAAATCGAGAGCACCGTCCGGTACCTCGGAATTGAATTTAACAACGCGCTCGCGATAGCAGATCAGGTCGGCGTCTGACCTGACTGGGCAGAGCAGACGTGCTCCATTTAGCCTGCTTCGGGCCTAGAAGCTGAATTATCATGCTGAAGAACGAGCGGCCTTCGGCTAACTGCCGAGAAACTTATCGAACCCTAGCAAGGCACCAAAAACGGTCGCAGTGACGGCAAGGAAGGCGACGAAATAACATAGGCGATACATGCCCAGATAACTGGTTCATTCCCGGCAAGCTCCTCGCCCGTCTGGTGGCTAGGCCGAGGCCCGACGCCCCGAACTATGCTGCAACGCAACCATATCTGCTTTGATCAAGACGGCCGCCTTCTTGGCCAGATATACATGTCAATCAGCGCTGGGTTCATTCCGCATGGAGCGCATAAGCGCTGAACGAGGTATTCGGACTTGCCGAACATCAACCTGAAGCTTCTCCATACTTTCCTGCTCGCGGCCGAGCACGAAAGCTTCCGAAAGGCTGCGGAGGAATCGAACCGGTCGCCGTCTGCCATCAGCATGCAGGTTCGCGATCTGGAGGAGCAGATCGGCGTCCTGCTCTTTCGCAGGACACCGCAGAAGGTGTTGCTCACGCCTGAGGGGCGGATCCTGTTCGAACAGGCAAAGCGAGCCCTCCAGGAAGTTCAGTCCGGGTTGGATCTGCTGACCGAATCAGCGCAATCCCGCAGCCGTCACATTCGAATGGCTTGCGTTCCGACACTTGCGTCCGGATGGCTGCCCAACATCCTGGCGACATTCAAGGTCCGCTATCCGCGGAGCCAGGTCCAGCTCATGGAGCTCTCCACGACACCGATGCTCGAACTGCTCAAGCGGCAAGATGTCGAGTTCGGCATTGGTCCGGAAGTCCCCGACATGGGGGATTATGAGTTCGAGCCGATCCTCGAAGATCCCCTCTTTGCCTGTGTACCGCCGGTATTCGACGAGGGCCAATCAAGCATCGGATTCGCCGATCTCGTCGAAAAGCCGGTCATCCTGCTGTCGAAGACGACGGCGGTCCGAGGGCTGATCGACGAGACGCTGGAGACGCTCGCCGTCCGGCTCGATGTGCAATTCGAGGTCCAGGCCGCCACGACGGCGCTGGCCTTGGCAGCGTCCGGCCTCGGCATCGCAATCGTACCGCGGGTCGCTCTGGTGCAGGCCGGCGTGCAGCAGTTTCGTGTCGTCCCGATCTCCGACCACGTCAAGCTTCGCCAGATCGGCTTGATCACCCCGCGCGGCCCTGTCAGGCGCCCGAACACCGAACAATTGATTTCATTGATCCGCTCGAGCCTGGCCCAGCTTCGCTGAGCCGTGCTTAGAGCAACTTCAGAAGCGCATCGACGACCTGACCGGTCGTTGCGCTGCCGCCGATGTCACGAGTCCTCAGCGCTGCATCCTCCAGCCCGGTGCGGACCGCGGCCTCGATCCTGTCGGCACCAAGCCGCAGCCGGTTGTCTCGATAGTTCTGATCCAGCCGCCGCAGCATCAGGATCGCCGCCAGGATCGTTCCATAGGGATTGGCGAGCCCCTTTCCTGCGATGTCGGGCGCCGAGCCATGCGAGGCCTGGAAGAAACCGATCCCGTCCCCAACCTCCTCCGATGGCGACATGCCCATGCCGCCGACCGTCGCCGCACCGAGATCGGAAATGATATCGCCGAACATGTTCTCGGTGACGATGACGTCGAAATGCGAAGGCTTGTTGACCAGATGAACCGTCATCGCGTCGACAAGGACATGCTCGGCTTCGATATCGGGATAGTCTTTGGCGACCTCGTCGAAGACGGCGCGAAAGAACGCATAGGTGCGGAGCACATTGGCCTTGTCGCAGCAGGTCACGCGGCGCCGTCCGTCCTTTGGTGAACCATTCCGAGTTCTCGCAAGCTCGAATGCGAACCGGACGATACGTTCGATGCCCTTCCGGGTCTGGACGAGCGTGTCGACTGCGACTTCCTCCCTGAGCAGCGCGCCAGCGCGCGCGCGGCGTAGAGGCCCTCGCTGTTCTCCCTGACGATGACGTAGTCGATCGACCCCGGCCGCCCGAGCGGGGACGGCACGCCCTTGTACAGCTTGATCGGCCGCACGTTGGCGAACAGGTCGAGCTTGAAGCGAAGCGAGAGTGTGAAATCGAGTCCGGCTTCGGTTCCGTCACGGTGAACCACACCGGGAATGCCGGCCGCGCCATGGAGAATGGCATCGGCTGTGCGGCAGCCCTCGAACGAGGTGGCCGGAAACGAATCCCCGGTTTCGAGAAAATGCGTGGCGCCAGCGGGATATTCCACAAAATGGAGCGTCCCGGCCTGGACACCGGCTTGCAGCACCGCGACCGCCGCACGAGCGACTTCGGGCCCGATACCGTCTCCATGCACGACGGCGATCTTGTAAGTATCCTTCATGATGCTTCTCGACAAATTATCCTGTGGTGGTGATGTCACTTCGCCCGTGGCCGGACATGCACGATGTGGCATGGCCTCTCGCTGCTCTCGTCCGGCTGCGCGGCCCCTGCCACGATTGGCCGCGCCGGACCATCGATCAATCCAGCTTGATCCAGACCCCCTTCGTGTTCAGGTATTCGTCGAGCTGTTCGGTGCCACCTTCGCGGCCATACCCGCTCATCTTGTAGCCGCCGAACGGCAACGCAGGATCGATGGCGTGATAGGTGTTCACCCATACCGATCCGGCGCGGAGGCTCCTCGAGATGACGTGGGCCTTGCTCACATCGCGTGTGAAAACACCCGCTGCAAGTCCATATGGCGTCGCATTGGCGCGCGTCACGGCCTCATCGAGCGTGTCGAACGGCAGCGCGGAAATGACCGGGCCAAAAATTTCATCACGGGCGATCTGCATGTTGTCGGAAACGCCGGCGAACACGGTCGGCGCGACGAAATTGCCCTTTGCGAGGGCACCTTCCCTCAGCCTGTTGCCGCCGGTCACGACCTTCGCACCCTCGTCGCGCCCGCTCCGCAGGAAGCCTTCGACCTTGTCGAGCTGCCGCTCGGAGACCAGCGGTCCAATCTCCGTCGTTGGATCGGCGCCATCACCGATCTTCAGGGCCGCGGCAAATTTCCCGAGCCGCTCGACCAGTTCGTCGTGGATCGCGCGCTCGACGAACAGGCGGGAGCCGGCGATGCAAATCTGGCCCGAATTGGCAAACGCCGCCATCGCGGCAATCGGGACGGCCTTGTCGAGGTCCGCGTCCGCGCAGACGATCACCGGTGACTTGCCGCCGAGTTCGAGCGACACCCGCTTGAGGTTGCCGGCCGAGGCGCGAACGATCGCCTGCCCGGTTGCGGTGGATCCGGTGAAGACGATCTTGTCGACACCGGAGTGCTCGGCCAGCGGCGCGCCGGCCTCCGGCCCGGTCCCGGTCACGACATTGACCACGCCCGGCGGCACCCCTGCCTCGCTCATCAAATCCGCGATCAGCAATGGCGTCAGCGGCGCCTCTTCGGAGGGCTTGAGCACGATGGTGCAGCCGGTCGCCAGCGCGGGCCCGATCTTCCAGACCGACGCAGCCGTCGGCGCGTTCCAGGGGATGATGGCGCCAACGACGCCGACCGGCTCCTTGCGCGTGAACGAGACGATGTCGCCTGGCAGCGAATTGTCGATCGTCTGCCCGTGGATCGCGGTTGCCATGCCGGCGTAGTATCTGAGCATGCCGAGCACGCGGAGCTTGTTCGCCCGCGTTCTGACGATCGGCATTCCCATGTCTGCTGTATCGGACTGGCTGATCTCCTCCCAGTGCTTCTCGAACAGATCGGCGATCCGCAACAGCAGGGCCTGCCGCTCGAACGGCTTGAAGCGGCTCCACGGGCCCTCGAAGGCGCGGCGGGCCGCGGTGACGGCAAGGTCGATGTCAGCCGCGTCTCCCAGCGGCACGCGTCCGATCACCTCGCCGGTCGCGGGGTTGCGCGTCTCGAAAACCTTCCCCGAGCGGGCATCCACCCACGCGCCGTCCACGAACAGCTTTCGGGTTCGGCCGTCGATGGGAAATCGGATCTCAGCTTTTGTCATCGGTCTACTCCTGTCTCGCAGAGGCGATTGTCGGATGCCCCGCCTCGTTCGATGTCGTGCTTACCTTGCAGCGATCGTCTCGGGAATGGGTTCTACGCAGCCGGCTGCTGTTTGCGGAGGAAGCGCGCCAGTTCCGGGATATAGGCCTGCCCGTGCCCGCTCTCGACCACCGCTGCCATCGCGCCGGCAACACCGTCGGCGATCGTCCTGCATGCGCCGGATGTGCCCGCCATCGTCCTGTAGTAGTTGATGTCCTTCAACGCATTGCCGATGAAGAACGGGACCGACTCGACGTCGCCAGCCACGATGGCCGGCGCCAACCGCTGCAGCGCCACGCCGGCGCCGCCGCCTTTGGCGAGAACATCGACGAAAACCGCGGGATCGACGCCTGCATCGGCCGCCTGCGCGGCTGCTTCGCTGAGAAGCGCCATGAAGCCGATCGAAACGTAGTTGTGGAGCAGCTTGAGCCGATGGCCGAAGCTCACGGGTCCGACCCGTTCGACGCTCTCGGTGAAAGCGGCGAGGATGGAGCGCACGCTTTGAAGGTCTGCTTCATCGCCGCCGACCAGAAGGTTCAGCGTTCCCTCTTCCGCATGCCTGGCCGTGCGTGTCATCGGCGCATCGAGGAAGCTTCCGCCGGCGGCCCGGACTGCAGCGGCCATCCGCAACGTCGATTCCGGCAGCGCGGTCGAGCAATCGACGATGATGGTCCCCCTTCGCAGCCGGGGTAAGATGCCGGCATCGCCGGTAAGAATTGCTTCGACCTGCGGGGAGCCGGTCACGCAAAAGATGATGACATCGGACACGTCTGCCACGTCGCCCGGAGTCTTGCAGGCTGTAGCGCCGAGATCGACGAGATCGTCGACCGGCTGATTGCCCGGATGATCGAGAAAGGCAAGAGGATAGCCGCCCCGCACCAGAACGTTCTTCGCGATTCCGTGCCCCATCAGGCCGACACCAATAATTCCCACCTTCATCGCGATACCCTCGCTGATCATTCGCATCTCTGGTTGGACTGGACGGCGCTGCCTGCCCACGATCGTGTTGGAAAACCGTCTAGTAGACGGCCGCGTACATGCGTCAGCTTGAACGAGGGCGTTCGTCGCATCAGAACGCTCATCGTCAGATCCAACGTTTCCGCAAGGCCGCGCTGACGCCGGCTCTGAATGCGAAGACGCGACCGAGCCGCACTGTTGCGCAAGATTGATCGCTCGCGACCATCGTTTCCTGCCTGCAATTGGTTGTTGTTTGTGCGGCAAGATGAGCGACGCTACCCCGCTTCTTGCAAGGCGCTTTTTCTGACCCCCTGTTTGGTTTTTCTGATGTACCGGTGTTTTGATACGAACCACCAAGGAAGCAAGAGACCACTCGCTTGGAGCGGCCGCCGCGCGCTTCGGCCCGCGCGAGCTTGCGTCACCTTCCAGCCTTCCGCGATTGAGAAAAACTGACGCCCCCTTCAGAAATACTGCGCCGCTTCGGCATTGCCTCGGCGCTCTGTCCATCTAAGATCGGTCCTCGATCGACGTTTCTGTCAATCAAGACGAACCAAGCTGGCTTGGTCGATTAGGGAGGTACCCGCATGAAAATTCGCAGGCTGCTGGCGCTTGCGGGCGTGTTCTTTGGCATGAGCACGGTTGCACTGGCTCAAGGTCAACCCGACGACGAGTGCCAAAATCCGGGAAACGACGAGCTTCTGAAGCAAGGATGCGCTTATCTCGACGAGTTCATGAAAGCG
Organism: Bradyrhizobium genosp. SA-3; assembly: GCF_004212635.1. Classification (GTDB taxonomy): domain Bacteria; phylum Pseudomonadota; class Alphaproteobacteria; order Rhizobiales; family Xanthobacteraceae; genus Bradyrhizobium. Next base: position 41,156 of record NZ_PSRT01000040.1, on the reverse strand, counting down.
TTCAACTCGCGAGATGCGGAAGCCTGGTCCAAGACGGTTCACTATCCGCATATAAGAATCGCTGGCGGGCAGGTGCAGGTCTGGAACACGCCGGGAGAATATGCGCAATCGAACGATGCGAAGCAGTTGGCGCAGGCTTCGACATGGGCTCGCTCGGCGTGGACGTCTCGCAAATTGGTGCAGAAATCCGACGACAAGCTCCACTTTGTCACGAGATTCACGCGCTATGACGCCAATGACAAGCCGATACTATCCGCCGACTCTTTCTACGTGATCGTCAAGAGGGATGGCCGCTGGGGAGCTCTGGTACGATCGAGCTACGTCGGCATCATCGGCAAGAAGACCGCCTTCTGACGAACGATACTTTCCAGAGTGAACGCAAGGAGCAGACGTCAAACCGAATGGCATCTGCGTGTTCACGCGCCACCGGCGAGATTGGTCGAGCTTTCCCGACTGGGCTCGACGTACAGCCGAAGGCCAGCCCGGTGCCCTCGCGCTGATGAGCCGCAAGCACATTATACCTGGACCGAGGTCAACTTCTTCAGGCAGCGCAACGCGAAGGACGATCGGCTGTGGCGAATGCCGGGAATGCGATAGAGCTTTTCGCGCAGGAAGCGTTCGTATCCGGCGGTGCTTTCGACGGCCACCTTCACGACGTAATCGTAGTCGCCGGTCGTGAGATAGGCTTCGATCACCTCCGGCAGGTTCGTAAGCAGCTGGCCGAAACGTTCAAGTACCTCCTCGTCGTGGTGATCGAGCGTCACTTCTATGATGACCGTTTCGGGCAGGCCGAGCTTCTCCTGATTGAGCAGTGCGACATAGCCATCGATATAGCCTTGGGTTTCGAGCCGCTTCAGCCTGTTCCAGCACGGCGTGGTGGAGAGCCCGATTTCATCGGCAAGCTGCGCCGTGGTCAGTCGCGCATCCTGCTGCAGTGCGCGGAGGATTTTGCGGTCGATCTCGTCAAGGCGAAGCGAATCCTTGCGCGGAGCCTTAGCTGGCCGCGCCGCACGTCTGACCTTCGCCATATCCAGAACTCCATTCTATCTGTCGGCACAATTTCCAGAATGATTCCAGCTCGAATGACCGAATTACCCAGATAATTGGAACAAAAATCCGATTATTGGCCAGTACAAACATACTACGTTTAGGGAGGAGCGGACGGTGTTTTTTCTGGAGCTCAGGAGCAGCGACATGCATGCCGCCCTCGGCCGGCTGCTCGATCAGGCGCGCGTCGCCGGCCTTAAGCTCGCGGCCGTCAGCGCCCAGGCGGAAGCCGACGTGTATCGGATATCCGCGTCCATCGACATCACGGATCGTGACGCTGTCGACCGTCTCGCCCGCCGCGTTGGTACTATGGTCTGCATTGGTGCCGTTGAGGTGCGCGGCGAATGTGACGTTGCGCTGCCGAGCCCGGCGCCGCATCTCTCGCTTGAAGTGAGGTCGCGCCCATGACCGACAACGCACCACTTTCCCTTCACGTCCCCGAACCGGCCGTGCGCCCGGGCGACACGCCCGATTTCTCCAACATCCGCATCCCTCGCGCAGGCCAGGTCGCACGCCCCGAGGTCGACGTCGATGCCGAGGCGATCCGCGACCTCGCCTTCTCCGTCATCCGCGTGCTCAATCGCGACGGCGAAGCCGTCGGCCCCTGGGCGGGATCGCTCTCCGACGACGAATTGCTGGAAGGCCTGCGTCACATGATGACGTTGCGCGCCTTCGACGCGCGGATGCAGATGGCGCAGCGGCAGGGCAAGACGTCTTTCTACATGCAGCACATGGGCGAGGAAGCCGTGAGCTGCGCCTTCCGCAAGGCGCTGTCGCCGGGCGACATGAACTTTCCGACCTATCGCCAGGCCGGACTGCTGATCGCGGGCGGCTATTCGCTGGTGGAAATGGCCTGCCAGATCTATTCCAACACCCATGATCCCCTGAAGGGACGCCAGCTGCCCGTGATGTATTCCTCGAAGGAGCACGGCTTCTTCTCGATCTCCGGCAATCTTGCCACCCAGTACATCCAGGCGGTCGGCTGGGCGATGGCGTCTGCGATCAAGAACGACACCAGGATCGCCGTCGGCTGGATCGGCGACGGCGCCACCGCCGAGTCCGACTTCCATGCCGCGCTAGTGTTCGCCTCGACCTATCGCGCGCCGGTCGTGCTCAACATCGTCAACAATCAATGGGCCATCTCGACCTTCCAGGGCATCGCGCGCGGCGGCTCCGGCACCTTCGCGGCGCGCGGTCTCGGCTTCGGCATTCCGGCGCTGCGGGTCGACGGCAACGACTATCTCGCGGTCCATGCCGTGGCGAAATGGGCCTGTGAGCGCGCACGCCGCAATCTCGGCCCGACTCTCGTCGAACACGTGACCTACCGCGTCGGCGCGCATTCCACCTCGGATGATCCCGCGGCCTATCGGCCGAAGACGGAATCCGAGGCGTGGCCGCTGGGAGATCCCGTGATCAGGCTGAAGAATCATTTGATCGTACGCGGCGCCTGGTCGGAAGAGCGGCACAAGCAGACTGAGGCGGAAATACTGGACACCGTGATCTCAGCGCAGAAGGAAGCCGAAGCCTACGGCACGCTTCACTCGGAGCAACGTCCGTCGGCGCGCGATATGTTCGAAGGCGTGTTTTCGCAGATGCCGCCGCACCTGCGCCGGCAGCGCCAGGAAGCAGGAGTTTAAGCCATGCCGCGGCGAACCATGATCGAGGCGATCCGCGAGGCCATGGACGTGATGATGTCGCGCGATGACGACGTCGTCGTGTTCGGCGAGGACGTCGGCTATTTTGGCGGCGTATTTCGCGCGAGCCAAGGGCTGCAGGCGAAATACGGCAAGAGCCGCTGCTTCGATACGCCGATCAGCGAGCTCGGCATCGTCGGCGCGGCGGTCGGCATGGCTGCCTACGGCCTAAAACCCTGCGTCGAGATCCAGTTCGCCGACTACATGTATCCGGCCTACGACCAGATCGTCTCCGAAGCCGCGCGGCTGCGCTATCGCTCGAACGGCCAGTTCACCTGTCCGGTTGTGGTGCGCATGCCGACAGGCGGCGGCATCTTCGGTGGACAGACACACAGCCAAAGCCCGGAAGCGCTGTTCACCCATGTCTGCGGCATCAAGACCGTGGTGCCCTCGAATCCGAGCGACGCCAAGGGCCTCCTGATCGCCGCGATCGAGGATCCCGACCCGGTCATCTTCCTTGAGCCAAAGCGGCTCTACAACGGCCCGTTCGACGGCCACCATGATCGTCCCGTGACGCCGTGGTCGAAGCACGATCTCGGCGAAGTCGCCGAGGGGCACTACACCGTGCCGCTCGGCTGCGCCGCGATCCGCCGACAGGGCGAAGCCGTTACGATCCTGGCCTATGGCACGATGGTCCATGTCGCCGAAAGCGCGGCAGCCGAGACCGGGATCGATGCCGAGATCATCGATCTCCGCACCCTTCTGCCGCTCGACCTCGACACCATTGAGGCCTCGGTCAAGAAGACCGGGCGTTGCGTGATCGTGCATGAGGCAACGTTGACGTCCGGCTTCGGCGCCGAGCTCTGCGCGCTGGTGCAGACGCGCTGCTTCTATCATCTGGAAGCGCCGATCGCGCGCGTCGCGGGCTGGGACACGCCCTACCCGCATGCCCAGGAATGGGACTACTTCCCGGGCCCGGCGCGAGTCAGTCGCGCGCTGGCCGAAACGCTGGAGGCCTGAGATGACCGAGCGTGTCGTCAGACTGCCCGACGTCGGCGAAGGCATCGCCGAAGCCGAGCTGGTGGAGTGGCAGGTAAAAATCGGCGATCTCGTGCGCGAGGATGCTGTGCTCGGCGCCGTCATGACCGACAAGGCCACCGTCGAGATTCCCTCTCCAGCTGAAGGACGTGTGGTCTGGCTCGCCGGCAAGGTTGGCGACGTGCTTGCGATTGGCTCCGACTTCGTCCGGCTCGACGTGGACGGCAAGGGCGAAACGTCCACCACGACTGCGGCGCCGGCAGTGCAAACGACGGGTGCGCCAGCGCGAAAAGCGGGTCATGCGGCGCGCGCCACGCCAGCGATCGCACCCGCGCATGTTGCACCCTCCCTGCAGCCTCTGGCGACACCGCCCCGTCGCGAAGGCGAACGGCCATTGGCAGCGCCCGCGGTCCGGCTCCGCGCGCGCGAGGCGGGAATCGACCTGCGCCAGTTGCACGGCTCCGGCCCGGCCGGTCGGATCACCCACGACGATCTCGACAGCTACATCGCACGTGGCTCCGACGACGCGCCCGCGCTGCGGAGCCGACCCAAGACCGCCGTCACGGATACCAAGGTCGTCGGCCTGCGCCGCAAGATCGCCGAGAAAATGTCAATCGCAAATGCACGGATCCCGCATATTACCTATATCGAGGAGGTCGACGTCACCGCGCTCGAAGATCTTCGCGCAAAGCTCAACGAGCAGAAGCGCACCGACAGGCCCAAGCTGACGCTGTTGCCGTTCCTGATGCAAGCTATCGTGCGTGCCGTCGCCGCACAGCCCGAGCTCAATGCCCATTTCGATGATGAGGCCGGCATCGTGCACCAGCACGCCGCCGTCCACATGGGGATTGCGACGCAAACCGGGGCTGGCCTCATGGTGCCGGTCGTCCGCCACACGGAGGCGCGCGATCTCTTCGACTGCGCGGCCGAGATGATCCGGGTCACCGAGGCGGCGCGGAACGGCACGGCGACGCGCGACGAGCTCATCGGTTCGACCATCACGATCACTTCACTCGGCGCGTTAGGTGGGCTTGCGACGACGCCGATCATCAATCACCCCGAGGTCGCGATCGTCGGGGTTAATCGAATCGCAATACGTCCGCACTGGGACGGCGCAAGCTTCGTGCCGCGCAAGATGATGAACCTGTCGTCGAGCTTCGATCACCGCGTGATCGACGGTTTCAACGCCGCGCTGTTCGTGCAGCGGATCAAGACGCAGCTCGAAACGCCCGCCATGATCTTCATTGACGCATAAGACTATGAACGACACCACCTGTAAGCTTCTCGTCATAGGCGCGGGCCCCGGCGGCTATACCTGTGCGATCCGGGCCGGCCAGCTCGGCATCGACACCGTGATCGTAGAGGCCGAAAAGCCGGGAGGCACCTGCCTCAACATCGGCTGCATCCCCTCGAAGGCCCTGATCCACGCAGCCGACACTTACGAGACGGTCGCACGTGCCGCCGACGGCAAGGCTCAGCTCGGCATCTCCGCCCAAAAGCCGTCACTCGACTTCACCAAAACCATCGCCTGGAAGGACGATATGGTGCGGCGTCTCAATGGCGGCGTGAGCGGACTCTTGAAGCGCGCCGGCGTCAGATACGTGGCCGGACACGCGAGCTTTCACGACGGCAAGACCGTCGAGGTTCAGACGACCAATGGCGTTCAGCTGATCCATGCCGAAACCATCGTGATCGCGACGGGCTCGGCCCCGATCGAACTACCGTCCCTTCCTTTCGGCGGCCGCGTCATCTCATCGACAGATGCCCTCGCGCTTGCCGAGGTGCCGGCGCGGCTGGTCGTTGTCGGTGGCGGCTATATCGGCCTCGAACTCGGGACGGCCTTTGCGAAACTCGGCGCCGACGTCACCGTGGTCGAGGCCACACCGCGCATCCTGCCGCAATATGACGGCGAGCTGAGCGCCCCCGTTGCCAAGCGGCTCCGTGCGCTGGGCGTTACGATCCTGATAAGCGCGAAAGCCAAGGAGTTGGTCGCGGAAGGCACGGCGCTTCTGATCGAAACCGCCGACGGCGGACAGACAACGCTCGAAGCCGACAAGATCCTGGTCACGGTCGGCCGTAAGCCCGCCACGTCAGGCTTCGGCCTCGAGCTGCTCGATCTCGATATGGACGGCCCCTACATCCGCATTGACGATCGATGCCGAACTTCGATGCGCGGCGTCTTCGCGATCGGCGACGTCACGGGCGAGCCAATGCTGGCGCACCGCGCCATGGCGCAAGGCGAGATGGTCGCCGAAATCGTCGCCGGCCACCGTCGCGCCTGGGACCGCGTCGCAATTCCCGCGATCTGCTTCACCGATCCCGAGATCGTCACGGTCGGCCTCTCACCAAGCGAGGCGCGGGACAAGGGTCTTGAGGTCAAGACCGATCTGTTTCCGTTCAAGGCCAGCGGTCGTGCGCTCACGCTGGATCGGGACGACGGCTTCATCCGCACCGTGGCGCGTGCCGACAATCATGTCCTGCTCGGGATTCAGGGCGTGGGCCCGGGCCTCGCCGAGTTGTCAGCGGCGTTCAGTCTGGCGCTGGAGATGGGCGCGCGCCTCGAGGACATCGCCCTGACCATCCATGCCCATCCGACTCTGAGTGAGGGCTTTCATGAGGCTGCGCTGAAATCACTAGGCCATGCAATTCATGTCTAAAACATAAGGGGGGAACCATGAGCCAGTCCACGACCTTTGCCGACGCTGCAAGCGGTGCGAGAAGCAGCATCGAGACCTCGACCATCCGCGCCATCTCCTGGCGCCTGATTCCGTTCCTGGTGCTGGCCTACTTCTTCTCCTATCTCGACCGCGTCAATCTCGGCTTCGCCGCGCTGACCATGAATGCGGAGCTGAAGTTCACGCCGCTGATCTTCTCCTGGGGCGCCGGCATCTTCTTCATCGGCTACTTCATCTTCGAGGTGCCGAGCAACCTCGCGCTGGAAAAATTCGGCGCCAGCCGCTGGATCGCCCGCATCATGGTGACCTGGGGCATCATCTCGGCGCTGATGGCGCTGGTCAGCGGCGTCACGAGCTTCTACGTTTTGCGCTTCCTGCTCGGCGTCGCCGAGGCCGGCTTCTTTCCCGGCATCATCCTCTATCTCACCTACTGGTACCCGGCCGAATACCGCGCCCGTTTCCTGGCAGCGTTCGCCATCGCCGTGCCGGTCTCGACCGTGATCGGCGCGCCGGTCTCGGGCCTGTTGCTCGGGCTCGACGGCATCATGGGGCTGAAGGGTTGGCAGTGGCTCTTCATCATCGAGGGCATCCCCTCGGTGCTGCTCGGCCTCGTCACCTGGTTCTATCTCACCGACAAACCGGAGAAGGCGAATTGGCTTTCGGCCGAGCAGAAGGCCTGGCTCAAGGCCAAGCTCGATTCCGAGATCGCCATCAAGCAGGCGGTGAAGCATCCCTCGCTCGGGGAGGCGCTGTCGTCGCCGAAGGTGATCGCGCTCAGCCTGATCTATTTCGGCTTCGTCGGCGCGCTCTATGGCATGCAGTTCTGGCTGCCGCAGATCGTCAAGGCGTTCGGCCTCACCAACGCGCAGACCGGCTTCGTCACCGCGATCCCCTATCTGTTCGGCACCATCGCCATGATCCTGTGGGCGCGGCACTCCGATGCGAGCCGCGAGCGCGTGATGCATGTCGGCGCGCCGCTGCTGCTCACCGCCGTCGCGCTCGGCATCTCCTCCTATCTCACCGATCCCACCCTCACGATGGTGGTGCTGACGGTGGCCGCGATCGGGGTGTTCTGCTGCTTCGGCGTGTTCTGGACCCTGCCGACCGCTTGGCTGTCCGGCACGGCGGCCGCCGGCGCCATCGCCCTCATCAACTCGGTCGGCAATCTCGCCGGCTTCGGCGGGCCCTATCTGATCGGCTGGGTCAAGGAAGCCACCGGCCAGACCTCGACCGGCCTGCTCGTGCTCGCCGTTCTGCCGCTGATCGCCGGCATCCTGGTCTTCGTCGGCCGCCACGACAGCAAGCACGAGTTTGCTGAACAGGGGCGGTAAGTCTTTCCGGCGGCGCCGGCGCAGACTGCACGATCGCGGCCTTGACCTGTTGCGCCGCTACGGCTACGCGGGCAAGGAACAAGCGCGTGTTCGCTGAGATGGACGCGCATGGCTCGGGCGGCGACGGCGCGAACGGCTCGGGCTCACGGGGGCACGCGCACTATCGCAGAACGGTCGCTAACAATTCAACGACGTCCTCGCCTTGGAAACAGCCTATCGCGAATGTAGCGCGAGGTCGGAGTCAATCTGGCGCCATGCGGCTTACGCCAAACTGCTCTATCGATCTCCTTCTTGTCGCCGACCTTCAAGCGCCCTGACACTTTCTTTGCCAGGAAAATCGCATCACTCATGCGGCGACCGGACCGGCGATTCTTCGCCTTCACTTCCTTCCAGAGTTTCAGTGGCCCAAGCTTCAGCTTGGGGAGTTCCTCCTTGATCTCACGACGAAGGCAGCGCCTGTCGCTCTCGCCGGCTCGCCGGCGGCCGCCTGGAAACATCCAGAGCCCGTCACGCTTGCGTCTTACCATCAGGACGCGGCCTTTCTTTGCGACGACCAGCTTCGACGATTTCGCCATCACGACCAGTCCTGCTGCACCCGCTACACCAAGCTCTTGGCAAGATAGCCCTCAATCTACGGGCAAATGATCGCCTTGATGATTCCATCTCGTCGCGCGACCTGTTGCTCGAACGCGGCAGGCGTCTGGTCGAGCGAGAAGTGGTGCGTCGCCAGCGGCGTGAGCTTGACCTGTCCCCCCTGCGCAAGCGCGATGGCCCGCGGATAAACCTCCGGCATGCGACGCGAAAACTTGATCGACAAGCCCTTTCGGCGCGACTCCGCACCGCTCAGGACGTACTGGTTGTTCTCGGGAATGCCGACGAGAACGATCCGGCCACCGATACGCGCACAGCGCGCCGCATGCTCGAAACCGTGCGATGAGTCGGTCGCCTCGATCACCAGATCGACGCCGCGGCCTTCGGTGACGTCCGCGACCCCGGCGTAGCTACGGCACGCCACATCCGCACCGAGGTCGCACGCCAGCGCGGTGCGCTGCTCGACCGGGTCGATCGCAATGATCTTTCCGGCACCGGCGAGCCGCGCGAGTTGCACCAACAACAACCCCACGGGCCCGCAGCCAAGCACCGCCACGGATTCCAGAAGTCGCGGACGCGCCAGGTCCATGGCATGAATCGCGACGCCGAGCGTCTCCAGGATTGCTGCACCGGCCGGGTCGATGCTGTCAGGCACCAAATGCACGGCGGATCTGGGCACGCAGACAAATTCGGCCATGGCGCCATTGTGTGGCGCGTAGCCGAGGAACTTCACGTTGGGGCAAAGATTGGTATGGCCGCGGTGACACCATTCACAATGGCCGCATGGAATGGAAGGATCGACCGCCACCAGCGCATCGGCCGACAGTCCCGCCTTGCGCGCCGAGTCCGGCGTGAGGACACCCGAGAATTCATGGCCAAGGACGAACGGCCTGACGCGCGCCGGGCCGGTCGTTCCGCCCTCGAGGTAGGAATGCAGATCGCTGCCGCAGACGCCGACCGCCTTGACGCGGACGATGACATCGTCCTCCGCGACCGGCCTCGGTTCGGGGATATCGAGGATGCGGATATCGCGAATGTCTTGGAGCACCGCAGCGCGCATGTCGACGCCATCTCTCTTTGAGCAATTGTCTTTGACATATTACATATGTAATCATGACGTGACAAATGCTTTTGCGTCTCTCCGGGACAGCACGGTGCGATCGCGCCGGCATCGCGCCAGGGCACGGATCTGACACTCGTTGCGAGGGCTATTTTTGCTTGTCGATCAGCTTCAGCGCGGCGACGGCGGCGTTCTCGTCCGTCACCAGCACCTTGCCGATACGGCCGCGTAGTACCGCGGCGATGATGGGCGCCTTGTTGAGGCCCCCGGCAATCAGCATCGAGGTCGGCACGCGCGCTAACTTTTCGAGCGGAAGCGCGATGGCGCGGCTGTTGATGCCGTGATCGATCGGCCGGCCGGACTTGTCGAGAAATTGCGCGAGCACGTCGCCGACGGCGCCTGCGGCCCGCAAATGCTCGATACGTACGTCCGGCGGTAGACCATGCCGCACCAGCAGCGACCGCGGGGTCAGATCTCCCATGCTCAACAGCGCAAGATCGATCCGCTCGACGCTGTTCAGCACCTCCTGATAGACCTCCTGGGCCAGGAAGGTATCACGCGAGCGCCGGCTGCTGGCAAAAATCGGGGCGGCCAGATAGCTGCACTGGGCGTGCAGCCGGTGCGCGAGCTCGCCCGCGATTTCGAAGGTGTTGAGCTCGAGTCCGCGCGACAGTCCGCCCATCATGGAGACGATGGAGAGCTCGGGATAGTCCGCCGGCGTGACGTAACGGATGGTCTCGCGCAAGGTCGCGCCCCAGCCGATACCGATGATGCGCGGCCGCTTCTGCTCGAGGAATTTCGACAGATACGAGCCTGCCGCCATCCCGATCAGGCTACCGACTTGCTCGGGATTCTCCGGGGTCGGGATGACGACCGCGTCCTCGAGGCCGCATTCCCGACGCAACCGGTGCTCCAGCTCCGTGCAGCTCGCAAAGGCGGAGTTGAGGCGGATGTTGACGATGCCGGTCTGCCGGGCATCCGACAGCATGCGGTTGACGCGGGCACGCGTCAGCCCCAGCCGCTCGCCGATCTCGGCCTGGGTCAAGTTCTCCATGTAGTAGAGCCAGGCGACCCGCAGGATGGTTTGATCGGTCACGGCGCAGCCCCCCGCAGCAGCCTCAAAGCATAATCAGACGTCGGAGCATTTGAGGCGATCTTTCGTTGGTCGTCAAATGTGGGGCCATGCGGACGCTCGTCATGCGGCCTTCGCCCCCGGCACGCCGTCCTCGACCACAAAGGTCGTCAGCCGGCGTACGGCGCTCTTGACGTCCTTGACGTCGTCGAGCGCCTCGAATCCTACAGTGCAATGCCGGGTGTCGAGCTCGACGGTCGCATAGCCGCGCTTGTCGCCACGCGCATAGACGAGATGTTGATTTTCCGCCAGCGCCTTGCGCACACCGGTCTCGCTCGGCCCGTCCGAGGTGATGGAGGTGCCGACGAACTCGGTCGCGATGGTCGGACCATCCGGCCGGGCAAAATCATGCTTCAGATCGGCGGTAAAGAAGGCGTGACGGTCGCCGCCGATCACGATCGGATTGCGCCGGCGATGCGCGACGAGCGAATCAAGAAGACGGCGCCGGGCGTTGGGATAGCCGTCCCAGCCGTCCATCCAGAAGTGCGCGCCGTCGTCCCCTTCCCGCTTGTCCTGCGCCATCAATGTCTGCTGCGCGACGATCGTCCAGCGGCCGCGACAGTCGCGCAGGCGCGCCTCAAGCCATTGTTCCTGTCGCTCGCCCAGCATCGTCCGCGCCTCGTCCGTCCGGCCTGCACAGTCAGTCGCCCAGGTTGGACGTCCGCTTCCGACACAGGCCGATGCCGAGCGATATTGCCGGTCGTCGAGCAGCAGCACGTCGAGCACGTCGCCGAAGCGATAGTGCTCGTAGATCGTGGCATCCGCGCCCCGTGGGCGGGCCGAAGGCGGCAGTGGCATGTGTTCGTAGTAGGCCTGATAGGCCGCCTCACGGATCTTCAGGAACTGGCCGCGATCGCGCACGCTGTAGGAGCGATCATTGGCATAGTCGTCCATCACCTCGTGGTCATCCCAGACCGAAAGCCAAGGAAAGGCAGCGTGCGCCGCTTGCAGGTCAAGATCGCTTTTGTAGAGCGCGTAGCGGTTGCGGAATTCCTCCAGCGTCGTCGGGATCCCGACGCCGTGCTGGCGGACGTGGTGTGATCCCCAGGATTTCTCATAGATGTAGTCGCCGAGATGCACGACCAGGTCGAGATCGCGTGCGGCCATGTCGCGGTAGGCGGTAAAATAGCCTTGCTCGTATTGCTGGCAGGATGCGAAGGCAAAGCGGAAAGGACGCCCGGACTCGGCCGGTGCGGTTCGGGTGCGACCGACCGGGCTAAGCGCCGGACCGGCGCGGAAGCGGTACCAGTAGACACGATCGGGCCGCAATCCCGTCGCCTCGGCATGCACGGAATGCGCAAGCTCCGCTGCTGCCCGCACGACGCCGCGGGAGGCGATGCGCGAGAAAGCCTCGTCCTCAGCAACCTGCCACTCGACGTCCACCGGAGCGTCCCGCATGCCGCCGCCTTCGAGAGGTTGTGGCGCAAGGCGGGTCCACAGGATGACGCCATCCTGTCGCGGGCATCCGGACGCGACACCGAGCGTGAAGGGATCTGCACTGAAAGAAACCGGCGCTCCCCGCACGAACCCGGCGGGCGCAACGGCGACGCTCGCCAACGATCCCGCAAGAAACCGGCGGCGGGCAATCATGGACGCGCGGGCACGGTTGCGAGCTTGCGGCGAATGCTCACGGCGAGATCGGGCCGGTCGGTCGTGATCTGCCGCACCGGCTGGGCAAGCCAGTAGGCGATATCCTCCGGTTCATTCGTCACCCATGCACCGAGACGCTCGGATCCGAGCACTTTAAGGGCGAGCGGCAGCGTGAGCCCCAGAAGCGATTTTTCAACCGCGACGATGCAGCCGGGAATGGCGGCAAATTGCGCCAGCGCGGATTCTATCCCACCCATCATCTCCGCCGAACGGCGGTCGAGCGAGGCGAGCACCCGCGCCTCCGGCCATAGCCGGCGTACGGTCTCGATCACGCCCGGCACGAAGCAGGTGATGACGCGCGCCGTTCCAGACCCCGGCGCCTGATGTCGTCGATCAGCCGCGCCTCCAGACCCGAATAGGGATTGCCGAGCGCATCCGTCTTGATCTCGATGTGGAGCTCGAGCGTCGTTTCGATGAACACGTCGAGCACGTCGTCCAAGGTCGGAATGCACTCATCGCCGGCGTCGCGAAGACGCGTCGCCGTCAAGCGCCTCAGACTGCGCTCGCCAACCGGTCCGCTATCGAACGTGGTGCGGTCGAGCAGCGGATCATGGATCACGACCAGCCCGCCATCCGCGCTTTGATGGACGTCGAACTCGACCGCATCGACCCCCTCCCTGCATAGGTTGCGGAAGCCCATCAGGCTGTTCTCCGGCCAAAGATTGCGCGCGCGCGATGCCCGGCGATGAAAACCATGATCGATCCCTACTTGCTGCTGTCGATAAGACCCTTGATGAACCAGCGCTGCAACAGCAGGACGACCAGCGCCGGCGGCAACATCGTGAGGAGCGCGCCGCTCATGGCGATGTTCCAGGCCGGCTCGCTGTCGGAGCGCGGAATCAGCCCCTTCAATGCAATGACCGCCGTGGCCATGTCCTTGTCGGTCGTGAACAACAACGGCCAGAGATACTGATTCCAGCCGAACAGGAACAGGATGATGGCAAGCGCCACCATGTTCGGCACCGACAGCGGCAGCAGGATGCTCCAGAAGAAATGCAGCGGCGACGCACCGTCCAGCCTCGCCGCCTCGCACAGCTCGTCTGGCACCGTCAGGAAGAATTGCCGAAACAGGAAAGTGGCGGTGGCCGAGGCGATCAGCGGCAGGATCAGCCCGGGATAAGTGTTGACCATGTTCCATTCGAGCGTGATCGCGATGTCGTGACCGCTGATCCAACCCCACAGATCCGCCACATGCAGGGTGTCGACGAGCCATTGCAGGGGCAGCGCTGCATTGGCCACGGCTTCGAAGGTCGGCACGATCCGAACCTCGATTGGTAGCATCAGCGAGACGAAGATGAGCCAGAATGCGAGCATTCGGTAGCGGAATCGAAAGTAGGTGATCGCGAAGGCCGACAGCAGCGATACCGCGATCTTTCCGGCGGTGATGCCGAGCGCCACGACGATGGAGTTGGTGAAGGTGCGGCTGAAATTGCCCTTGCTCCACGCCAACTGCAGATTGTCGAAGAACTGGCTGCCCGGGAGCCACGGCAGCGGCACCTTCTGCACCTCGGCGACCGTAAGCGAGCCCGCTACGAACGCGAAATACAGCGGAATGCAGACCGTCAGCGCACCGGCGATCAGGATCGCGTGACAGACCATGCTAAGGACCGGTGAGCGCTCGACCATACGGCTAGACCCCGTAATTGACCTTACGGTCGAAGTAGCGGAACTGCAGCAGCGTGCAGATCAGCGCGAAGCTCATCAAAAGAACCGATTGCGCGGCCGAAGAGCCGAGGTCGAGATTGACGAAGCCATCGACGAAGACTTTGTAGACCAGGATGTTGGTTGCGCCGGCCGGACCGCCTTTGGTGACGGCATCGATGATGGCGAAGGTTTCGAAGAAGCCATAGATGAAGTTCATCACGGTGAGAAAGAAGATGGTAGGCCCGAGCATCGGCAGCGCGATCGAGACGAAGCGCCGGATCGGACCGGCGCCGTCCACCGCGGCGGCCTCCATGAGCGATACCGGCACCGCGAGCAGACCCACGACCAGGAAGATGTAGTCATAGCAGATGTGCTTCCATGACGCTGCGAGTGTCACCAGGATCAGCGCGTCGGTCGGATTGAGGTTGGGATCCCAGGCAATGCCGAAACTGTGCAGCACCTGCGCGAGCGGGCCAACCGCCGGATTGAACAGGAAGGCCCACAGGATACCGGCGATCGCGGGCGCAATCGCATACGGCAACAGAATGATCGTGCGATAGATCGAGCGACCGCGCACGATCCTGTCGGTGGCAAAGGCGAGCACCAGCGCGCTCCCCAGCGTGAGCACGTTCTGCGCCACCGTGAACCAGAACGTCACCGTGATCGACTGGCGATACTCGCTACTCGCAAACAGCATCTTGAAATTGTCGAACCACACGAACTGGACGTTGGTTCCAAAGGGATCACTGAGCAGGACGGATTGCATCAGCGCCCGCAGCGACGGGATGAAGAAGAAGAACAGCAGGATCAGCAATTGCGGCAGCAACAGCAACGTCGGCAGGCCGGGGCCATCGCCGAAATTGGCTCGCTTCAGTCCTGCCTCTTGCTCGCGGCGCCGCGCCTTTGCGGGCGCTCGGGATCCGCCAGCCGTCGCACCCGCCCCGACCTTGGACTGGCCGCCCCCGTGCCTTCTCTGAAGCACGGGGGCGCGCCCATCACGCCAAGGAATGGATAGTCGTAAAGTCATGGACGCTCGGTTTCCGGAGTCTTCCCGGCGTTGAGCTTCTCGAATTGCCGCAAGATCTCGTTGCCCCGCTTGACCGCGTCATCCATCGCCTGCTGCGGCTGCTTCTGACCGGCAAAGACAGCCTCCACCTCCTGGCGCTGGGCCAGCATCGTCTGCACGAAATTGCCGAAGCGGAAGCCGCGCGAGTTCTCATTCGGCGTGCCACGCGAGAGCTGTAGCACGGCAATTTCTCTGGTCGGGTGATCCTTGTAGTAGCCACGTTCCCGCGCAAGCGCATAGGCCCGGTTCGTGGCGGGAACGTAGCCGGTTGCGCCATGCCACCACACCTGGGTTTCCGGCTGGGCGACAAAGTTCAGAAAGGCCGCGACGGCCTCGTATCGCTCCGGCGTGTGGCCCTTCAGGACCCAGATAGCGCCGCCGCCGATGGTGCTGTTGAGGGGCGGATTGATATCGCTCTCGTGCGGCAGGAAGGTCGCGCTCCAGTTGATGGTCGCATTGCGCTCGATATTGCCGTGCGATGCGGTCGAATTGACGAACGTCGAGCACCGTCCCGACGTGAACAATTGCTCTGGGCTGAAGCCCTGGCCCGCGATCTGCATCACGCCGTCGTCGAGCCACTTCTTCAAGCGCGCGACTTGCGAGACCACCTTGGTTTTGTTGTAGACGAACTCGGTCCCAAGCCCGTCAAAGCCGTTCGCGAGCGTCCCGTAAGGCTGGTTGTTGATGGCGCTGTAGTTCTCAAGCAGGCTCCAGTAGAAATCGCCGGGCAGCACCGTGCCGCATTCGCTAATGCCCTTGGACTTGATCGTGTAGAGCTGCTTCTCCAACTCCTGCCAGGTGTCGGCCGGCTTGTCGAAACCGGCCTTCTGGAAGTGATCCTTGTTGTACCAGAAGATCGGCGTCGATGAGTTGAACGGCATCGCCGACATCCGACCCTTGTAGCTCCAGAAGCTTGCCACAGGCTTGATGAAGTCCGAGAAGTCGATCTTGTAACCCTTCTGGTCCATCAAGTCCTGAACGGGTACTACGGCCCCCGAGAGCAGCATCGTCATGTAACCGCGCTCGGCGATCTGCACCATTTCCGGTGGCCGCTTGGCGCGATAGGCGGCGATCACCCCGTTCGTGACCTCATCATAATTGCCCTTGGCGACGGCGACGACGGTGTATTTGTCCTGCGATGTGTTGAACTTCTCGACAAGCTCATTGAGCCGGTCGGCCAGGACGCCGCTCATGGCGTGCCACCATTGCACCTCGACCCGCGCCTGTACCGGACCGGCCAATGCCAACACGCCGAACAAGGCCGCAATGAATGCGACTTTCCTACCCATAGGCAGCCCTCCCTGGCCGGGCAGGACGCCCGGCTTTTTACATTTGTATTCCTATCATGACATATGTGTCGAGATGATGAAAGAGGGTCGGCTCGCGCCGGGCAGCTTTCGCCCGGCCTCGCGCGGGCACAGGCGAATTAGATAAAGCTCGCAAAGGCGTCCCGTTGCGCCGCTATCAGATGCAAGCCATGTTTGGTACGCCGATCCAGAAAGTCCTGAGGCTCCCTGGCCCACTCGCTCTCGCGCAAAAACGTGGCCTCACGCTCGTAAAAGTCTCCACCGAAATGCCGACCGAGATCGGCCGAGACGTGGGCCGAGCCAAGCAGTTCGCGTGCCCGCGTACCATACAGGCGCGCATAATGGTGGATCAGCTTGCGCGGAAGATCGGAATATTCGCCTGCCAGCTGGACGATGAAGGCATCGAAGTCACCACCGATGTCGCCGCCGGGCAGCGGCCTTCCCGCCGTCCAGCCCGGCGACATCTTCGGAAACCATGCCTCAAGTCGCTGCAACGCATGCTCCGCGAGCCGACGGTAGGTCGTGATCTTGCCACCGAAGATCGAGAGCAGCGGCGGCACGCCCTGCTCGCCATGAACCTCGAAAACATAGTCGCGCGTCACCGCCGATGGGTTTTCGGCATTGTCATCATAGAGCGGCCGGACACCTGAAAACGCATGAACGATCTCCTGCTCTGCCGGGGGGACGCGAAAGTAACGGCGCAATACGCCGAGCAGATAGGCGATCTCGCTGTCGTCGATTGCGACATCCTCCGCGCGGCCGCCGTAGGAGATGTCCGTCGTGCCAATCAGTGCGAGGTCTTTCTCGTAAGGATTGACGAAGATGACGCGACGGTCCTCGTTCTGGAGCAGATAGGCCTGCGCTCCGCTCCAGAATTTCGGCACCACGATATGGCTGCCCTTGACCAGCCGCACATTGTGCGACGAATTCAGCCCGACGACATCTTGCACAACGTCCTGGACCCACGGCCCTGCCGCGTTGACCAGCGCGCGCGCCCGGACGATCTGGGCTCCGCCGTCATCCCCCTGCATCTCCAGCTGCCATGCGTCCCCTTCCCGGCGCGCACTTAGGGCGCGGGTGCGGGGCAGGATGATGGCGCCGTTGCGCGCGGCATCAACCAGATTGAGGATCACGAGCCGTGCGTCATCGACCCAGCAATCCGAATATTCAAAGCCGCGCCTGAATTCGGAGCGCAGCGGCGCGCCTTCAGGAGTGTGCGCCAGATCGAGGCTGCGGCTCGCCCACAGCCGCTTGCGGCCGCCGAGATGGTCGTAGAGAAACAAGCCGGTGCGGATCAGCCAGGCCGGCCGCTGCTCCGGCGAGTGCGGCAGGACGAAGCGCATCGGCCAAATGATGTGCGGTGCGGACGCGAGCAAGACCTCGCGCTCGATCAAGGCTTCGCGCACTAAGCGAAATTCATAGTATTCGAGATAGCGCAAGCCGCCGTGAACGAGCTTGCCAGAGCGCGACGAGGTGCCTTCGGCGAAGTCACCCTTCTCGCATAGCAGGACCTTCAGGCCGCGGCCCGCCGCATCCCGCGCGATGCCGGCTCCGTTGATGCCACCGCCAATAATCGCGATGTCGACCAGCCCATGATCCCTGCCCGCGCGCGGCGCAGTCTGCGTCATCACGTCCTGCTGCGCTTCTTCTCGATCCGCTGTCGCGCGGCCGCCCTTGCAGATGCGCCTGCCTTACCCGGCTTTGCCTTCGACGCCTTGGATTTGGGTTGCTGGAGGCCATAGGTCGAGAACCCCTTCGCCGTGTCGGCGATCTCCGCTTCGCTGAGAATGTGCGGCGATCCCAATGCCAGCGAGAGGTAATATTGGCGTGCGATGGTCTCGAGCTCGACCGCCAGCCACATCGCCTTGTCGAGGTTGGCGCCGACCGCGATCATGCCATGATTGGCCAGCAGGCAGCCGTTGCGGCCTTCGAGCGCGGCGAGCGCCAGCTCGGATAATTCCGCCGTGCCGTAGCGCGCGTAGCCGGCGCAGCGGATGTCATTGCCCCCGAACGCGGCCATCATGTAGTGGCATGCCGGGATCGGCTTGCGCGCGATCGCAAGCACCGTGGCGTAGGTGGAATGGGTATGGACGACGCTGCCGACGTCGGGACGGCCGCGCATGATGTCGAGATGGAAGCGCCATTCGGTCGACGGCTGCAACGGCCCATCCCAGGTGCCGTAGTCACTTTCAAGCGGCATCGAGGCGATCATCTCCGGCTTCATCGCGTCATAGGGCGTCGCCGATGGCGTGATCAGCATCCGATCTTTGTAGCGAGCGGAGATGTTGCCTGACGTCCCCTGATTGAGCCCTGAAGCGTTCATCCATCGGCACTTGGCGATGATCGCCTCGCGCAACTGTCGCTCCTCACGGGTCATGGCAAGATACCTTTCGTCTTCAGCACGGATTGAGTGGCGGCTCGCCGGCGAGATAGCGGCGAACCTCCTCGGCTGCCTGATCGGCGGCAATGGTGACGGTGCGCAACGAGGCCCCCGCAATGTGGGGCGTCAGCGTGACGTTGGGCAGCTGCAGGAGCGGCCAGTCGGCCGGCACCGGCTCCACGGCAAAGGTGTCGAGCATGGCCCCGCCGAGCCGCCCGGCGGAGAGCGCCTCGTAAAGCGCCGTGTAGTCGACCAGCGGCCCCCGCGCCGTATTGATGAAGATGGCGCCCGGCTTGACCTGTGCCAACGCCGCGCGATCGATGAAGCCGGTGGTCTCGGCGGTCACCCGCGCATGCAGGCTGATCACGTCGGCGCGCGCCAAGAGCTCGCTCAAGCCGACGTGCTCGACGCCGTCATTGCGATCCTGCGCGCTGAGCTGGACATATGGATCCGCCACCAGGATCCTGCAGCCGAACGCCTTGAGCAGCTTCACGACGCGGGTTCCGATCGCGCCATAGCCGACGATGCCGACGGTCATCTCACCGAGCTCGCGCCCGGTGCGGTCGGCGCGATAGAGATCGCCGCGCCATTCGCCGCCGCGTAAGGATTCGTGCCCGCTGCGGATCAGGCGAGTTTCGGCGAGAATGGCGCCGATGGTGAACTCCGCCACCGCACTGGCATTGCGGCCGGGCGTGTTGACCACGAGCACCTTGTGATCGCGCGCTGCCTGCATGTCAATGTTGACCGGACCGCCGCGCGACACCGCAATGAACTTAAGCTTCGGCAGCCGCTGCAGCATCGACCGCGAGATCGGCGCGAGATGCGTGACCAGCAGCGCGGCATCGCCGATGAAATCCGCGACCTCGTCGGGGTCGCCCATGAACTCCTTCAATCCGTCGAGCTTCGAGCCGGCATAGCCGTGCTCCATTGGCTCGTCCGGCCAGGGCTGCTCCAGGATGCGGATGTCGATGTCGTTGCCGCAAGCCGCCGTGATGCGTTCGGCAAAGACGCTCGGCAGCATGAAGCGGTCACCGACGATGGCAATGGTCTTAGGCATGACCGGCTCCCGCACGCACGGCCGCGAGTTGCTTCCAGACCGGCCGCGCCGCGAGCCTGGCCTCGAGATAGGCCGGAAACAGCCGCGCATAGTGCGACGCCAAGACCGCATCCGGCGTTTGCGGCGCAGCGAGATACGGCCGCACCCACACATCCGTACAGGCGCTCATGTCCGGATAGAGACCGGTCGCCACCGCCGCGATCATGGCGGCACCCGCGGCTCCCGCTTCGCCACGACTACAGACACGAACGTTGCATTCCAGCGCAGCACCAAGGATCGCGCCGAGCGCCCGGCTTCGCGCCGCGCCACCGGTGATGCGCACGTCCCGCGGCAGCGCGCCCATCGCGGCATAGCAATCACGGGCGGCGAAGGCGAGCCCTTCCATGACCGCGCGCATCAGATCCCAATAGCCGTGGCGTGTTCGCAGGCCCAGGAATTGTGCGCATGCCTCGTGCGCGACGAATGGTCCCCGCTCGCCTGCATCGGAGATGAAGGGATGAAACAGGAGTTCGCCGGGATGCGCCTGCATGACGCGCTCATCGAGCCTGCCGATCAGATCGGCGCGCGAACGCGTAATGCCCTCCGCGGCGAACAGATCGCGCGCGAGGTCGAGGAGCCAGTCGATGTTCAGCGTCGCCGCCATGTTCGATTGCATCTGGGCATAGTGACCGGAGACCGGAAACGGCATGGTATAGCCGGTCGCCTCGGCGTTGAGGACCACCGCATCGGCGCTTGGCGCCAGCCGCATATGCATGCCGGTCGAGCCGATGATGGTGCAGCCGACATCCGGCGCCGGATCGTAGAGCCCGGCCCCTAGCGCATTGCAGATGACGTCGACATAGCCGAGCGAGACCGGAACGCCCTGCGGCAGTCCGATCTCGAGCGCTGCGCCGGCATTCAGCGGATGCGTGGTCACGACGCCGTCGACGACGTCCGGAAACAGGGCCATGCAATCGGCGATTCCGATCAGGCGCGCCGTTTCCGCGTCAAAGCGGCGCTTGCGGAAATCGCCGCAGGAGAAGGTTGCCTCCGACGGATCGGTCGCACGCTCGCCGGTGAGCAGGAAATAGAGCCAGTCCTTGCAATGAAAGGCCGTGCGGGCGCGCGACAGGCTCTCGGGCGCATGCGCCTGCAACCAGGCCAGTTGCGGCCCCTGCTGGCAGGCGTTCAGCCCCGAGCCGGTCCGCCGATAGAGCGCCGCATTGCGCTCGCTGGCGCGGATGTCCCCGACGAGACTGGCAGCACGCGAGTCGAGCCAGAGCAGGGCCGGCGCGACGGGATGCCCATCATCGTCGATCAGCCAGGTGCCATCGCCCTGCCCTGTCACCGCGATGGCGGCGAGCCGCGAGGCAAGATCGGGTATCGCCGCTCCCAGACCGCGCAGTGCGGCGACAGTATCGTTCCAGGTCCGCGTCATGTCCTGCTCGACATGTCCGCCGGCCGACGTCGTGTAGCTGTTCGGAAGCGCGTATTCGCCGAGCTGCCGGCCATCGCGCGTGAACGCGACTGTCTTGATCAAGGACGTGCCGGCATCAATGCCGATGATGACGTCGCGGCCCGAGGCGGTGCTCATGATCAAGCTGCCTCCGCGTGGCGAATGCAGTTGCCGTCGGCGCCGAACACATGAAGGTGCCGCGTCTCCAGCGCGAAGGGGATAATGTCCCCGGGTCGCGCGGCGATCTTGTTCGGCGTCACCGCGATGAGGAGACGGCCCTCGCGTTCGCCCGCGACATGCGACTGGTCGCCGAGCCACTGGTTTGAGACGACGCGCACGCGCACATCCCCGTTGCCGACGGAAATCTTCTGCGGCCTGATGCCGATCCGGACACGCGGGCTCTGCTCGAGCGCGCGGCCCGCGGCCGGGTCGAGCGTCCGCCCGTCGAGCTGGAACGCGACATCCGGGCCGATCGAGAGACGGAAGCCGCCGTCGGCGCGAGCGACCTCGGTCTCGAGCAGGTTCATCGGAGGCTCGCCGATGAAGCTCGCAACGAACAGGTTCGCGGGATGATCCTTCAACTCCCGTTCGCTTGCGAACTGCTGGAGCACGCCGTCTTCCATGACCGCGATACGGTCGGCGAGCGCACTCGCCTCGGTCTGGTCATGGGTGACGAATATCGCCGTCATCCCGCGCTCGGCAAGCAGCCCCTTGATCCGGCCGCGCAGCACCGCGCGGAGCTGCGGCTCGAGCTGGCCCATCGGCTCGTCCAGCAGATACAGATCGGCGTCGCGCACCAAGGCGCGCGCCAGCGAGACGCGTTGCTGCTGCCCCCCGGAGATCGAGCGCGGATAGCTGTCGAGAATGTCCTCGATTTCCACCAGACGCGCGATCGCCTCGACCCGGCGGGAGACCTCGCCATGCGAGAGCTGCTGCGCCTTCAAGGCGAAGGCGATGTTTTCGCGAACGGTGAGCGGCGGATAGAGCGAATAGCCTTCAAAGGCCATCGCCACCTTGCGCCTCGCCGGCGGCAATTCGTCGATCCGGCGCTGGCCGAGCGTGATCGTCCCCGAGGTGACGCTCTCGAAGCCCGCGATCATCCGCAGGGTCGAGGTCTTGCCGCAGCCCGACGACCCCAACAGCGCGACGATCTCCCCCTTGTCGACCTCCATATCCAGCGCGCGCACGGCGTGAACCGGCGGCTTGCCGCGGCTCTGGTAGACCTTGTCGACCTTCCTGATCTCCAGCACGCCCATCCTCATAGCGCTCCCATCATGCCGCCTGCCGCCGAGGCGACAGGTCCAAACGCCGGCCTGTCGTGCGGTCAAACAAGAGAGCCGCCTCCGGCGCGAATCGAACGAAGACGCCATCCTCCGCACTTGCCATGGCGGCGTCCTGTGGCAGGGCGGCCAGCCATTCGGTCCCGTCGGAGAAGCGCAGCAGCAGCACAGCTTTTTCGTGCATCGGCGTGATGGCGACGATGCGCGCCGGAATGGCATTTTCGCCTGGTTGGCGGGTGATGACGAGATCATCCGGGCGCACACCAAGCCAGCACGGACCATGATCGACGGCCGCACGGTCGGCGGCATCGAGACGAACGAACGTCCCCGCCACCTCCGCGCTGAGACCGCCCTGCGCCGCGGCCGGCTCGACCTCCGCCAGATTGATGCTGGGATCGCCGAACAGCCGCGCGACGGCAACGGATGCCGGCCTGGCATAGATCTCCTCGGGACGCGCGACCTGCACCAGCTGCCCGTCGACCAGGACCGCGATCTGGTCGGCGATCGCCATCGCCTCCCGATAGTCCTGGGTGACATAGAGCACCGCAGCCGAGCTCCGCCGCAACAGGCTTGGCAATTCGAGCCGCATTTCGTAGCGAAGCTTGGCATCGACGTTGCGCAAGGGATCATCGAGCAGCAGCACATCGGGATTGCCGATCAGCGCGCGGGCAAGCGCGGTGCGTTGCTTCTGCCCGTTCGACAATTCGCGGGGCATGTGGCCGAGCACATGCTCGATCTTCAGAAGCCGGCTGATCGATTTGACCCGGCTCGCGACTTCGGCCGCGCCCGCCCTGGCACGCAAGCCGCTTGCGATGTTGGCCTGCGCACTCATGTGAGGAAACAGGGCGAAGTTCTGGAACGCCATGCCGATCCCGCGCTGCTCGGGCGGCGCCCCGACGATCGATTGACCGCCGACCAGAATGTCGCCTTCGTCCGGTTCGAACATGCCAGCAATCATGCGCAAGAGCACGGTCTTGCCGCTGCCGGACGGGCCGAACACCGCGACGATCTCGCCGGGCTCGACGGCCAGCGAAACATCCTCGGCGCAGCAGACCGGGCCGAACGACTTGCCGACAGCGTTGAGTTCAAGACGCGCCATGGCCTCAGCCTTTCACCGCACCGAGCGACAAGCCTTCCACAAGATAGCGCTGCGCATAGAGCGCGAGCAGCAGGGTCGGCGTGACGGAGAGCACGATCGCGGCTGCGATCTGGCCGTACTGAATGCCGGACGCGGTGACGAAAGCCAGCGCACCGACGGTCACCGGCTGCTTGTCGGCCGAGGCCAGGATCAGCGCGAACACGAAATTGTTCCAGCAGAAGATGAAGGAGAGCAGACCGGCCGCCGCGATGCCGGGCCCGGCGAGCGGCACCGCGATCCGTGTGAACGCCTCGCGCCATGTATGACCGGCGAGACGATAGGCGTGCTCGATGTCCGGGCTGATGTCCTCGAAGTAGCCGCGCACGATCCACAGGATCAGCGGCAGCGCGATGAGCTGATAGACCCAGACGATGCCGAAATAGGTGTCGTTGAGGCCGAGCTGCTGGTAGTAGAGCGACAATGGCAGCAGCACCAGCAGCGGCGGGGCGAAGCGAAACGACAACAGCGTAAACGCGATGGTTTCACCGAGCCGAAACTTGAACCGCGCAAAGGCGTAGGCCGCGGGCACGCCAAGCAGCAAGGCAAGGACCACGGCTGCGCTCGATAGCGCGAAACTGTTCACGAGGTTGCGCATGAACGATATTTCGAGATTTCCGGCGGCGGTCCGGAGCTGTCCTGAAATCAGCGCCCGGTAATTGGCGAGCGTCGGCTCGAAGAGGATGCGCGGCGGAATCCGCAGGATCTGCTCATTGGTCTGGAACGACATCAGGAAGATCCAGACGATCGGAAACATGAAGAAGACGAGCACAAGCGCGAGCGCGACGCCGCGGAAGATGCGACCTGCGAGACTGGAATGATCCATTGCCGCCTCCCCGCCCTCACGCGTGGCCGTGGGCGCGCGCCCGCAGCCGCAGCCAGTTCCTGATGAAGATGTTCGAAAGGAGATTGGTGATCAGCCACAGGATCATCAGCAACGCCGCCGAACGTCCGACATTGGTATATTGAAAGAATTCGAGATAGGCCTGGACCTGGAACACCATCAGCCGATCACCGGGGCCGCCTTGCGTCATCGCATAGACGATGTCGAACTGCTGGATCGAATCCAGCAGGCGAAACAGCGAGGCGGTGATGATGTAGGGCGCAAGCATCGGCAGCGTGATGCGGAAGAAGACAAAGCTTGCCGGCACGCCGTCCAGCGCCGCGGCTTCGAACGGCTGCCGCGGCAACGAGCGCAGGCCCGCCAGGAGCAGGATCATGATGAAGGGCGTATAGACCCAGACATCCACCAGCACCACCGTGAACAATGCACTCGAGGGATCGGATGCCCATTTGAAATCATGCACGCCGAACAGACTCACGAGGTAAGACAGGATACCGAAGCTCGGGTTGGTCATGAGCTTCCACATCAACGCGGCGATCGCGGGCGCCGTCATCAGCGGCAACAGCAGGACGATCGACACTGCGTTATGGAAGCGTGTGGGACGCCGCAACAACAAGGCGATGCCGAGGCCGAGCAGCAGTTCAAGCACGACCGTCAACGCGGTATAGGTGAGCGAGATGCGAAGCGTGTTCCAGAAGGCGGGGTCGGAGAGAAAATCGATGTAATTGTCGATCCCAATGAAACCGCGCAGATATGGCAGGTTCAGCCGGTAGCGCTGGAGCGAGTAAACTGCCGCCGTCACGAAGGGAACCAGGATGGCGATGCAAACGAGCAGAGCCGGCAGGCTCAGCACATAGGGCAGCATCCGCCCGCGCAGCCTCGTGGCGCGGCGCGGTAGCACATTCGTCTGGGACAGCTGGACCATGCTCATGACGATACCGGATCACGCATTGGCTTCAACACCGCCGGCCCGGATCCGATGGGCGTTCCGAACCGGCGGGTTGGCGTGGCGCGGAGGAATCGGGCACCACGCGAGGCGTCGATAGCGGCAAAGTCAGCCAAGGCCTGCCTGCTTGAGCTGACGATTGATGCTGTCGGCGAGTTTATCGAGCCCCTCGTCTACGCTGACCTCCTTTGCCACCATCTTCTGAAGCGAGGCGGCCCATTCCGTCGTCAAGTCGAAGAACAGGGGCTGGGCCGTGAAGTAGATCTTAGCGCCCGGCGAGGACAGATCATGCTGCTCGAGATAGCCCGGATAGGACTTCGCGATGCGGTCGCGGAATTCGCTGTCCTTCCACACCGACGCGCGCACCGGATTGACGAAATCCATCTTGCGGGCTCCGAACAGATCGTGCTCGGTCGAGGCTGCCCATTGCATGAATAGCCAGGCCGCGTCCTTCTGCTTGGAGAAGCTGGAGAGCGCGAGCGACCAGATCCAGACGTTGGGCGTCGGCGCCTTGGCGGCCGAGTTTGCCGCGAACGGCGCGTAGCCGAGATGACCCCTCTCCTTGTTCTCGCCGCCGTTCATAAAGTAGCCGAGAATGTCGGCATCGAAGATCATGCCGGAGGCGCCGGCGCCAAGGTCCGTGCCGACCTGGTACCAGGTGTAGGTCGACCAGTTCTTCGGGCCCGAGGTCTGGATCATCTTGACCCATTTCTCGTGGAACTCCTTGGAGGCCTTGGTGTTCATGGCGGCCTTCAGCTTGCCGCCTTCCATCACGAAATCCTTCTGGCCGAAATTCGAGTAGGCCGACAGGAATCCGGGATGGATCGTGGCCCAGGAGCGTGAGCCACGGACGCCGACGCCATAAGGCCCGCCCGCATCCTTCGTGATCTTGGCGGCGACATCGAGCATCTCGTCGAGATTCTTCGGCGGCTTGACACCAACTTTGTCGAAGATGTTGCGGTTGTAGGTGATGTTGTTGAGCTCATAACCCCAGGGAATGCACCATTGCTTGGCCTTGCCCGAGCCGAGCTCGGAGCCGGCAACGCCGTCCCACGCCGTCGAGGAACGAAGGCCGGGTAGCACATCATCCCAAGCAAAGGCCGGGTTGGTCTTCGCGGGATCCTTGATGTAGGCGTTGAGATCCTCGATCCAGCCGGCAGGACCGTAGGTCCAGGTCATGTAGGCGCCGGTCATGAAGGCGTCGTACTGGTCCGATTTCGAGGACAGCGCCGCGGTGACCTTGTCGAAATAGACATCCTCCGGGAAGATATCGTAGGCGACGTTCATCCCCGTAAGCGACTTGAAGGCTTCGATATCGCCAATCATCGCATCGACGTAGGGGTGCTTGTTCAACAGCAGCTTGATGGTCTTGCCGCTATAGGCCTTCCAGTTGAAGTCCGCCGCCATTGCCCGCGACATCGCGGCGACGTAGGCGGAGTTGGCGGCAACGCCGGCGATGCCGAGCTTTGCGGCACCATCCAGCAGATCACGCCGGCTGATGCGCTTGGCGGCGTAGGAATCGAATAGATTCTTCTCGCGATCGTACATGAGCAACCTCCCGTTATGAGCGTTTACTTTCCCTTCCGACCTTTATTCCTGGTCTTGGTAGTCTTGCCGGATGTTGCCTCCGGCTTTTCCGTCGCGAGGGCCTGAGCGGTTGCCTCGTCGATGATGAGACCGTGCAGGAGACGGCTGCGCAGCACCGCGCGCAGTGCCGTGACCTTGGCCAGCCCGCCGCCGATGGCGACGATGCGATGCTTCCTGAGGTCTGCCGCCTCCATCGAGGTCGCGCGCGCCGACAGGTCGATGTCGAGCACTTCGCCATCGGCGTTGAAAAAATGTCCAAGCAGGTCGGCGCAAGCGCCGGCACGCTTCAATTCGACGACCTCGTCCGGCCTGATCATGCCGCTCGAAACCAGGAAGCCTTCGGCATGGATTTGTCCGATGCCGACGAACAGGAGCGAGGCCTTGCGCGCGAGCGCGAACACGTCCGCGATGCCATATTGCTTCATCAACACGGCACGATCGGCGACCGAATTGGCGAACACCGGCACCGGCAGAAGATAAGCCTCCGCCCCGGTACGCTCCGCCAGCCGATGAATCACGTCGAACGGATTTGCGGCGAATTTCCGCGTCAATCCGCCGAGCAAGGAGACGAACTGCACGTCCCGCGCCGGCGTCTGCGGCAACTGCTCGACGACCGCGGCGAGCGTGCGGCCGTGACCGACGCCGATGATCTTGTCCTCGCCGCGCTCCAGGACCTGCCGCAGGAAGCTCGCGCCTTCGAGCGCCAGCGCTTTCAGCGGCAGGTCGCCCTCGCCGAGATCCGGCGCGACGCGGCAGAAAGAAAGACCGTAGCGCTCGGCCAATGTGTTCTCCAGCGCGACGCATTCGGCCACGGGCCCCTCGACGAAGACGCGGATCATGCCCTCGCGGCTCGCGCGCGCGATCAGCCGATGCGCCTTGGTGCTCTGGATGTTGAGGCGATCGGCGACCTCGGACTGGGTCAGCCCGGCGGCGAAATAGAGCCACGCCGCCCGCGTTGCGAGCGACGCCTCACCGTCAACCATCGGCAGCCTGTCGGAAGGTATCGCCACGCCGGAAAAGCCCGCTTGCAATTTTCTTCACGTCTTGCAAAAAATTGCAGAGGCGGATTGGAACGTCAATCCCCCAAACGTGCTGCGGTGCAATCTAGTTGCGCTATCAGCAATGGTTGCCATCACGCTGGGAGGTCGAATGGCAGGCGTGTTCCTCGGCATCGACGTCGGAACCGGCGGCGTTCGCGCTTGCGCCGTCGATGCGCGCGGCGCCAAGCTCGGAATGGAATCGGCGCCTCTTCCCCCGCCACGACAGAACGGCAATGCGATCGATCAGGATCCGGAACTCTGGTGGGATGCGACGGCTGTCGCGATCCGCAAGCTCGGCCGCACGATCGATCTCCAGACCGTCGAGCGCGTCAGCGTCGATGGCACGTCAGGCACGCTCCTGATGATCGACGCAGCGGGTCGGCCCTGCACGCCGGGGCTGATGTACAACGATGCGCGCGCAGCAGCGGAGGCTGCCCGCATTGCGGCCGTGGCCCCCTCGGACAGCGGTGCGCACGGCGCGAGCAGCGCGTTGGCGAAGCTGCTGTATCTGTTGGATCGCGCGGAAGCGGGCCAGGCGCGTTTTGCCGTGCATCAGGCCGATTGGATCGCAGGGCGGCTCGTCGGACGTCACGGCATCAGCGATGAGAACAACGTCCTGAAGCTCGGCTACGATCCCGTGACACGCACCTGGCCGGCCTGGCTCGACGAGCTCGGCGTATCCCGCGAACTGCTGCCGAAGGTGCTGGTACCGGGAACCCCCTTTGCGGATATTGATCCCGAAATCGCAGCCACGCTGGGCCTGTCATCGGCAGTGCGCATCGCGGCCGGCACCACCGATGGTGTCGCCGCTTTCATTGCGACCCACGCCGATACGCCCGGCGATGCAGTAACCTCACTCGGAACGACGCTGGTCGTGAAGCTGCTGGCGACACGGCCGATCTTCGCCGCCCATCAGGGCGTCTACTCGCACCGGCTTGGCGAGCGCTGGCTCGCAGGCGGCGCCTCCAATTCCGGCGGCGGAGCACTGCTCGCGCATTTCACCGCCGCCGATATGGACCGATTGACACCGCAATTGCAGCCGGAGACGCCGACCGGGCTCGACTACTACCCACTGCCCAAGCCCGGCGAGCGCTTTCCAATCGCCGATCCAGCGTTGCCAGCAAGGGTCGCACCGCGCCCAGCGGACGACCATCGCTTCTTCCAGGCGCTGCTCGAAGGCATCGCGGGGATCGAAGCGCTCGCCTATCGGCGCCTGGCCGAGCTCGGAGCGCCAAAGCTGCGACGCGTCATCAGCATCGGCGGCGGGGCGAAGAACGCGGCCTGGACCGAGATCAGACGCCGCGCTCTTGGCGTTCCCGTGAGCGTTGCCGAAGAGACGGAGGCAAGTTACGGCGCGGCGCTATTGGCACTGCGAGGCGGCCCGCCATGATCGCCGATCTCATCGAAATCGAAGGTCTCCACAGGATCGCTGACCGCTTCGATCACGTGCTGCTCGATCAATGGGGCACGCTGCACGAAGGCCAGGCCGTCTTTCCCCTGGCGCGCGACTGCGTTGCGCGTCTACGCAAGGTTGGCAAGCGCGTGCTTGTGCTGTCGAACTCCGGCAAGCGCGCGAGCAGCAACGCCGCACGGCTTGCCTCGCTCGGCCTTCCAGCGGACGCCTATGACGGCATCCTGACGTCCGGTGAGGTCACCTGGCACGGCCTGAAGGCGCGTGCGCAGCAGCCCTTCATCGCGTTTGGCCGCACCTGCCTCCTGATTGCTCGCGGCGGCGATCATGCGATCGTCGATGGACTCGACCTCAATCTCGTCGCAGACGTTGGCAAGGCCGACTTCATTCTGCTCGCAGGTCTCGACGACGCCGTCGCCGAGCCCGAACACTGGCGCGCATGCCTGACTGAAGCCGCTGCATGCGGCTTGCCGATGCTGTGCGCCAATCCCGACCTCGCAATGTTCGGCACCACCGGATTGATCCCCGCGCCCGGCGCATTGGCACGCTTCTACGAGACGCTGGGCGGCCGTGTGACCTATGTCGGCAAGCCGCACGCGCCGATCTTTGCGGCAGCGCTCGAACGGTTGGGCCAACCGAATCCGGCGCGCGTGCTGATGATCGGTGACAGCCTCGACCACGATGTCGCCGGCGCCCGCCGCGCCGGCATGCTGACACTGCTGCTTAGGTCCGGCGTGCACCGCGATCAGACGCCGGGTGAATTGGTACGACAACCGCCCGGAGCGGATGCGCGGATGCCGCACTGGACGATGGACCATCTGGCCTGGTGAGAGGCGCGCGATGCAACAGCAACCTGCCCTGCTCCATGAGCTTCGCCGCATGTCGGCGCGCGTCGGCCGCAACATCCTCCTGGTCCAGGGCGCCGGCGGCAACTCGTCGATCAAGCATGACGACCTGCTGTGGGTAAAGGCCTCCGGCACCTGGCTTGCGGATGCCGAGCACAAGGACATCTTCGTGCCCGTCTCGCTCGGTGCGGCACGCGCGGCGCTGTCGCAAGGCGACGAACGGGTGCCCCTCGCGCCTGGCGCCGGCACGGCCTTGCGCGCCTCGATCGAGACCTCCCTCCATGCGCTCATGCCGCATCCGGTCGTGCTGCACGTCCATTCGGTCAACACCATCGCCTGGGCGGTGCGGACCGATGCGCGCGCCGAGTTCGCCGAGCGACTGGATGGACTGGCCTGGCGCTGGCTCGATTATCATCATCCCGGACTGCCACTGGCCAAGGCCGTAGACCATGCGCTGACGCAGGACAGAGTAGATGTACTGGTCCTCGGCAATCATGGCCTGGTGGTCGGCGCCAAGACCTGTGCCGGCGCAGAGGCGCTGGTCGACGAGGTCGAGAGCCGCCTCGCGCTTGCGCCGCGCTCCGCAATTGGCGCAGATGAAGACGCGCTTCGTTCCATCTGTGGCGGCACAGGGTATCGGCTGCCAAAGGATCCGCGATCCCATAGCATCGCAATCGACTCTTACAGCCGCGCCATTGCGATCAACGGTTCGCTCTATCCGGATCATGTGGTCTTCCTCGGTCCGGGCTTACCCGTTCTGGACCAAGGCCAGGATCTTCGCGCCGAGGCATCGCGGATGCAGGCGGACGGGATGCCGCAGCCGGTCGCGCTGCTCGTACCGGGTCTCGGTTGCATCGTTCGCAAGGACGCGAGCGACGGCGCCGAGGCGATGCTGAGCTGTCTCGCCCTGGTGACGGGCCGTTTACCTCTGACCGCGCAGGTTCGCTATCTGACGCGGGAGAATGAGTGCGCGCTGCTGAATTGGGATGCCGAGCGATACCGTCAGCAACTGACCGCAAATCGCTGACCGGCTGAAACGGAACAATTCCGTAACTTGCTCGCGAAGCTTCGCGCGGTATCGGCCACTCTGCGGGCTCCTACCCGCGCGGGCCTCGCTGCGCGGGCCAAGCCGACGACTGTGGAACCGCTGGCTGTGAAGTGGCTCACACCGCGCAGGACAATCCAGGTGTACCTCTCGTGTCGGATGGAATGGCAGACGGAGATGCGCATGAAACGTCTCATGCCCTCGCTCATCGCAGCCTTGCTTCTCGCCGGTGCCGCCAGCAGCGTGCTCAGATCGCACGTACTGCTCCATATCGGTCAGAGCAGCATGCCATCCATCAAGGAACTGCAGACCGGTCAGGCCAGCAAGCTGCCCGAGCTGGAGATACAGGACCGCTCTGTCGTGTTTGCGAGAGAGCCGGCACAGTAGAGCGCATCTCCGCTTTCAGGCTGTCCGCCTTACTCGGCCGCCGCGGTCGCGCGTTGAGGCTGTCCGTCGTTCGGACCCGTTCGCGCCGTCTGCTCGTCGAGCCAGAGGCTGTGGTGCTCGCGGGCCCAATTGACGTCGACGTCGCCCGAGCCCATGGCCTCGAACGCACCTTCCATGCCGATCGTACCAATATAGATGTGCGCAATCATCGCCGCGACGAACAGCACAGCCACGATGGAGTGGACGATCTGGGCCAGCTGCATGCCTTCAATCCCCGTCGTGTAGAACGGGAACATGAGGACATAGCCGCTCGCAGCGACGAGACCGCCGCCGATCACGACGATCCAGTAGATCGCCTTCTGGCCGGCGTTGAATCGGTAGGCCGGCGGATGATCATGCCCGACGATGCCGCCGCCTCGCTTCATCCACGCGACGTCCACCTTGTTCGGAATATTGCCGCCGATCCACATCAAAAGGATCAGAACGACCCCAATGGTGAACGGGAAGCTCAGATAGTTGTGGGCGTACTTTGCCCATTGCGACCATTCGGAGAAGGCCTCGAAGCCGATCAGCGGCAATAGCAGCGGTCGCCCAAAGGTGATGTTCAGTCCGGAGATCGCCAGAATGATGAAGCACGTGGCAGTCATCCAATGCACGAAACGCTCATAGATGTTGAAGCGCACGATGGTGCGGCCGGACCGTCCGCTTTCGAGGCGCACCATGCCGCGGGTGAGATAGAAGATCACGAGCACTGCCAGCATACCGATGATCGCGATGCCGCCGATCCAGCGCAGCGTGACATTGTGGAACTCGCGCCATTCCCGCCCCTGCGGCTGCTCGAGAACGCCGGACCTCTGATCAGGGATGCTGACGCGACCCTGGATCCGGTTCAGCTCCTGCAAGAGCTGCTGCTCCTTGACCGAGCTCGCGGTCGGATTGACCTGCTGGGCGCCTACCGGTACCGGAGCTGCCACGATGAGGAGGAGTAAAGCACCGGCCCCGACAGCCGCCCGAACGAGTTTTGCAAACGACACCATGAGCTCCTCCTCAATGTTCGCGCGACCTTCGTCAGGATTCGATCGTCTCGCGATAGGCCGTCTTCCACCCCCAGGCACCCGACCCGTAGCCGCGCTTCATCACACGCTCCTTGTAGATCTGCGCGATGATCTCGCCGTCGCCTGCGAGCAGCGATTTTGTCGAGCACATTTCGGCACACAGCGGCAGCTTGCCCTCGGCCAGCCGGTTCGCGCCGTATTTCTCGTATTCTTCCTTGCTGCCGTCCGCCTCCGGACCGCCGGCGCAATAGGTGCACTTGTCCATCTTGCCGCGGGAGCCGAAGTTACCGACCTTCGGATATTGCGGCGCGCCGAACGGACAGGCGTAGAAGCAATAGCCGCAGCCGATGCAGAGATCCTTGGAGTGCAGCACCACGCCGTCAGCGGTGGTGTAGAAGCAGTTCACCGGGCACACCGCAGCGCACGGCGCATCGGTGCAATGCATGCAGGCCATCGTGACCGAGCGTTCGCCCGGCTTGCCGTCATTGATGGTCACAACGCGACGCCGGTTGATGCCCCAGGGCACCTCGTGCTCGTTCTTGCAGGCGGTGACGCAAGCGTTGCACTCGATGCAGCGATCGGCGTCGCAGAGAAATTTCATACGTGCCATCGTCGTTACTCCTAAGCCGCCGCGATTTGGCAGAGAGTGACCTTGGGCTCCTGCATGCCCGTCGCGGGGTCGTATCCGTACGTAGTGATCGTGTTGGCGCTTTCGCCGAGCACGATCGGGTCGGTGCCCTTCGGGTAATTGCCGCGAAGATCCTTGCCCGCGAACCAGCCGCCGAAGTGGAATGGCATCCAGGCGACGCCCTTGCCGACGCGCTCGGTGACGAGCGCTTTCATCTTCGCCCTGGAATTGTTCTCTGCACCCGTGACCCACACCCAGCCACCGTCCTTGACACCGCGCTCGGCGGCATCGGCAGGATTGATCTCGATGAACATGTCTTGCTGCAATTCGGCAAGCCACGGGTTGGTGCGGGTCTCCTCGCCGCCGCCCTCATATTCGACCAGACGGCCGGACGACAGGATGAGCGGGAACTGTTTTGCAATTCCCTTCTCCACCGCTGCCTTCTGCACGGAGAACCCGATATTCGGCATCCGGAACTGCTTGGCGTCGGGCAGCGTCGGATACTTGGCGACGAGGTCGACGCGCGGCGTGTAGATCGGCTCGCGGTGAACAGGGATAGGATCGGGCAAACCGAAGGCATTCATGCGCGCCTTGCCGTTGCCGTAAGGAACGCAGCCATGCGCCAGCGCCACACGCTGGATGCCTCCCGACAGGTCGAGCGCCCACGACACCGTGTCCGGATTGGCCGGATTGATCTTGTTGATCACGGCCATTTCCGCTTCGGTGAGCTCGCTGTCCCAGCCGAGCTTCTTCAGGCTGGCCAGCGTGAACTCCGGGTAGCCGTCCTGAATTCCCGAACCCAACGAGTACGAGCCGTCCGCGAGCAGGCTCACCTTCCGCGTCGTGCCGTCCGGCAGCTTCTCCTCACGCTCGATGCCGAACCGCGGCCGGAACGTACCGCCGCCGTCCATCACGTTCAGATTGGTGTTGTAGAGCAGCGGCGTGCCGGGATGCTTGACCTCAGGTGATCCCCAGCACGGCCAGGGCAGACCATAATAGTCGCCGCCGACCTCGGGATCGTCCTTCGGTGCCCGCATGCTCAGCATGTCGAACTTGGCCTGGTTCTTCATGTGCGCCTTGAGGCGCTCGGGCGATTGCCCGCAATAGCCAGTCGACCAGCTACCGCGGTTCATCTCGCGCAGCACATCCTCGGCTTCAGGAAGATTGTTTTCGACCTTGATTTTCTTGAACATCTGGTCGGCGAAGCCGAGCTTCTTCGCCATCAGATAGATGACCTCGAGATCATCCTTCGATTCAAAGATCGGCTTCACGATCTGCTCGCCCCATTGCAGCGAGCGGTTGGAGGCGACGCGCGACCCCTTGCATTCGAATTGCGTAGCGACCGGCAGAATATAGACGCCATCCTTGCGGCCCGCCTCGACGGAGAGCGAGGCCCAGGTCGTCGGATGCGGGTCGGCAATGACGAGCAGCTCGAGGGCCTTCAGACCCTTGAGGGACTCAGGAATGCGGGTGATGCTGTTGGAGGCGTGTCCCTGCACGAACACCGCCTTCACATTGTCTTTCTGCGCGACCTGATCCTTGGGCAATGTCACTGCCTCGAACCAGCGGGTCAGCGGAATGCCGGGGGTTTCCATGATCTGCTTGGAGTCGAAGCGGGACTTCAGGAAGTCATAGTCGACCTCCCAAACCCGCGACCAATGCTTCCAGGCGCCTTCGGCGAGGCCGTAGTAGAACGGCAGCGTGACGATATCGAGCCCGACATCGGTTGCGCCCTGCACGTTGTCATGGCCACGGAAGATGTTGGCGCCTGCGCCGGCCTTCCCGACATTTCCGGTCATCAGGAGCGCAATGCAGCTCGCCCGTACGTTGGCAGTGCCGACGGTCTTCTGGGTCTGGCCCATGGCCCAGATGAGGGTTGCCGGCTTCTCGGTGGCGAACATCTTGGCGACGCGCTTGAGCTGCTCGCCGGGAATGCCGGTGACGCGCTCGACTTCTTCCGGAGGCCACTTCTCAACCTCTTTCTTGATGTCGTCGAAACCGTAGACGCGCTGCCGGATGAACTCCTTGTCCTCCCAGCCATTCTGGAGAATGTGCCACATCATGCCGTAGAGCACCGGGATGTCGGTGCCCGGGCGCATCCGCACATATTCGGTCGCGTGGGCCGCCGTACGCGTCAAGCGCGGATCGATGACGATAAAGTTGGCTTTTTGCAGCTCCTTGCCCTCGAGCAGATGTTGCAGCGAGACCGGATGCGCTTCGGCCGGATTGCCGCCCAATATGACCTGTGTCTTCGCATTGCGGATATCATTGTAGCTGTTGGTCATCGCGCCGTAGCCCCAGGTATTGGCGACGCCGGTCACGGTGGTCGAATGGCAGATGCGAGCCTGATGATCGGTGTTATTGGTCCCCCAGAACGCACCAAGCTTGCGGAACAAGTAAGCGCCTTCGTTGGTCATCTTGGCCGAGCCGAGCCAATAGACGGAATCGGGGCCCGACTTCTCACGTACAGCTTGAAGTTTGTCTCCGATCTCGTTGATCGCGGTATCCCAGGAGACGCGGGTCCACTGCCCATTTACCAGCTTCATCGGATAGCGCAGCCGCCGCTCACTGTGGACGAGTTCGCGTACCGAGGCGCCCTTGGCACAATGCGAGCCGCGATTGATCGGCGAATCCCAGCTCGGCTCCTGGCCGATCCATACGCCGTTCAAGACCTCGGCCGTCACCGTGCAGCCAACGGCGCAATGCGTGCAGATGTTCTTGCGGATGGTCGCGCCTGCGGTGAGCGGACCAGCCATTGCTGCTTCCGCTTTGCGCACGCTGCCGACCGGCAAGGTGCCGAGCGCGGCAAGCGCACCGCCGGCAAGACCGGATTTGCGCAAGAAGCTGCGGCGGTCGAGACCGCCGGCCTGCCCCGCAAGGGACTCGACAACGGAGCCGTGGCGCGGGGAATGCTGGTGTGTTCGCTTGATCAGCACGGTCAGCCTCCCTTGGCCGGATAACGATTGACGCGGTAAAACGCCTTGACGTGGTCGGATTCCTGGTAGCGCGCCTTGCGCTTCTCATCGTTGGTCTCACTGTCGGCCTGCGCCGAGCCGACCAACGGTGTCGCGAGTGTCGCACCGACACCGACCGTGCCGATGCTGACCTTGCGCAGGAAGTCGCGGCGTCCCACTGTGGTCTTCTTGTCTTCACTCATCGCATCTCTCCTGGACCTGCGCGTGCCGGTCAGTTGGCGAATGTGAATGCTTCCGTCTCGATCTCGATAAGGGTGCGACCGAGCGCGCCGACCGCCCGATAGAAATCCGCGTTCCCGGCGCTCTCGATGTCCGCGAACAGCCGCCCCATCCAGGGCGACACGTGTTTCTCGAAGAAGGCGCGCTGTGCCTCTGGCGAGGCACCGAAGCGCCCGCCGGCAAGGCCCGACATGATCTCGCAAATGATGGCGGCGTGATCTTCAGGTTCGGAATTGTTGGCGACGCGCTCGACGCCGAGCGTCGCCAGGTCCCCACGCAGGCGCGACAGCGGCCGTTCGTTGAGGAAGCCGGTGAGATAGTACGAGGCATAAGGCAGCAATTCGCCGCGACCGAGCCCCACGAACAGATCAAAATATTCGCGCTCGACTTTCGCTGCGACCGCGCTTGAGGCCGCATTGGCCAGCACCGCATGCGCGCATCCGAGTGGCGTTGCGTCACCGGTCAATGCCGCAAGCTGCTCGAGCAATCGTTTCGACGGCGACGCGGACAGCAACGTTGCTAGCAACGCGTATTCCTGCGCGCGCGCAGCATCGAGGGAATCGACGAGTTCTGCTGATACGGTTTGTTCGCTGTAGAGATCGGGCCGCAAATCGTTGCGTGCAACGCCGGTCGCGGCCTCGACTGCAACCACCCGTTGTGCTGGCACGCGGGTCCAATTCGAGACGGAGGGTTGGGTGATACCTATTTTGCGCGCAAGCTGAGCAATGCCGCCTGCAGCATCGATTGCGCGATCAAGCCCGTCATCACGCACGTGGACCTCCCATCCGAGTCCCGTCTGCTTGATTATTGCTTTGGTAACAAAGAGCTAGGGGGATCGTAGTCCCGGTTCCACGGACGGTCAATCATCCGTCCATAGCCTGAGCCTATATCCTTTAGTCGTGCTGCTCGCGCGGCAGTGCACCACCGTGACTACGGCGCCTGACGGGCTCAGCGAAATCCGCAGATCTGTCCGCGACTGTTGGTTGCACCGCAACAGAGATTGCCGGCTGTTCCGTCGCGTCTGATGTCTCGACAACATTCGATGCGGCCGTCGCGTCGGCTTGATGCAATTCCGCCGAAGGATCCGCTGTTTCAATCGTCGTCTCGGGGAGGGATTGGACCACCTCACGCACCCCGCCG
Organism: Bradyrhizobium genosp. SA-3; assembly: GCF_004212635.1. Taxonomy (GTDB): domain Bacteria; phylum Pseudomonadota; class Alphaproteobacteria; order Rhizobiales; family Xanthobacteraceae; genus Bradyrhizobium. The sequence goes on along the minus strand of NZ_PSRT01000040.1, from coordinate 3,572 downwards.
ACGATGCGATCGACGAGTGCGGCCAGCTGTTCCGACGAACAATCCAGCGGCCCAAAACCCGGCATAGCGGTCGGGTCGTTGAAGTCCCATGCATTCTCCGCAAGCCCGACGAAGTCGCGAATTGCGGGATCGGTCGCCCAGGCGCGGCGAAGAGCCGCACGGCTCAACTGCTGTGGAATACCCTTGCTCAGGAACGCGGTGATGTCGGTCGCAGCATTGATCTCGTCGATCGACGGCAGGCTCGTGAGATCGAACTCACTATCATCGTCCTTGGCCTCGGGCGGCAGCGTGGGCTGCGCCGCGGCAGGCTTCGCTGGCTCCGCTCGCGCTTCGCGTTTGCGGCGGGACCAACGTGCAAGGAACTCCTCCTCACTCATTCCTGTCCCCTTCATGGTCGCGGCGCGCCAGCGCCTCGGGATCAGCGCGGCGCCGCGTGCGCTTGACGAACTCCCGCTCGACATGGTGCTCGGCGACGAACCTTTCAATTGCTTCGCGCAGCACCTCCGGCATCGGCACGGCCTCGACGAGATTGTCGGCGGCTTCGGTAAAGCCCTCGCCCTCAGCGGGGTCGGCGGTAACCGCAGTAAGGGTATAGGGCCAGGCGCCTTCCGAGGGCGACAGCACAGTCCAGATGCTCGGACTGCCGGAGGCGAGATTGTCGCGATAGCGCGCCGTCTCGGAGGGATAGAGATCCACGGTCGCGCTTCCGGCATAGAACAGGGTCGTGCCGTCCTGTTCGCGGAGCACGGTCCAGGGCTGTGCCGCCGGCTCGTCCGGCAGGACGGCAATTCCGCGCCAGACGAAGTCCACCCAGGGCGAGTCGGCCTTGTGCCGCTCGACGACGACGCCGACGGAGATGGACACTAGTGGCGATGCCGCCGGGCTCATGTCACCATCTCCAGGCGCTTCACCGGCAGGCCGGTCAGCAGATTTTGTGGCTTCATCCGGAGCTTCTGATCCGCCGTCATTGACAGGATCAGGTAGATAGGTTCGTCCCGGACATCGTTATGCGCGCGGCCTAAATCCGCAAAAGTCAGCCGGAACAGTGCGAGCACCCGGTCGGCGCTGCGCTGGTCGAGTTCCTCGCCGTGCCACAGACGGTCGCCGAGCTTGGTGGCGTCGGCATCGAGCCCGACATACCAGGTGAGCTTTGCCTCCTGCAACGCACGCAGCGGCTCGATCGTGACGTCGATGCCCAGCAGGTGGGAGATCCAGCGCGTCATCGCCTCCGCCAGCGCGGCTGGTCCGCGTCCGCCGGCCGTGAGGTCGAGGGCCATGTCGAATTGGTCGCTCCGCTGCCAATACACCCCGACATTCTCGTCGCTCAACACATCGAGTACCGCATCGGTGGTGGCGCCCAGCATCGACATCAGGGAGAGCACCGGGGTCGGACTACGGCCGCCGACTATTTCCTCGTCGCCGAGCAGCAGGGCCTGCTCATGCGGCAGAATCCGCTGGACCCGGAAGAACAGCTCGGCCGCGCGCAGCACGAACGGGTCGTCGCAGCCGTCGAGCGCGTTGCGCAGGATGACATGGACCAGCTGGTTGACGAACAGCGGCGGCAGGTCGTTCGCGCCTGATCGCACCGATGCAAGATAGGCGGCTTCGAGCGTCGGATGCCGCAACAGGAGATCGCGAAAGGCCAGCACGAACTGCCAGTTCTCTCGGGCATCGGCATCGGAAATTCCGGCAATTTCGTCGGCGCCGACCCCCTGACGTGGATCGGCGAGCAGTTCGCGGTGCAACCGGCGTTCGACCGGACATGCATCATCGGGGGGCATCAGCTCGGGACGGGCAAAATAGGCCTTGAGGAATTCGTCGGTGATGCACAGCCCACCGCCCTCGTCGCGATCGAGCAGATGATGGCCGCAGGCGATCCAAAAATCGTTCATCTGACGGTCGGCTCCCGGCCCAGATCCGCAAGCCTGACGTCGCCGTCAGGCTGGACGTCGTCCTCCACTTCCATGAACGAGAACGCCTTGCCGTGCCCCTGCCCTTCGCGGAGCTTCAGTCGGCGAAAGGACTCGCGAACCTCGCCATCGCTTGAAGCCCGGTGCACTGCAATAAGCGAGCTGACGGGATGGGTGCACAGCGACTGCGAGAACGCCACCTCCTCTTCCGCGGCGGTCATCGCTGTCGCCATGTCCGGCGCACCGAAACGATCGACGAGCTGCCTGGCAAGGAGATCGACCAGGCTGCGGCAATCATCCTCGGTCGCCGGAACGATCTGCGCCAGCGTCGACCAGCCCCAGGATTGCACGCCGAGGAACCCGCCGCGAAACGCCGCGCGCGCCTTGCCCTCGAGCTTCGCACCGTCGCAATCCCAGAAGCGGAAAGCACCGGAGACGGCCCATTCACCCGGCTCCGCCGCTACATCGAACACGAAGGTGTCGGAGGGATCGAGCGCGATGGTACGCAGGAGCTTCACAGCCGCGGCCCTCCGAGCGCCGGATCGAGCCAGGATGGCGTCGCGAGCGCCTGCACGAGGTCGCCACGTTCGATCTCGCCCGCCCCAATCCGGCGCGTGAGGAGATCGCCGCGATCATCGATGCGCTGAACGGTCTGCCGTTCGCGGGGCATGCGGGAAAGATATTCGCGCGCGACGCCATCAAAACCGCCCGCCTGCCAGTCATCGCATGCCAGCATCAGGTGCCGGGCAAAGCTCTCCGTGATCTGCGCCGCACCAGCCTCGCCAAAGCCTTCCTGGTCGAGCGCCGAGGCGAGCGGGTGAACACCCCGCTCATCCTCGTTCATGGCAACCGTCCGGATCATCGCGCCGAACACCAGCCATGGCGGCGGCTCCTCCTCAATGGCCGCGAGAGGCCAACCCATGCGCCCGCCGCCGACCAGCCCTCCGTCGATCCTGACGGCATCCGGCCAGCCGATCGTGATCGGCTTGCTCGGCGGAGCGTAGGCACGCAAGGCATCGGTGAGCGCGACCATGCCGGCGTAGAACGCGCGCCGCGCGCTGCGTAACGGCTCGGCCGGCTCGAGCACCACGGCGAACTCCGCCAAGTCAAAGCGCCCGACATAGACGAGCGTTCCGGCGCCGCTCTCTGGTGCAATGCGGCATGCGTGGGCAAAAGCGTCGCCACTCTCGCGCAGCCGCACCAATGTGAACGGCGGCGGCAGGTGGATCGGTTCCACCAGGGAAACGTGGCTGACTGGGATCGACGGCAGGCCGTCCTCCGCTTTCCTTTTCTTCCCGATGGATAATGTTCTATAGGAAGCGAAGGGCCGGCGCGAGTCCGTCGTCGGTACCGGATTGGCGGAGGGGTTAACCTGGAGCAGCCATCCAAGACCGTCCTGATCTGCTCGTGCGAAGACACGATGCGTCTCGACTCGGCCGCGATTCAGCGTGGATGTCCCAACTGCGAGATCAAGAGCTTTCGCCATCTCTGCGGCGCCGAGCTCGATCACTTCCGCAGCGCGGCGGCCGCTGGAGGTGCACTGACGATCGCCTGCACGCAGCAGGCGCCGCAGTTCACTGAGGAGGCCGGCGAGCGGCCTGATGCGATCAGCTTCGTCAACATCCGCGAAACGGCCGGCTGGTCGCGCGACGGCGCGCGCGC
>NZ_PSRT01000039.1 GCF_004212635.1 Bradyrhizobium genosp. SA-3 | reverse complement strand
CGCCCGCGCGGGCGCGCTGGCGTTCGCCGTCATGTAGCGCGGATTGGTACTTTGCGCGGGTGACCGCGAGCGTCGAGCCGCGCCAGGCCGCCAGCATCACCAGCGCCGAGCGGTCGCTGAGGCGGTCATAGAGCCGCGACAGCCGGTACACGTCGTTCACGGAAGTCCCGATCTCCGGCTTGAAGAACAGGAGGATGCGCTGAAACACCGGGCTCGGCATGTCGAGCGCGCGCGCGGCGACCGCGAGCGCCTCGCCGCCGGCATCGCCGACGATCTGGGTCGCGACGCGTGAGGGCAGGATCAGGCTGTCGCCGAGCTCGAAGGTGAAATTCTCGATGTCGCCCGCGATCGCCGCCATCTCCAGGATCTGGATCGCGCGCTTGGCGCGCAGGGTCGGAATCCGCGGCGCGGCCTTGAGCGGCGTCTGCGCCAGATTGTGCAGGATCAGCGCGCGCTCGGAGGCGCCGGCGCGGAAGAACATGTCGTGGATCTCGGCGGCGTCCTTCGGCTGCATCGCCATGTTCGAGGCCATGCGCTGCTCGGCCTCGGTGGGCGTGCGGACCGGGGCGGGTGCCGGCGGCGAGGTGGGAATCTCGCGCGCCAGCGGAACCCTGCGGCCTTCCTGGGCGGCGACCAGTCCGAGCTTCTGGAGGATCGGGACGGGCGTCGTCGGATAGACCGCAAGCCGCGCCTTGACGGCCGCGCGCGTCGCGTCATCGACCTGGTCGATCAATCGCGTGGCGAGTTCAACGAACTGCCGCTGTTCGTCATCGCTGTGGACGCGCGTCTGGACATAGAGATCGGTCAGCACGCGCAGCAGCGTCGGACGGATGTCGACGCCTTCGCGACGGGAGAGGGTCATCAGCCCGTCGAATCCGGGAAACAGCGACTTGGTCATGGAGGCGTACGCAACTCGGGAGAGATCCTTGTCGCGAGCCTATCGCAGGTTCTTTTAAAGCCTCGTTAAGGAAAACGAGGCGTGAAGCCGGCCCGGCAATTTAAGGCGTTGTCGCAACGGGACGGCGCGGTACGGCCCGTGCGGTTACGGTCCGGAAAGGGCGTTTACATCCCGTTAACCATAACTGATCTTAATGAATGCATGTTGCATGAAGCGCGTTTGGTCGCACGGCAATTGATAGAGAGCTGGATATGGGGACGATCATCGAATTTCCGGCCGGTCGCCGGGCAGGCTCGTCGGGGGATGCCACACCGCGCACGGAAACGGGAACGGTTCTGATCCTCCCGGTGATCCGTATCGAGCGCGAGGCGGACGAAACCAGCGGCGATCGTGGGCCGGAGCAGGGCACAGCGCCGGGGCGCCGTCGTCGCCGCCGCTGACTTCAGGCTTTTGCAATGCCGGACACCATCCGCCAGATCCGGCCTTTCGTATCGGCCGTCCTGCTCGCGCTGCTTGGCGCTGCGCTCGGCGCCTGTAGCGGCGGCGATTTCGGTCGCACCCGCGCCGACATGCGCAGCGACGACATGCATCGCTGGCTCGGCGCGGAGGTCACCTCCAGCGTCGGCCTGAAGCCCTCGCAATTCCAGCTCACCGACGAAGAACGCCAGCTCCGCGATCTCGCCTATCCCATGATCGAGCCGCCGTTGTCGCGCCCGGCCTGGAAGAGCGTGTTTGGTGACTACAAGCCGCTGCCCTCGCCTTGGCGGCAGAAGATCGTGTTCGACCGCACCATGTACGGACGCACGCTGATCGACGAGCCGCACCGCTCGCATTCCTCGCGCTATGCGCAGCTGATCGAGGACGTGCGCAACGACATCACCCGGTTCGAGCCGTTCTTCGCCTCTGCGATCCGCGTCATCGATCTCGACAGGAAGCGCGATGCCAGCATGGCGCGCGTCTCCGCGCTCTCGCCAAGAGAGAGGGACGACGCGGTTGCGCGCATGCAGGAGAACTCGCTGATCGTGCAGTGGGTGCAGCAGTGCCTGGAGCAGCGCGTCTCGTCCTATCGCTGGGCGCTGGAACGCCTGGTGATCCAGGCTCCCGACGGCATGGCCGCCGATGCCGACCGCCTGGTCGGCGAGCTCGCCGCCCAGACCGCCAACCCGCCGGTCGCAGCGCAGCCTCCTTACGGCCGCGCGGTCGTCTCGAAAAGCTGAGCGCGCAAGCCCGCTCGAATACACGCCTCAACGCGGGCAATGTATATGAGATCCTCCGGTCGTTTCGAACTGGTGGGTTGGCGGTTCCGTTCGACGGTGAACTCTTCGTGACGCGCGCTGGCGATTTGAGGGTAAACCTCGGATTGACAGCTCTGCCATCACGGTTTCTATTTGCGGTGACGGGGGTGTGCGATCCCCCCGCGAGGCGACATGCCGAAGAATCGCGTCCTGATCTTCACCAGGGACGCAGCATGTCATTTTCGACCCTCCAAGCCATCCCACAAATTGTCCCGACTGATCGGCGCGCGACCGCGCCGACGCGCCATAGGCGAGGGCATCGGGTGCTGGCACCCTGTCGCGCGTCGTGGGCCTTTGCCCGCAGGCGACGTCACAAAGCGGGCTTCACCTGGGGCGGGGAATACCACCGGGAGAACGATCATGCGTACACCAGCGATCTTTCACGCAGTCCTGCTTCTGGCGACTGCAGGCGGGCTGTCGAGCGCACATGCTCTGACACAGGAGGAGTTCGTCGCCAAACTGCAGGCCGCCGGCTATTCGCAGGTCAGCGACATCAAGTCGACCGCAGAGGGAACGACCGCAAAGGCCGTGAAGAACGGCAAGGACGTGCGGCTCGTCATGGACAGTAGCGGTCAGATCAAGGAGCAGAAGTGAACCCTTGGGGGCGAGAGCCTGCAATCCAAGCTCAAGGAGTAGATCAATGCGAAAGACGATCTCGGCGCTGATCGGCGTCAGTGCTTGCTTCATCGCGAGCGCTCATGCGCAGGATGTCGACTGGAAGAAGGTCGACGAGACGCTGGGCCGCAAGCCCAGTGTTGCGGACGATGTCCACCGCTACGGCTTCCCTCGTACCGATCTCACCGTGACTTTGGACGGAGTCACGATCAAGCCGGCGCTCGCGCTTGGCGGCTGGCTTGCGTTCAAGCCTGCGCATGGCGGCGCCATGGTCATGGGTGACCTTGTGCTCCTCGAGACCGAGATCAATCCTGTGATGGCGAAGATGATCGCGAGCGGTATCGAGATCACTGCCGTGCACAATCATCTCCTGCGCGCGAGCCCGGCGACCTTCTACATGCACGTCGCCGGACATGGCGATCCCGTCAAGCTGGCCTCGGCAATCCACGATGCCCTCGCCGAAAGCAAAACCCCCCTGACGGTCGCGGCGGCGGGGAACCCGCCTGCCATCGACCTCGACACGGCGAAGCTCGACCAGATCATCGGCGTCAAAGGGCAGGGCAATGGCGGCGTCTACCAGTTCAACGTCAAGCGGCGCGACCCCATCACGGAAGACGGCATGCTGCTGACCCCCGTCGGCCCGATGGGCGTCGCGATAGCCATCAACTTCCAGCCGACCGGCGGCGGCAAGGCGGCCATCACCGGTGACTTCGTCCTCACCAGCGACGAGGTGAACCCGGTCATCGTCGCGCTGCGCACGCACGGCATCGAGGTGACGGCGCTGCACAGCCACATGCTGGACGAGCAGCCGCGGCTCTTCTTCATGCATTTCTGGGCAAACGACGATGCGATCAAGCTTGCTGAGGGCTTGCGTGCTGCGCTCGACAAGACCGCCAGCACGAAAAGCTGACGCGGAGCCGAGCTGGTGATTATTGCTCGCCGCGTATGACGCCGCCATCGCGGCCGCGCCTACGCGCTCAAGCCGAGCGGCCGGCCGCAAGCTCGCGCGTGATCCACTCGGTAAAGGCGCGGATGGCCCGACGCTGCTGGCCTGCGCGGGGAAAGACCAGATGATGGCCGACATAGCGAATGTCGGTGGAACGTCTGGCAAGTGGCGCCACCAACAGCTTGGTCGCAATCTCGCGCTCGGCGAGCCGCGTTGATTCCAGCGTCACGCCAAGTCCGCTCGACGCCATCGCGATTGCCAGGAAGCTGCGATCGAAGCGCATGCCGTGGATGGCCGGCGCTTCGAGGCCGTTGGCCGTGAACCATTGATGCCACTGCACCTGCTTGACGTCCGAGCGGATCAACACCTGGTCGAGCAGGTCTTTCGGTTTGCGGATTTTCTTCGCGAGCTCGGGCGTGCAGAGCGGCGTCACGGTCTCTTCGCCCAGCGGAATGATCTCGACTCCTTCGGCCCTCGGCTGGCCGTAGACGATGTCGATGTCGAAATCGTCGTTGCTGAACCGGGCATATTCCGTGTTGGCGGCGAGCCGAACCTCGAGCTTGGGCTCGGCGGCCATGAAGCGGGCGAGCCGCGGGGCGAGCCACTGGGCGGCGAAGCTCGGTGCGCAATGCACCCGCAACAATTGCGGGCCGCGGCCTGCGACCTCCTCGATGCCTCGGCGCAGATTGTCGAACGCGGCGCCGGCATGACGCATCAGGTTCTCGCCCGCCGGCGTCAGCCGCACCGCCCGGGAGCTGCGCTCGAACAGGACGGTGCTCATCGCGCTTTCGAGCTTGCGAATGGCGTGGCTGACCGCGCTCGGGGTGAGATGCAGCTCGTTCGCCGCGTCCCGGAACGAACCGGTGCGTGCGGCCGCCTCGAAGGCGCGGATGGACGATATCGGGATACTGGACAGCAGCATCCGACAAGTGAACCAAATTCACCCATGCAAGACAACAGCGCGTTTGTCCGAAGGCGCGCTGCCGCATAATCAAACGGGACAAGAACGGGGGCGCCGTCGGGTGCCCGGCAACAGCCATTCAGGGAGGACCACAGTGCTGCTACGCGGCAAGACAGCGATCATCACCGGAGCGGCCTCTCCGCGAGGCATTGGCCTTGCAACAGCGCGCCGCTTTGCGGCCGAGGGAGCCCGGGTCGCCATTCTCGACATCGACGGCGCTGCCGCGGAAGACGCAGCGCGCGGCCTCGAACCGGTCACTGGCGAGCCGCACCTCGGCCTTGCCTGCAACGTCGCCGACAAGCAGGCCTGCATCAAGGCGGTCGAAACGGTGATGGCGAAATTCGGCCGGATCGACATCCTCATCAACAATGCCGGCGTGACCCAGCCGGTGAAGCTTCTCGAGATCAAGCCGGAAGATTGGGACCGCATCCAGGACGTCAACCTGAAGGGCATCCTGTTCCTGTCGCAGGCCGTGATCCCGCACATGCAGAAGCGCAGGAGCGGTTCGATCGCGTGCATGTCGTCGGTTTCGGCTCAGCGCGGCGGCGGCATCTTCGGCGGACCGCACTACTCGGCGGCAAAGGCCGGCGTGCTCGGGCTCGCCAAGGCGATGGCGCGCGAGTTCGGGCCCGACGGCATCCGTGTCAACTGCGTGACGCCGGGCCTGATCGGCACCGACATCACCGCGGGCAAGCTCACGGACGAGATGCGGGCGAAGATCCTCGAGGGCATTCCGCTTGGTCGGCTCGGCGATGCCACCGACGTCGCCGGCATCTACACCTTCCTCGCATCCGACCTCTCGGCCTACGTGACCGGCGCCGTCATCGACGTGAACGGCGGCATGCTGATCCACTGAGCGGAGGGGAGAGACGATCATGGCAACACCAACGCTCGCAAACGCGCCGACGCTCGCACAGCGCGCCCGCAACATCCGCCGCAACGCCCTGTTGATGGGCGAGGTTCAGGGCCAGGGCTATATCGCGCAGGCGCTCGACATCGCCGACGTCTTGGCGGTGGCCTATTTTCACGCCATGCAGTTTCGTGCCGAAGATCCCGCCTGGGAAGGCCGCGACCGTTTCCTGCTGTCGAACGGGCACTATGCGATCGCGCTCTATGCAGCCTTGATCGAGGCCGGGATCATTCCCGAGGCGGAACTCGAAACCTACGGCTTCGACGCGAGCCGACTGCCGATGTCCGGCATGGCGTCCTATACGCCGGGCATGGAGATGTCGGGCGGCTCGCTTGGCCTTGGTCTTGGCATCGCCGTCGGCATGGCACTTGGGCTGAAGCGCAAGCGGTCGGCGTCGCGCATCTTCACGCTGTTCTCCGACGGCGAGCTGGACGAGGGCTCCAAATGGGAGGCCATCATGTCGGCGGCTCACCACCAGCTCGACAATCTGATCGCGATCGTCGACGTCAACAATCAGCAGGCCGATGGTCCATCGAAGCAGATGCTGGGCTTCGAGCCTCTGGTCGACAAGCTCGAGGCGTTCGGCTGGTTCGTGCAGCGTGCCGACGGCAACGATCTCGACGCGGTGTTGGGTGCCTTCGATGCCGCGATGGCGCATCCCGAGGCAAAGCCCCGCATGATCGTCGCGGACACGCTGATGGGCAAGGGCGTTCCTTTCCTGGAGCAGCGCGAGAAGAATCACTTCATTCGCGTCGAGCCGCATGAATGGCAGCTCGCGCTATCGGCACTGGACGCGGGAGAGCAGTCATGAAGTCCGTGGGATCGACACCGTCCGGAAAGCCGCGGCTGACCACCTCGGCCATGATCGCCTCGATCGCGGCGGAAGGGCAACGCACCAAGCCCGCGCCATTCGGCCATGCGCTGGTTGAGCTTGCCCGCAGCCGCGAAGACGTCTTGGGCATGACAGCCGATCTCGGCAAATACACTGATCTGCACATCTTCGCTCAGGCCTTTCCCGATCGCTACTATCAGATGGGCATGGCCGAGCAGCTTCTGTTCGGCGCCGCCTCGGGGCTCGCCGCCGAAGGCTTCATGCCGTTCGCCACGACTTATGCGGTGTTCGCCTCGCGCCGCGCCTACGACTTCATCCATCAGACCATCGCGGAAGAAGACCGCAATGTGAAGATCGCCTGCGCGCTGCCCGGCCTGACCTCGGGCTACGGACCGAGCCACCAGGCCGCCGAGGACCTCGCGCTGTTTCGCGCGATGCCCAACATGACGGTGATCGATCCCTGCGATGCGCATGAGATCGAGCAGATCGTGCCGGCCATCGCCGCGCATCACGGGCCTGTTTACATGCGCCTGTTGCGCGGCCAGGTGCCGCTGGTGCTCGACGAGTACAACTACCGTTTCGAGCTCGGCAAGGCCGCGCTGCTGCGCGACGGCGCCGACGTCCTGATCATCTCCTCGGGCATCATGACCATGCGCGCACTGGAGGCGGCCCAGTCCCTCCAGGACGATCGCGTCAATGCGGCTGTCCTGCACGTGCCCACGATCAAGCCGCTCGACACCGAGACGATCCTGCGCGAAGCGGGCAAGCCGGGCCGTCTGGTCGTGGTCGCCGAGAACCACACCGTGATCGGCGGCCTCGGCGAAGCGGTCGCGGCGCTGCTGATGCGCGCGGGCGTTCATCCGGCGTTCCGGCAGATTGGGCTCCCCGATGAATTTCTCGCCGCCGGCGCGCTTCCGACCCTGCACGACCGCTACGGCATCTCGACCGCGGAAGTGACGCGGCAGATCAAGGAGTGGCTGCGCTAACGCCGCGGCCACCTTTCGTAACTGACCAGATCGACATGCTTCGCGGCAACGCTGTGGAGAACGAGAGCTGCTGTCCAATGCCGGCGCATCGAGAGCCGGCCAGCAGCAACAGCTGGTGGCGAAAGCCGTCGCTGCAGATCAATCCATGCTCAACAGGAGGAAACGATGACCTTGCGCAAGCCGACCACCCTCAGCCGTCGCAGATTGCTGATGGCGGGCGCCGCCGTGCCACTCTGCGGTATTCTCACACGCCCGGCGTCGGCGGCGGAGTTCACTTACAAGCTCGCGACGGGGCAGGACCCGACGCATCCGGTCAACACCCGCGCCAAGGAGGCGATCGACCGCATTCGCGAGGCGACGAGCGGCCGGCTCGAGATCAACCTGTTTCCGGCCAACCAGCTCGGTTCAGACACCGATCTCCTGACGCAGGTGCGCAACGGCGGTGTCGAGTTCTTCAACCTGTCGTCGCTGATTCTCGCAACGCTGGTGCCGGCTGCGGGCATCGTGAACCTCGGGTTCCTCTTCACGAGCTATGACGCCGTCTGGAAAGCTATGGATGGCGAGCTTGGCGCCTATATCCGCACGCAGATCGCCAGGACGCCGATCATGGCGGTGTCGAGCCCCTGGGACAACGGCTTCCGCCACGTCACCTCGTCCGGCCGCGAGATCAGGACGCCGGAGGACCTGAAGAATTTCAAGCTGCGCGTGCCGGCGGCTCCCAATCTGACCTCTCTGTTCCAGGCCCTCGGTGCGGGACCTGCGCCGTTCAATTTCAATGAAGTGTACTCCGCGCTCCAGACCAAGGTGGTCGACGGGCAGGAGAACCCGCTGCCGATCATCGCGACCGCCCGTCTCTACGAGGTGCAGAAGACCTGCTCCCTGACCGGGCATGTCTGGGACAATTACTGGATCCTCGGCAACAAGCGCGCCTTCGCGAAATTGCCGAAAGACGTACAGGCTATCGTGACGCGCGAGTTCGATCGTTCGGCCAAGGACGAGCGCGCCGATATCGCGAAGCTGAGCGACTCGCTGCGCGCGGATCTGACCGCCAAGGGCATGCAGTTCATCGAGGTCGACCGCGGTGCGTTCCGGCAGGCGCTCGCCAAGACGAGCTTCTACGCCGACTGGAAGGGCAAGTTCGGCGAAGAGGCCTGGGCGCAGCTCGAGAAGGCGGCGGGCAAGCTGTCATGACGGCCATCAACCATACGCCCAACATCGACGAAGGTGTCGCCGTGGCGGCGCCTCAAGCTGGTGTGCGCCTGTGGGCCGTCAAGGTCAACAAGGTGCTCGGTCATGTGGTTGCGATCCCGGCCGCCCTCCTGGTGCTGGCCGAGATCGTCGTATTGTCGGCCGGCATTGTAGGCCGATACGTGTTTCATGCCCCGATCATCTGGGCTGACGAGCTTGCCGGCATCCTGTTCCTGTGGCTCGCCATGCTGGGATCCGTGATCGCCTTCCAGCGCGGCGAGCACATGCGGATGACGGCCATCATCGGCATGCTCCGCGCCGATGCGCGCGCCTTCCTGGACGTCGTTGCCGCCGCAGCGTCACTGGCATTCCTGCTGCTGGTGATCCATCCCGCCTACGAATTTGCGGCCGATGAGGTGTTCGTCACGACGCCGGCGCTCGAGATCGTCAACAGCTGGCGGGCCACGGCATTGCCCGTCGGCATCGGATTGATGCTGGTCGCGGCGGTTCTGCGGCTCGTTCGCATCGCCGGCCTGCGCAGCCTGCTGGCGGCCGTCGCACTCGTCTCCGGCATCATCGCCGTGCTCGTGCTAGCAGCGCCGGTGCTGAAGCCGCTCGGCAATCTGAACCTGCTGATCTTCTTCGTGGTCATCGTCGGCGCCATGGTGCTGGCGGCGGTGCCGATCGCGTTCGCCTTTGGCCTTGCCACAGTCGGCTATCTGACTTTGACGACGAGCACGCCGGATGTGGTCATCATCGGACGGATGGACGAAGGTATGAGCCATCTGATCCTGCTGGCGGTGCCTCTGTTCGTGTTCCTCGGCCTGCTGATCGAAATGACCGGCATGGCGCGGGCCATGGTCGGCTTTCTCGCCAGCTTGCTCGGCCACGTGCGCGGCGGCCTGCATTATGTCCTGGTCGGGGCGATGTACCTGGTGTCGGGCATCTCGGGGTCGAAGGCGGCCGACATGGCGGCAGTGGCGCCGGTCTTGTTTCCCGAGATGACCAAGCGCGGCGCCAAGCCTGGCGATCTCGTCGCGCTTCTTGCGGCAACCGGAGCGCAGACCGAGACCATTCCGCCGTCGCTGGTGCTGATCACGATCGGCTCGGTCACCGGCGTGTCGATCGCGGCGCTGTTCACCGGCGGTCTGCTGCCTGGCATCGTGCTGGCGATCGGTCTCTGCTCCGTCGTCTGGTGGCGATACCGCGGCGAAGACCTTTCGCATGTGAAGCGCGCGACGGGGAGGGAGATCGGCCGCGCCTTCGTCATCGCAATTCCGGCCATGGCGCTGCCCTTTGTCATCCGCGCCGCGGTGGTCGAGGGCGTCGCGACCGCGACCGAAGTGTCGACGATCGGCATCGTCTATTCGGTTCTCACCGGGCTCCTGATCTACCGCCAGTTCTCCTGGCGCCGGCTTTATCCGATGCTGGTGGAGACCGCATCGCTGTCCGGCGCGATCCTGCTGATCATCGGCGCCGCGACCGGCATGGCGTGGGCCCTGACGCAATCGGGTTTCTCCGCATCGCTCGCGAAGTTCATGACCGCGCTGCCGGGCGGAACGCCGGTCTTCCTGGGCGTGACGATTCTCGCGTTCGTCATTCTCGGCAGCGTGCTCGAAGGCATTCCGGCGATCGTGCTGTTCGGGCCGCTACTGTTTCCGATCGCCCGCCAGGTCGGTGTGCACGAGGTGCATTACGCGATGGTCGTCGTTCTCGCGATGGGCATCGGGCTGTTCGCCCCGCCATTCGGGGTCGGCTATTATGCGGCATGCGCGATCAGCCGCATCAGCCCCGACGAAGGCATCAAGCCGATCGTCGGCTATATCGTGGCCTTGCTGGCCGGCACGCTGGTGGTCGCCGCGATCCCGTGGATTTCGACCGGGTTCCTGTGATGCGGGAGATATTGTCGGCGCGTGTCACTGCTCGCGCTACGGCTGTGGGGGAAACCGGTCGAACGTCGGCAGTTCGTGCGCATGCTCCATCCAGCGCAGGCGCTCGGCGACCTGGATGTGCATCGTCGGCGGTATGGCATTGGGATCGTCATAGGTTGCGCTCTGGACGTCGATGATCCCAGGCATGCTGGCGTTGAAATAGAACAGGCCGGTTCCGCAGTTAGCGCAGAAGTGCCGCCGCACATGTTCCGAAGACCGGTACACCTTGGGTTCACCCTTGGTCACCTTGACGGCATCCTCCGCGTACATCGTCCAGCCGACCACCGGGGCGCCGGCGTGAAGCCTGCAATCGCGGCAGTGGCACAGCGCGTGCACGATCGTTTCGCCCTCGACCTCATAACGGATTGCGCCGCAGTGACAGCCGCCGGTGATGGTGCTCATGCGTTCCTCCCGTTTTGAAGGCTTCGCAGATCGGTAGCTCTCAAGGCTTGCTGCTTCAACAACGCAATCGATTTACGATTGCGTCCTACTGTCGCCTGACAGCTCCCGCCATCGTTCGGCGCTGCCGAATGCGTCGGTACCAGTTCACCGCCAGAATTCCGCGGCGCGCCAATCGCACCGTTGCTCATGCCGCCCTAGCCCTCGCGCCGGAGTCATCTGGCGCGCCAAGGACGCCGACAATTACTACGTCGTGCGAGCCAACGCGCTGGAGGACAATGTCGTGCTTACAAGACAATCAACGGCATACGAAGTTCGCTGGAGATTGTCGGTCGCAAGGGCGGCTACGGCGTCAGTACGCCGGTGCCGCCTGGACGGTGGCACGCGTTGCGTTGCGACTTCGCCGGAAGTCGGTTCAAGGTGACCTATGACGGAAAACCCTTATTCGAAGTGGACGACGCCACGATTACAGACGCCGGCATGATTGGCCTGTGGACCAAGGCGGATAGCGTGACCCTGTTCGATGATCTGTCATATGGTGAGATCAAATAGATCTTTGTCCACCCTTGCCGGAGATCGTCATGAATGTTCGATGTCTGCCGGTCGCGACGGCCCTGCTGATCGCGTCCATCAGTCCAATCCGGGCGGAAGAAGCCCTCGTTGCCTACAGATCGCTTAGTCCGGAGCTGGCGCTCGATCTTGCGCGCGCTGCGTTGGACAGCTGCCGCACCCGGGGATATCAGGTCGCCGTCGCTGTCGTCGATCGCTTCGGCGTCACGCAAGTGATGCTGCGAGATCCCTTTGCAGGCCCCCACACGCCATTGACCGCATCCGGCAAAGCGTGGACGGCTGCGTCATTCAAAACCAGCACGACTGAGCTGAATGCGATGAGCCAGCCGGGCATGATGCAGGCGGGCATTCGTCATCTTCCCGGAACGGTCATCATCGGAGGAGGGCTGATCGTCGAGGCAGGCGGCTCTCTGGTCGGAGCGGTCGGCGTATCCGGTGCTCCGGGCGGTGACGCGGACGAAGCTTGCGCGAAAGCCGGGATCGAGGCCATACGTGACAAGCTGGAGTTTTGAGGCGCGGATCAAGCTCGCGGCTGGAACGCCCTCAAACGTTGGCGCGAAGCCGGACCGGGGCTGTCGCTACGGCTGCGGAGGAAAGCGGTCGAACAAGCACCGGCTTGAAGCCGGCAATCGCGGCAGTGGCACAGCGCGTGCACGATCGCGTCGCCCTCGACTTCATGACGGATTGCGCCGCAGTGACAACCGCCGGTGATGGTGCTCATGCGTTCCTCCGATCGAGGATTGATTTCTCCGATCGGTAGCTTTCGAGATGTGCGGGTTCAACGACATAATCGATTTGCGATTGCGTCCTACTGTCGCGTGACAGCTCCTGCCATGGGGCTCACGCTGACTGCCGCGGGAAATGTGCAGGGGGCGTGCCGCAGTTCCGCGCGCCCGAGCTTGAATGATCCTCGACGCGCTGTGTCGCACGGCTGCGTTTCGGTCAATGCCGGTCATCGGGCCACCGAAGAGCCAGGGTCGGGCTTCGACTCGAAGTCACTTGCCGAAACGGCCATCGAGCACGGCAATATCCGCGAGTGACCCACAAGCCGTCATTGCGGCCTACATGCCGGGAAACCGGAGAGCCTCGCCTGATATTGCAATGTTAATGACGGAGGAGGGGCGTACGATTCGCGCACAGGCGGATGGAGCCTGACAGGCGTGCTTCCCTAACGCTCCTATTGACTCGCATCGCGAATGGGCAAATCCTTCCAACACGCAATTGCCATCGCCAATTTCAGCACTGCGAACTTCAGCGCCCCGGCTTTTATCGGCGCCATCTGACCAAATTTGTTCTGAACAGAAACGGAGGGGCCCATGCGCGCGCTCGCCTTGAGAACCGTCTCTCTTCTCGCCCTCGCTACGCTGGGCTTGATCTCCGCCACGCCTGCGGCACGCGCGGAGGACGGGACCGACGAGCAGTTTGGCAAAGTTCACTTCCAGACCTCCTGCAATGAGGTGGCGCAGCGCCGCTTTGACCGCGGAATGCGCTATCAGCACTCGTTCTGGTATCGGCCCGCGAAAGAGATCTTCGAGGAGACGTTGCAGGCCGATCCGGAATGCGCGATCGCCTATTGGGGCATTGCCCTGAGCCTGCTGTATAATCCGCATTTTCCCGCGCCGAAGGAAAACCTCACCGAGGGCCTCGCCGCGCTGCAGAAGGCCAAGGCACTCGGCGCCAAGAGCGAACGCGAACGCGACTATATCGACGCGCTGCTGGCCTTCTACTCGGGTGACGAAAAGACGACGTTTGGCCAGCGCGCGCAGGCCTATCTCAAGGCAACCGAAGCCGTCGCCGCGCGCTATCCCGATGATGACGAGGCGCAGATCGCCTACGCCATCACGCTGAATGTCACAGCGTCACCAAACGACAAGACCTATGCGAACCAGCTCAAGGGCGCTGCCATCCTGGAGCCGATCTTCAAGCGGCAGACGCGGCACCCCGGCGTCGCGCATTACCTGATCCACCTCTACGACTATCCGGCGATCGCAGAGCAAGGTCTCGACGCTGCGAAGCGCTATTCCGAGATCGCGCCGGCGGCGCCGCACGCTTTGCATATGCCGTCGCACATTTTCACGCGCGTCGGCTACTGGAACGAATCCATCGACGCCAATAGCCGTTCCGCCAAGGCTGCCAAGGAGGGCAAGGACCCCAGCGAGCAGCTGCACGCCGAAGACTATATGGTCTACGCCCTGCTCCAGCTTGCGCAGGACAACCGAGCCCGCGACGTCATCGCGGACATGGTTGCAACCACGGGCTATGCGCCGGCCGTCCGCGCCGGTCCTTACGCGATAGCTGCCAGTCAGGCGCGCTATATGGTCGAGCGCGGCGATTGGCAGGGCGCTGCCGCGCTGAAGGTCGAGCCGAGCCGATTTGCCTATGTCGATGCGATCACCTATTTCGCCCGCGCCCTTGGCGCCGCGCGCTCCGGCAATGCAGACGCCGCAACGGCGGACATCGCCAAGCTGGCGGAGCTGCGGGACAAGCTGCAGCAGGACAAGGATCCGTATTGGGCCGAGATCGTCGACATTCAGCGGCAGGTCGCCACAGCCTGGCAGCTCAATGCCCAGGGAAAACAGGCGGACGCGTTGGAGGCGATGCGCCTTGCCGCCGACGCCGAAGACAAGACCGAAAAATCGATCGTGACGCCGGGACCGCTTGCCCCGGCGCGCGAACTTTACGGGACCATGCTGCTCGAACGCGGCATGGCGACGGAGGCATTGGCCGCGTTCGAAAGCACCATGCGCAAGGAGCCGAACCGCTTTGGCGCGACGATCGGCGCCGCTCACGCCGCCGAGAAAGCGGGTGATGCCGTGAAGGCACGTCAGTACTACGCGAAAGTCGTCGACATGGCGCGCAATGGCGACTCCTCGCGGGAAGACCTCGCGGCCGCACGAAAGTTCATGGCTCAGAATTAGCAAAAGTGCCGTGGCAGCTTCCATGCGCCTGACAGGCAAAGTCGTTGCGATCGGCGCAGCCACCGCACTGCTCTGCGCAGTCGCTGCAGTCTGGACATTGCGATCCGGCGAACCGGCGCGCGCTACAGCGGCACTCGGCGAGGTCCGCCCGGTGTGGTCAGAAACCGACTGGCCTTTCAGCGCAGATCCCTGGGGGAAAGGAAAGGCATTCCGCTGCAAAGCCGAGGATTGCGGCGGCGAGGTCCAGCTCTACGTTCGCGCCAAGCTCGGGTTTTGCAATTGCGTCACCGGCGTCGCCGACGATGACGACCTCGAGAAAATGGGCGACCTGGCGCTGATTGGCAAGGCAACGCCGATCGGTGCCGGTCGAGAGATCATCGTCGGTCCGATGCGCGGCCGCAGCCGGGCTTATCGCGTCGAGGGAAATCGCAACGCCGCGCTCTCACTCGCCTTCAATCAGCGCTGTGACATGGTGGCCGCGACGGCTTTGGTTGGACCGGGCGCGCCCGCGTCACTGGAGCCGGCGGTGCTGGCGTTCCTCAATAGCGACCGCATGTTGAAATGGGCCGAGATCGCGCTTGGGTTATGACTCAAAGCAATTCGGCTTCCGTCATTCCTAGGACCCTCCTACTCTGATCGAACTGGCACGATGGTCTTGATTGTCGTGGGGAACGATAGTGATCCCTCAGTCATCGCAGTCCGCGCTCCCAAATCAAAACACCCGCGACGGACTGCTCCGCGCGGGTATGACGAACTCTCGATGATGCCAGTATGCCGGTGTTTTGCCCGACTAGTCAAAGGTGCGTACACGTCCGTCCAGTAGCTTCGTTATCGCCAACCGAAGAGCGCAATGATTTCAATGCCCCGCTACTGTGCATGGGGTTGTTTTTGCAGTTTTTGTTGTTGCGCTGCCGAAGCGGCCCGCATCAGCGCCGGCCGCGTGGCGCTTCGGCCTTGGCTGGCGGCTCGGTCTGCGGGGCGCAGGTCGCAGCCGCGAGCGAGCCTTGCGCCTGCTGCATCAGGCCGGGCTCGGGGGCGAGCGCCTTCATCACGATCAGGCCGGTGGTAGCAGGGGAATCGATAATCAGCCGGTCGGCCGCGGTGACCTCCTCGTCCTCGGGCAGCTCGTTGTGCTGCGCTTCCGTCATCAGGTCGAGCTCGATCACCTTGCGGCCGGCCGAGCGGTCGTTGATGGCGTAATAGGCGATCTCGTTGCGGGTGTAGAACGACACCGAGGTGTAAGCTTGGCTCACCGGCACGGCCAGCTTGATCGGACCGCCCGACAGATCGTAGCGGCAGATCGCGAGCGCAAAGGCCGGGTCCATGAACGGCATCGGTGAGGTCTGTGGGTCGGCGAGGGGCAGCTGGGTGACGGCGTTCACCTTCGTCATCGGCGTCAGGCGCGAATAGGCATCCTGCGTCGCGATCCGCGGCAGCGCCAGCACGCTGACGAGATGGACCACGAGGCCCAGAACGATGCCGGCAACGATGGTGAACAGCAGCCGGATCATGAGCAGCCCACCGTCGTGATCGTAGGCATCGGCGCATCGCGCTGGGTGCGTGTGGCAACGCCGACCGGGGTATCGTAGAGGCGCAGCATCAAGGCGTAGCGCTCGATGCCGCCGGTCGGCAGCCAGTTGCCGGCGCGCGAGCGTGAGGCGATGCGGATCTCGAATGAGCCGTCGGACTGGCGCACGATCTCCTGGCTGGTGAAGCCGTAGCGGGCAAGCGAATTGGCGACGAGATGGCCCTTGCGGTCGTACAGCGTCAGCGTCCAGAACCGCGCCGGCGGGGTCACGCCGGAGACGACGACGTCACAGCGGCCGTCGAGCGCCTTCTTCTTGTCATCGGCGGTCGCGGTGAAGGCGACGCCGTCGCCGGTGCCGATCGGCAGCTCGCCGTTGCGCACGATGGTGGCGCGCGAATAGGGATCGACGTCGGCCGTGCCGGTGCGCGGGCGGGCGGTCCAGGGGCCGATGGTCAGCGCGCCGATCTCGGTGCCGCGCGTCGTCGTCATCCAGGTCGCGCCGACGCCGACGACGGTGGCGAGCAGAAGGGCCGTCAATGTGATCAGGATCAGCCGCACGGGTTTCGATCAGTTCTTGCGCGGAGCGGAGGTGTTGGCGTTCTCTTCCGCATAATTCTGCGGGAAGGCGAGCGCACTCGTCGACGAGGCTGGCCTCGCCGCCTTGCTGTCGTTGCTAGTGGATTTGGTCGCCGTCTTGGCCGCGTCATCCAGCAGCTTCTCGACGCGCACCAGGATGTCGGCGCCGCGCTTGGTCAGCACTGGCGGCGGACCGGGCTTGGTCTCCAGCACCTTCGGCGCCGCATTGGCCTGCGCGTTGGCGATCTGCTGCGGCGGCAGCTTCTGGCCCATGCCGATGCCGGGGATCTCCCGGACCTCGACGCCCTGATGCGCCGCGACCATGATGTCGTGCCAGGTCTGCGCCGGCAGCGAGCCGCCGGTCATGCGGTTGGTTGGCGAGTAGTCGTCGTTGCCATACCACACCGCGCAGGTGAAATTGCCGGTGTAACCGACGAACCAGGCGTCACGATACGCATTGGTGGTGCCGGTCTTACCCGCGGTCGGAATGCCGTCCAGCGCGGCGCGGCGCGCGGTGCCTTCGCTGACGACGTGACTCATCATGCCCGCCATGTCGGCGGCGATGTTCGGCGGAATGGCCTGCTTCGGCTTCGGCCCGTCGCGATCCCAGCGCCAGACGAGGTCGCCTGCGCCGGTGCGCACCTCCAGCACCGAATGCGGCGTCACCGCCTTGCCGCGGTTCGGGAAGGTCGCGTAGGCGACGGCGTGCTCCAGCACGGTGACTTCGTCCGAGCCGATCGGCAGCGACGGCGTGTCGGGCAGCGGCGCCTTGAGGCCGAAGCGGCGCGCGACCTCGACGATCTTGGCACGGCCGATCTTGGCCGGGTTCGGGGCCTTCGGCTGCTCCTTCTGGCCGATCGCGATCGACAGCTTGACCGGCACCACATTGATCGAGCGCGTGATGGCCTGCGTCAGCGTCACCGAGCCGGAATAGGAGTGACCATAGTTCTGCGGACACCAATTGCCGATGCAGACCGGGCCGTCGACCACGATCGAGTTCGGCGTGAAGCCGTTCAGGAGCGCAGTGGTGTAGACGTAAGGCTTGAACGAGGAGCCGGGCTGGCGATAGGCGTCGGTGGCGCGGTTGAACTGGCTGGCGCCGTAGTCGCGGCCGCCGACCATGGCACGGATGCCGCCGTCGAGATCGGCGACCACGGTCGCCGCTTGCGTCGCGTGATAATCGCGGCCGAACTGGCGCAGCTGGTTCTCGATCGCGTCTTCGGCGGCCTTCTGCACATTGGTGTCGATCGCAAGCCGCACCACGAAGACGCGCTCGGTGTAGGACTTCGGGAAGGTGTCGACGAGCTTGCGCATCTCGTCGAAGGCGTAGTCGAGATAATAGTTCGGCGACGCCTCGTCGCGGCGGTCGACCGCGAAGGCCGGGTTGCGGCGGGCACCGAACACCTGGCCCTCGGTCATGAAGCCGGCATCGACGAGGTTGTCGAGCACGACGTTGGCGCGCGCGCGGGCAGCCGGCAGGTTGATGTGCGGGGCGTATTTCGTCGGCGCCTTGAACAGGCCGGCGAGCATCGCCGCTTCCGCCAGCGTCACGTCGCGCGCCGATTTGTTGAAGTAGAAATGCGCGGCGCCATCGACGCCGAAGGTGCCGCCGCCCATATAGGCGCGGTCGAGATAGAGCTTGAGGATCTCGTTCTTGGTCAGGCGCCATTCCAGCCAGACCGCGAGGAAGGCTTCGTTGACCTTGCGCTCGATGGTGCGCTCGTTGCTCAGGAACAGGTTCTTGGCGAGCTGCTGGGTGATCGAGGAGCCGCCCTGGCGGACGCCGCCGGCCTGGGCGTTGGTGACAAGGGCGCGCGCCGTGCCGGCGATGTCGATGCCGAAATGGTCGTAGAAACGGCGGTCCTCGGTCGCCAGCGTCGCCTTGATCAGCACGTCCGGGAAATCTTCCAGCGGGATCGAGTCGTTGTGCTTGATGCCGCGGCTGCCGATCGGGTTGCCGTAGCGGTCGAGGAAGGTCACCGCGAGATCGGACTTCTTCAGCCAGTCCTCGTCCGCGGTCTCGCGGAAGGCGGGGATGGCGAGCGTGAGCATCACGACCAGGCCGCCGAGGCCGAGGGTCGCGGCTTCCGACAGCGGCTCGATGAACACCCAGCGCTTCCAACGCCCGACATAGAACCGGTCCATGAAGGTCGAGTAGCGCTCGTAGAGCTCGCGGATGCCCTTGGCCGAGGAGAACAGCGAGGAATCGATGCGCGCATCGAGATCCAGGAAGAAATTCCGGACCTTCTGCTTCCAATGCGGTGGTATGATCTGGCGCACCTAGAACCCTTGCGGCTTGCTTCGAAAGCGTTCAAGCACCCGGCCGGGGGCGGCATCGGAACGTCTTGCGGGAATGTTGCGGCAAACCCAAGGCGCCCGGTTCGCGTCCTTCGGGGACTTGCTGTTCCTTCTAGCCGAGCAGGGCCCATAAACCAATGGCCACGCTCGCGATTTTGAACAACAGGCCTAATTGACCCCGGGACATTACGGGCCTTCCGAGGGCGTTGCTTGCACCGTCACGGCCGCTCGCTCTAGATGACTTCGCCGTAGCTCTTTCGAACCTTTGTTGAGGCGCATGACCGCAGCTCCCAAACGACCTTCAGGCCAGGAAGGATTCTTCTGGAAAACCAAGACGTTGGAACAGCTGTCGGCGGCCGAATGGGAGAGCCTGTGCGACGGCTGCGGCCGCTGCTGCCTGAACAAGCTCGAGGACGAGGATACCGGCCAGATCTATTTCACCCATATCGGTTGCAAGCTGCTGGATGGGGCGAGCTGCGCCTGTAAGGACTACCCGAATCGCTCCGACAAGGTTCCGGACTGTGTCCGCCTGACCCCGGCCAATGTCCGCACCCTGAACTGGCTGCCGCCGAGCTGCGGCTACAAGCTCGTCGCCGAAGGCCGCGATCTCTATTGGTGGCACCCGCTGGTGTCGGGCGATCCCAATACCGTGCATGAGGCCGGCGTCTCCGTGCGCGGCCGGGTCGAGGGCAGCGAAGAGGAGATCCCCGACGAGGATCTCGAGGACCACATCGTGCAATGGCCGGCCGTGCTGCCGAAACGGGCCCGCCTGAAGCGACGTCCGAAGGACTGATCCGCCTTTCAGGGCAGGATCAGTCCTCTTCAGTCATCAGCCGTTCCGCAAACTCGTCATGCACGGGCTTGTCCCGGGCATCCACGTTCTCCGTACCGCGCGAAAGATCGTGGATGGCCGGGACAAGCCCGGCCATGACGATGAGAAAGCATCTGACCTCGCGGATATTCCGTTCATCCGGATGATCACGTGTTCGGGATGACCCTGCGGTGGGATGCACCCATGCGCCGCGGTGTCTGCCCGGGAAGGATTTTGCTGTCTACATTCGACTACATAGAACGAATCCTTCGCGGCGTTGTGCCGCCCCACGACGTCCGATCGAGATGAACAAGTTCGACCGGCAGAGCAGTTCTGCCGACATCCAGCCGTTGCCTGACGACATTGCCGAAGAGCTGTCCCGCCTTCCGAGCGAGGTCATCAGCGTCGACGACGCGCCGTCCATCGCGCCGCCGGTGCCGCTGTCACAGGACGAGGTCCGCACCATCGTCATCAGCCTGATGCTGACGATGTTCCTGGCAGCGCTCGACCAGACCATCGTGGCGACCGCGCTGCCGACCATCGGGCGCCAGTTCCAGGACGTCTCCAGCCTGTCCTGGGTGATCACGGCCTACCTGCTCGCCTCGACTGCGGTCGCGCCGGTGTTCGGCACGCTCAGCGACATCTACGGCCGCAAGGCCATGATCATTACCTCGCTCAGCCTGTTCGTCGCGGGCTCGGTGCTGTGCGCGATCGCGCCGAACATGCCGATGCTGATTCTGGCGCGCGGCCTTCAGGGGCTCGGCGGCGGCGGCATCATGCCGGTGGTGCAGACTGTGATCTCGGATGTTGTGAGCCCACGCGAGCGCGGCCAGTACCAGGCTTATTTCTCCAGCGTCTGGATGGTCGGCGGCATCCTCGGCCCGGTCATCGGCGGCGTGTTCGCCGAGCATCTGCACTGGTCGATGATCTTCTGGATCAACCTGCCGCTCGCGGCCGCCGCGATCGCGCTGCTGCTGCCGAGGATGAAGAAGATCCCGGTGTTCCACCGCAAGCGCAAGGTCGACTGGCTCGGCGGCGTGTTGCTGATGGCCTCCGCCGTCGTCTTCATGCTGGTGCTGACCTGGGGCGGCACGCGCTATCCCTGGCTGTCGCCGACCGTGCTTGCGATGGTCGGCGGCGCGGTCGCGCTCGTCGTCACTTTCGTGTGGCACGCGCGGCGGGCGGACGAGCCGTTCCTGCCGCTGCCGCTGCTCGGCGGACGTGTCGTACCGTTTGGGCTGATGGCCGGCGGCTGTGCGCTCGGCGCGATCACGGGCCTCACGGTCCAGCTCCCGCTTTATTACGAATCCGTCTATCACCTCAGCGCCAGCGAGGCGGGCCTTGCGCTGATTCCGCTCGCAGCCGTCTCGACCTGCGGTGCGGCCATCGCCGGGCGTACCATGGCGCGGGCCAAGCACTACAAACGCGTCGCCATCATCGGCACGTCCTGGGCCGCGCTGTGCGGCCTCGCACTCACGTTGACGACGCTGCCGTTATGGGGCCTGCTGACGCTGATGGCCGCGTTTGCGCTTGGTCTCGGCACGACCTTTCCGGTCTGCGTGGTCTCGGTGCAGAACTCGGTCGCGCGGCCGCAGATCGGCACCATCACCGGTGCCTTGAACTTCTTCCGCTCGCTGATGTCGTCCTTCACGGTCGCGGCGTTCGCGGCGATCCTGCTGATCGCGCTCGGTGCCGACATCCCGCTCGGCGAGCATCACGCCGCCGTCAGCACGATTCCCGCCGACGACATGCGGCATGCGTTCCGCTACGTCTTCGGCGCCGCCACGGCGCTGATGACCGGCGCTGCGCTCTGTCTCATTGCGATGGAGGAGCGGCCGCTGGCTGGTCCCGCCACGTCGCAGCCGGTGGAGATGGCGGAGTAGGGCCTAGCCCCCTGCATTCGCAAAACTGCTCTTGCGCGGCAGCCGGATCGTGAACTCCGTGAACGCGCCGGGCTCCGTCGCGACGTCGATCGTGCCGCCGTGCTGTTTCACCACGATGTCGTGGCTCATCGACAGTCCGAGGCCGGTGCCTTCGCCGGCCGGCTTGGTGGTGAAGAACGGATTGAACATCTTCTCCCTGACCTCGTCCGCAATGCCGATGCCGTTGTCGCGGATGCGGATCTCGATGCTGTCGCCGCGGTCGCGCGTCGCGGCGATCACCACCGGCTCGTAGTCGGCGGCGCCCTCGGCCTTGCGCTTGGTGACCGCGTGGAAGCCGTTCGAGATCAGATTTAGCAGCACCCGGGTGATCTCCTGCGGAAACACTTCGGCTTGCCCGGTCGCGGGATCGAGCTCGCGCTTCAGCGTCACGTCGAACCCCGGCTTCTCGGCGCGCGCGCCGTGATAGGCGAGGTTGAGGCTCTCTTCCACCAACGCGTTGATGTCGCTCAGCCCATGCTCGCCGCCGCCTTCGCGCGAATGCAGCAGCATGTTCTTGACGATGGAATCTGCCCGCCGCCCGTGCTGCACAACCTTTTGCAGATTGTCCTTCAGAAGCCCCGTGAGCTCGTCGACCTCCGCGCGGACCTCGTCTGCGAGCTTAACCGGCGCAAGTACCTCGTTCAGCTCGTCGGTCAGTTCGGAGGAGAGCGAAGCAAAATTGTTGACGAAGTTGAGCGGGTTCTTGATCTCATGCGCGATGCCGGCGGTGAGTTGGCCGAGTGATGCAAGCTTCTCGGTCTGGATTAGACGGTCCTGCGCGGCGCGCAGATCGTCGAGCGATTTGGCGAGCTCCTGCGTGCGGTCCTGCACCTCGTTGAACAGGCGCGTGTTCTCGACCGCGATCACGGCCTGGTCGGCAAAGGTCTTGAGCAGGTTGATCGCCTTGTCGGGGAAATGACCGGGCTCCGGCCGCGTGACGGCGATGGTGCCGATCGCGACGCCATCGCGCAGCATCGGCACCACGAGGATGCTGCGATAGCCTCGCGTCCGCGCCAGCTCCTTCATGGCCTCGGTGAGATCAGGTTCGCTCTGCATGTCGCTGCGGAACGCATATTGGCCGCTCCTTGCCACCCGGCTGTGAATGCCTGACGCCGATAGCGGCGTCGGGAACGAGCTGAGTAAATCCGCATTGCCGGCCTCGTTGTCGGTGGTGAAGGCCGCCAGATGCAGCATGCCGTCGATGACGCGGGTGACGGTGGAGGAGTGCCCGCCGATCAGCGCCTTGGCGCTGTCGGAGACGGCCTGGAACACCGGCGTGACATCGGCGGGCGAAGCCGCGATCACCTTGAGGATGTCGGCGGTCGCGGTCTGACGTTCCAGCGCTTCCCTGGTGGCGTTGAACAGGCTGACATTCTTGATCGCGATCACTGCCTGGTCGGCGAAAGTCTGCAGCAGTCGCACGTGATGCTCGGTGAAGCGGCCAATCGCCCGGCGCGTGGCGATGATGATGCCGATGGCTTCGCCCTCGCTCATCAACGGCGTGAACAGCATGCTGCGATAGCCGCGGGCGCGCGCGATGTCGCGCGCGGCCGGCTCGAGCTCGGTGTCGGGCAGTTGCGCCGCGGCGCCGTTGGCCACGAGCTGGTAAGGCGGGAATTGCGTGAACGCTACCGGAAACGAAGCCTGGAGCACGCGATCGCCCGCGGGATCGGTCGGCGTGAATGCCGCAATATGCGCGGCGCCGTCGACATAGCGCAGCACCGCCGTGGAGAAGCCGCCGATCAGGCGATTGGCGTTGGCGGCGATGGCCTCGAACACCGGCTGCACGTCGGAGGGCGAGGCAGCCATCACCTTGAGGATGTCGGCGGTTGCGGTCTGGCGCTCCAGCGCCTCGCGCGTCTCGTTGAACAGGTTCGCATTCTCGATTGCGATCACGGCCTGGTCGGCAAAGGTCTGGAGCAGCTGCACCAGATCGGGCGCGAACGCGCCGGGCTCGGCGCGCGTGACGCTGATCATGCCGACCGGCGCGCCCCGGTTCATCAGCGGCATGAACAGTACGCTGCGGAAGCCGCGCAGCCGCGCCAGCTCCCGGTTCAGCTCCGGGACGTCGGCGGCCTCGCTGTCGGGAAACTGGATCGTCTCGCCGTCGCGCACGAGCGCAAAAGTCGGGAAGTCCGCGATCTTGCGCGGGAACGACGCCTTGAGTCCTTCGTCCGCCTCCGGGCTGGTCGGCGTGAACGCCACGAGGTGCAGCTCATCGCCGATGAACTGAAGCACGGTGGCCGAAAAGCCGCCGAGCAGGCGCCTTGAGCTGGACGCGATCGCCGCGAAGACCGGCCGGGCGTCGGAGGGCGAGGCCGCGATGGTGCGCAGGATCTCGGCGCTGGCGTTCTGGCGATCACGCGCAACCGCAAGCTCGCCGCGCAGCCGTACATTCTCGGCTGCGGCCGACTGCAATCGGCGCTTGAGTTCCTCGATTTCGTTGGAAGGGGTGGTCATTCCTAATCCGGCTTGATGCCGCGGCTTGCGCGGCACCGGGCCGGATTATCACATCTTCTGCGGCCGGAGCCAGCGCACGCGGCCTTGCCGCTGACGCCCGTTCCAGCTCACGTGCCCGGCCGCGACACCTCGGTTTCCTTGCTGGTGATGAACTCCAGCAGCACCGGCACGCCTTCCTGCGTCTTCTGGATGCCGCGCTTGATCGCGGGCACGATCTCCTCCGGACTCGTCACCCGCTCGCCATGGCCGCCGAAGGCGCGCGCCATCGCGGCGTAGTCGCCGGAAATGTCGGTCGAGCGATATTTCTCGGTCGAGACCGGCATCACCTTCAATTCGATCGCCATCGAGAAATTGTTGAGCAGGATCGACATGATCGGGATGCGCTCGCGCACTGCGGTCTCGAAATCCATGCCGGTAAAGCCAATCGCCGCATCGCCCCAGACATTGATGCAGAGCTTGTCCGGCTTTGCGAGCTTGGCGCCCATCGCGAGCCCAAGGCCATAGCCGAGCTGTGTCGTCTTGCCCCAGCCGAGATAGGTGAGGGGCTCGACCGATTTCCAGAACGGCGAGAGCTGGTCGCGCGGGCTGCCGGCATCATGCGTGATGATGGTGTTGTGGATGTCGACGGTGTGCTGAAGATCCCACAGCACGCGATAGGGGCTGAGCGGCGCGTCATTGCTGGTAAGTTTCGGCATCCATTTCGCCAGCCACTCCTTGTGCGAGGCCGCAATCTCGGCCGCGACCGCCGAGGCGTCGCGATCGGATGTAACCGACTTGCCGACCTCCTCCAGCAGCGCATCGAGCACGAGGCCGGCATCGCCGACGAGGCCGATCTTGGCTTCCACATCCTTGTTGAGGTGGTTCGGGTCGAGCGTGGAGTGGATGATGGTCTTGCCCTTCGGCATCGCGATGCCGAAATTGGTCTCGGTGAAGGAGCAGCCGATGCCGAAGATGACGTCGGCTTCTGCTAGAAACTTCGGCACTGCGCGCGGCACCGCGAGCCCGCCCGAGCCGAGCGAGAGCGGATGCGTTTCCGGAAACGACGACTTGCCGCCAAGGCTGGTGGTGACGGGGATCGCCAGCCGCTCGGCGAGCCGTTTCAGTTGCGGCCACGCCTGCGCGTAATGCACACCCTGGCCGGCATAGATCACCGGCCGTTTTGCATTCACGAGCAGGCTGGCTGCTTCCTTCACGTGAACAGGGTCGGCGCCGTAGCGGGTGCGCAGCACCGGCGTGTAGTTCAGCGGCTCCGGCACCTCCTCGTTCCACATATCGGAGGGGATCTCGACGATGACAGGCCCGCCGCGGCCGTTCTTCAGCTTGGTGAAGGCGCGGCGAAAGATGTTGGCGACTTCGGCGGCGAGAATGATTGGCTCGGAGGATTTCGCGAACGGCTTCATCGCCTCGCTGGAATTGAAGTTCGGCTCGATATGCGCAAGCCGGCGCTGATAGCCCATCGGCAGCACCAGCACGGGAACGGATTCGCCGAAGCACTGCGCAACGCCGCCCATCGCGTTCTCCGCGCCCGGCCCATGCTGCATGCAGAACGCGCCGATGCTGCGGCCCGACGTCACCCGCGAGATCGCATCCGCCATATGGATGCCGACACGCTCCTGCCGCACCATCACGGGTCGGATCTCGGCTTTCGCCGCATGCTCGATCAGATGGTTGACCGGATAGCCGCAGAGGATCTCGATCCCCTCACGCCGCATGATTTCCGCAATGGCGGTGCCGAGCTTCATGGCGTCTCTCTCCCTGGGCAGGCCGGTTGGTCCGGCTGATTGGAGGAGAGAGGATCAGGAAATTGGAGAGGCGTAAAGCGCAGTTGATCGCGCCTGCAGGTAGGTCTGCCATGCAGCAGGTGTGCAAGGACCGTCGTCGCCACTCTGCGGTTCGCAGTGTCCTCGCCAAATCGATCAAGATGTCGCGCGACGAGAAGGCGCACTCACGCAATGCACTGCTGTCGAAAGAGGCAGCTCAACGCATGCAGGCTGCCCCCAAAATGCAAACTCGCCGCGGTTATCGTGCAAATTTGAAAGTGAGCGCAGATGCGATGGGGATTCGGTTTGACAGTGTTGAAGCTTCGAAGGCACGCTAGTTCCAACATTGCGAAGGGACACATCGACATGATCGAGCTCACCGTCAATGGGATCAAGCACAGGGTCGATGTCGTTCCCGAGATGCCTCTGTTGTGGGTGCTGCGTGACGAGCTCGGTATCACCAGTCCCAAATACGGCTGCGGGGTCGCGCAATGCGGCGCCTGCACCGTCCAGATCGACGGAATGGCGGTCCGATCCTGTCAGTCGCATATCGGCGAGGTCGCCGGTAAGTCGGTCATCACGATCGAAGGCTTGGACAAAAGAGAGCAGCACCCGGTCCTTCAGGCCTGGATCGAGCATCAGGTCCCGCAATGCGGCTACTGCCAGACCGGCCAGATCATGCAGGCCATCTCGCTTCTTGAGCTGATCTCCCGGCCGACGGACGAGCAGATCGATCAGGTGATGTCCGGCAATCTCTGCCGCTGCGGTACCTATCCCCGCATTCGCGCCGCGATCCATGCGGCGGCCAACAAGATGGCGGAGAAGTGAGATGGGCCACATGCAGAGTCTTTCGCGTCGGGCCTTCGTTTTCGGCTCCGCCGCCGTCGCCGGCGGCATCGCCTTCGGCGCCTACGGCAATGCCGAGGCCGCAACGCCGAGCGCTAATGGCAATCCGTTGGCTGCCGGCCTCGGGCCGGACTCCGTGACCTTCAATCCCTGGGTCGAGATCAGTCCGGACAAGATCACGCTCATCGCCCAGCACGCCGACATCGGCCAGGGCGTCGGCTCGGCGCAGCCGATCATGATCGCCGAAGAGATGGACCTCGATCCCGGTCAGTTCGAAATCCGGTTTGCAGGGCCTAGCCCGGCCTATTTCAACACGGGTTTTGCAGATGAGTTCGCGCCGTTCCTGGCGGCCGACCAGAGTTCGGCGGCCGAGGAAGCGCGCGCCGCTGTCCTCGAAAATCTCAGAAAATCCGGCCTGCAAATGACCGGCGGGTCGAGCACGATCCCGGACACCTATGAAAAGCTGCGCGTTGCCGGCGCTGTCGCGCGCGAGACGCTGAAGGCGGCTGCGGCCAAACGTTCCGGCATTGCTGTGGCCGACCTCCGCACCCAATCCGGCCATGTGATCCTGCTGGGCGGAACCAAGATCGCCTATGTCGAGCTCGCGGCGGAGGCCGCAAAAGTACCTCCGGTGCTCGATGCCAAGCCGCGCGACCCGTCCAAATGGCGCATGCTGGGTAAGCCGATGACGCGCCTCGACGTTCGCGCGAAGGTCATGGGCGAGTTGAAGTTCGGCATCGACCAGAAGATGGACAGCATGCTGTACGCCTCCGTCAAGCTGAACCCCAACAAGGGACAACCGCTGAAATCGTACGACGCCAGCAAGGCGCGGTCGATGCCGGGGGTCAAGAAGATCCTCGAAATCAAGAATGGCGTTGCGGCGATCGCCACGAACAGCTGGTACGCGATCAAAGCGGCCGACGCGATCGCTTGCGAGTGGGCGCCGTCAGTGTATCCCGCCGAGCAAGCCGACCATTGGAAAGTTCTGGAATCCTCGTTCAAGCCCGAATTCCTGGGCAAGGAGTGGCGGAAGATCGGCGATGTCGAAGCCGGCCTGAAGACGGGCACACGCGTCGAGGCCGAGTATCGCGCGCCCTATGTGGCTCATCAGCCGCTCGAGCCGCTCAATGGGATCGGCCTCGTTACCGACAAGGGGATGGAGATCTGGGTCGGTCACCAGAGCCCCCAATTCGTGCAGCATGTCGCTGCGACGGCGATCGGTCTGAAGCCGGAACAGGTCACCTTCCACAATCAGTGGAGTGGCGGCAGTTTTGGCCATCGTCTCGAATACGAGAACGTGCGTGTTCTCGCCGAGATCGCAAACCAGATGCGCGGGACGCCGATCAAGCTGGTGTTCTCGCGCGAGGAAGATTTTCTCCAGGACATTCCGCGACAGATTGCGATCGCCCGGCATAGGGGAAGCGTCGACAAGGGCAAGATCGTCGCGGCCGATTTGCAACTGGCCTCGACGGCTCCGCTCAAGGGGCTGCTTGAGCGTTCGGGCATTCCTTCGAAGGATCCCGATGGTCAATTGGCTGCCGGCCTGTGGAACGTCTATTACGACATCCCCAATTTCCGGGCCACGACCTATGAGGCGCAGGGCTTGTCGCCGAGCACCACGTGGCGGTCAGTCGGAGCCTCGACGGCCGGCTTCTTCACCGAAAGCTTCATCGACGAACTGATCCATGCGGCGGGCCTCGATCCGATGAAGGCGCGCATCGAGATGTGCGCCGTTCCGACCTACCGCAAGCTGCTTGAGACGCTCGCTGAAATGTCGGATTGGAAGGGACCGCTCGGGAACGGCCGAGGACGAGGCGTCGCGTTCGTCGAAGCCTTTGGGACACCGACAGCCGAAGTCGTCGAGGTCACGAAGACCGACAGCGGCATCAGGATCGATAAGGTCTGGGTCGTGGTCGATGTCGGCAAGGTCGTCGATCCCGTCAACTTCGAGAACCAGGTGCAGGGCGGCGTCATCTGGGGACTGGGCCACGCCATCAACTGCGAGCTCACCTACGCAAAGGGCGCGGTGCAGCAGACCAATTACAACCACCACGAGGCCATGCGGATCTACCAATGCCCGGTCATCGAAGTTCGTGGGCTCGAGAACGATCCCAAAGTTCGCGGCGTCGGAGAGCCGCCTGTTCCGCCGGCCGCCCCCGCGCTCGCCAACGCGATCTTCGCGGCGACCGGACTGCGCATCCGTGAAATGCCCTTCAATAAGTTCATCGATTTCGTGTGAGGCAGGCCATGAAGGGATCTCTGATTGCGCTCGTCCTCGCCGGCGCGGCAATGGCCGCTCTCACGGGAATTGTCGTGGCCAAGGACGAGGCCGCCAAGAACGTGCTGCCGCCGGGCAGCGTCAGCCGCGCCGAGGGTCTGGAGGCCTGGAAGCGGATTGAAGCGGTGGTGACACATCCGCGTTGTGCCAATTGCCATGTCGATGCCAAGGCAATTCCGATCTGGACGCCGGCCGGCGAAACCAAACCGCGCGCGCATGGCATGAACATCCACGGCGGCGAGAGCCGCATCGGCGCGGAGGCGATCCCGTGTTCGACCTGTCACATGACCTCCACCCAGGCGAACGAGCCGGCACCATCGCCGCCGCGCGCCGGCATCGACTGGCAACTCGCTCCGGTCGATTTCATCTGGTTCGGCAAGAGCGGCGCCGAGATTTGCGCGCAGATGAAGGATCCCAAGCGCAATGGCGGTCGTGACGCCGCCGGTCTCGTCGAGCACTTGCGGCACGATGCGTCGCTGAGCGGCTTCATTCCGCGGGGCTGGGCGCCCGGGGCAGGCCGCGCGACGCCGCCGGGCACTTTCGAAGATCACGTCAAGGACATGGCCCTGTGGGGCGCCGCCGGACAACCCTGTCCGAACTAGCTTGCAATTGATCTCCGCGCGCGAGCAACAAACTTCCCTATTTGCAGTTCTTGCAAATCGTCAGCTTTCGTTGCAACGCCTCGTCGTCCTGATCGATCGACGACTGTCCGGCGAGGCCGCTTGTATCCGGATTGGACCTGGAGCCCTTTGCTGCGCGTGTCCTCACGGGCGGCGTCACCTGACTTGGGGTGTCATTGTCGTCGGTGCCGACGCTGAAGCCATCGTAGTCGGCGGCCGGATTCGGCACCTGTGGAAGCCCGCCGACCACAGGTGGCGAAGCCTCTCTGCCGGATGGCGCCGGCGGAATTCTTGAATTTGCGGCGCTCCCGCGTGGCGGCGATGCATTGGGCGGGGCAAGCGAAACCGGCGGCGCGGCCGAGGTCTGTCCTCTCGCGCCGTCGCCCGACCAGACGCCGACAAAAATGAGGCTGAGCGCCAACAGCGTCACGCTTCTCATCTGCATCCTTCAAGCAGCTCTGGTTCATCGATAGACAGCATGGCTCGTCGAGCCACGCCGCGGTTGCAGAGCGAGAATCCCGTAAGCAGACATTCGAGTCAATGGAACCGCGGCGTCGCTCCACACTCTGTCATTGCGAGCGCAGCGAAGCAATCCAGAGTCTTTCATCGGGCCGCGCTTTGCGCGGACCCGGTGGCTCTCAATGACGAGATTGGGGAGGCTGCATGCTCCGGCAAGGCCGCCGCAAGGCATGCTGAAGTCGACGCATAGGGACGTCGCGCCAGGCCAGGGCGGCCGTTACTTCAGCGACGAACTGATCGAGTTGAACTTGTTGTTGAGGAGCTGGCTGCCCGTGTTGTTCACAACGGTTACGATGGCCAGTGCAATGCCGGCGGCGATCAGGCCGTATTCGATGGCGGTGGCGCCAGTCTCATCGGCAAGGAAAGACCTAAGCAAACTCATTGCCAACTCCTCTTCATCCGAACCAATGTATGGCCGCGTCGTTTTCGAACTCGTAAATCGATCGAATAGATTTTATGCGCGCCAAAAGAATTAAATCCGGGCGAACGCGCCTCTGTTTCATACGGTGACATTCATTAAATTAAGGTTCCCTCATCCCATGCAAATGGATGCAAATCGGCGCACTCTCTGTGGCAGCCGCAGCGTGCTAGGAGGTGATCGCGGCGCTGGGGAGGCGGCGTTTCAGCATGGCGGTGAGGCGACCGACGAAGTCCTTCATCGTGCCCGGCTGCGACTGCGCCGTGCCCGCTGCCCGCTCACTCTCGGGCGCGTCGTTCAGGATGCTGATGTAGTTCTTTCTGACGTCCTGCTGCTGCACGGCACGCGAACCTTGGCTCGATCGGGGCTGGCACCATGCTGTGCGCAAGGACAACCGGTGCTTAATTTTGTCTCCCGTAGGAATACCCTGGTTCATGCGCAGAGCTCCGCCGTATCGGCAAACGACGGTCGCGCTTAACGGATTATTGAGCCTGTTCGTCGACGGCTCGGCAAGCATGCTGATCGAAGGGACCGACCATCGCTCTCATTCGCGCCGTCCGTCCGCATTCAGCGCCCGCAACATGGCGATGCGGGCGAACATCACCCAGCCCCCGCCGGTCTCGGCCGCATTGATCAAGGTCTCGATGGCGGTCTGCCAGTGCGCCTCGTGCTGGGCGTCCTCAGGCAGCTGCATGATGTAGTCCGCCGCCTCTTGAAGCGTGAGCAGCTTGCGTTTGTTGCTCACGCGAACCGGATCGTCGAACGCCGCCGACCAGGGCATGTCAGTCCGGCCGACCGGCGAGGGGGGACATCACGGCGCGATTGTTAGGTGCGATGCGTCTAGCTGGCCTTCTTCGCCCGCGCCGGCGCGCGCACCGGCTTATCGGCCTTCTTCGAAGCCTCCTTGGGCGCAGTCTTCGCCGCGGTGTCCTTGCCACCCTTGCCGGCGATCGGCAGCAGCATTTCGCGCTGGCCCTCGACGCGCTTCTTCGGCTTCTTGCCCTTGGCGGTCTCCTTGACGACCTTTGCCGCGGGCACCGCCTCCTTCTCGCTCGCGAGACTCTTCTTCAGCGCGTCCATCAGGTTGATGACATTGCCGCCGGTCTTCGGCGCTGCCTTGGCGGTGATCGGCATGCCGCTGCGCTTCTTGTTGATGAGATCGATCAGCGCGGTCTCGTAGTGATCCTCGAACAGCTCGGGCTCGAACGCGCCGGACTTCTTCTCGACAATGTGTTTTGCAAGGTCGAGCATATCCTTAGTCAGCTTCACGTCCTGGATGTCGTCGAAATACTCTGTTTCGCTCCGCACTTCGTAGGGATAGCGCAGCAGCGTGCCCATCAACCCGCTCTCGAGCGGCTCCAGCGCGATGATGTGCTCGCGGTTGGTCAGCACCACGCGGCCGATTGCGACCTTGTCCATGCTGCGGATGGTCTCGCGGATCACCGCATAGGCGTCGTGGCCGACCTTGCCGTCGGGCACGAGGTAATAGGGACGGATCAGATAGCGGTTGTCGATATCGGCCTTCGGCACGAACTCGTCGATCTCGATCGTGTGCGTGGAGTCCAGCGCGATGTCGTCGAGCTCGTCCTTGGTGACCTCGATATAGGTGTCGGTGTCGACCTTGTAGCCCTTGACGATGTCCTCGGACGTGACCTCGTCACCGGTCTCGGCGTCGACCTTGAGGTACTTGATCCGGTGGCCGGTCTTGCGGTTGATCTGGTTGAAGGAGACCTTCTCAGTATCCGAAGTGGCCGGATAGAGCGCGACCGGACAGGTCACGAGCGACAGACGCAGAAAACCCTTCCAATTGGCGCGGGGGGCCATGGGCTACTCCAAACGCAACGGGGACAGATGACAAGGATACCATCGGGGAACAACGAATCATAGCAAGACGGGTTGCTCAATCTTGCAACTGCGTTAACCGGCCGCTGGGCCTGCGGTTGCTGCCCGATCCGCGGGCAAAGGCCGGAACATCATATCCAATCACGCGTTGGCTCCGGATATCGGCTGCGAGGAGGTCGTGGCTATCTGAAGCGACATCCAAAGATTGAGGGCATCATGGCAACCACGCGAGAGCGGCATCAGATCGTGGAAACTCCGACCGAGGCCCGTCAGGGCGAGCCCGGGCCGTCGGTGGCAGCGCTGCTTGCCATCTCGACCGGCCTTGCGATCCTGATCCTCGCCGTCATCTGGTTCGTGTTCTTCCGGACCTGATCGGCCGGATCTGAACGTCTCGGACCTTCCTATTCGCCGCGTGACGCGGCACATTGCGCCCGCCATGCCGCCGGCTCGCCCGGTTGCCTGGCGGGCGCAGTCGCGTCGGCGCGTGGAAGGTCGTATATGACCAAAAAGTAACGTGCCGGTTCCCCGCGTTCATATTCAGTTCACGCCGGAATTGCTCATCTCTGGCCGTGGTCATGCAGCCTGTTCTTGCAGCCAATCTTTGGAGAGAAGCGTGCGCCTGCTCGTTGTTGAGGACGACCCTGATCTCAATCGCCAGCTCACCAAGGCGCTGACCGACGCTGGTTATGTCGTCGACCGCGCTTTCGACGGGGAGGAGGGGCACTATCTCGGCGACAACGAGCCTTATGACGCCGTGGTGCTCGACATCGGCCTGCCGAAGAAGGACGGCATCTCGGTGCTGGAGGCTTGGCGCCGCAACGGCCGCACCATGCCGGTCCTGATCCTCACCGCGCGTGATCGCTGGAGCGACAAGGTGCAGGGGTTCGACGCCGGCGCCGACGACTATGTCGCAAAGCCGTTCCACCTGGAGGAGGTGCTGGCGCGTATCCGCGCGCTGCTGCGCCGCTCGACCGGCCATGCCCAGAGCGAACTCAGCTGCGGCCCGGTCACGCTCGATACCAGGACCGGCCGGGTCAGCGTGTCAGGCAATCCCGTGAAGATGACCTCGCACGAATATCGGCTTCTGGCCTATCTGATGCACCATTCCGGGCGCGTGGTCTCCCGCACCGAGCTGGTCGAGCATCTCTACGACCAGGACTTTGACCGCGACTCCAACACCATCGAGGTCTTCGTCGGCCGCATCCGCAAGAAGCTCGACGTCGACATCATCCAGACCGTCCGTGGCCTCGGCTATCTTCTGACCCCGCCATCCCCCGGCGCTTGAAGCGCCTTGACGGACGGCCCGACAGGGGCCTTGGTCCGGTCATGACCGACGCCCTGCCATCCTGCGCCTCCCGGGATCGTCCCGATGCCCGCTAGCTCGCTTGCGAACCGCCTGTTCCTGTCGGCGACCGCCTGGCTCGTGGTGATCCTGGCCATCACCGGCGTGGTGCTGTCGTCGGTCTACAAGAACGCCACCGAACGCGCCTTCGACCGTCGTCTCAATCTCTATCTCCGCACGCTGATCGCCGAGGTCGCGACCCCCGACGAGCCGCCCGACCGCCAGTTCCAGTCGCTCGGCGAGCCCTTGTTCGAGCTGCCGCTGTCGGGCTGGTACTGGCAGATCACGCGGACCGACACCGAGAAGCCGGAGGTGCGCTCCTCGCGCTCGCTTTGGGACAAGAAACTGCCGAAGCTGGAAGAGCAGGGTGCCGAGCTCACCGCCGCCGGCATCCGGCTCGCTTATGTCGATGGTCCCGAAGGGCAGAACCTGCGCATGGTGGAGCGTCCGGTCGATCTCGGCGCCGACGGCAAGTTTCTTGTCAGCGTCGCCGGCGACGACACCGAGATTTTCGACGAGACGCGGAGCTTCGACTATTATCTCGGCGGCACGTTTACGGCGCTCGGCATCGTGCTGCTGCTGACCACCGTGTTCCAGGTCCGTTTTGGCCTGGCGCCGCTCAAGCGCATCTCGGAATCCATCGCCGACATCCGCTCCGGCCGGGCAGAGCGGCTCGAGGGCGAATTTCCGGTCGAGATCGCGCCTTTGGCGCGCGAGACCAATGCGCTGATCGACGCCAATCGCGAGATCGTCGAACGGGCGCGCACCCATGTCGGCAATCTCGCCCATGCCATCAAGACTCCGCTCTCGGTCATCGTCAACGAGGCCGGCGCCCACGCGGCCAATCCGTTCGCGTCCAAGGTGATGGAGCAGGCGGACGTGATGCGCGACCAGGTCGCCCATCATCTGGAGCGAGCCCGCATTGCGGCGCGGGTCTCGGTGGTCGCGACCGTGACGGAGGTGGCGCCCGCCATCGAGGCGCTGCGGCGGACCATGGAAAAGATCCATCGCGACCGCGGCATCGTGATCGAGGCCAAGGCCGATCCGTCTGTGAAGTTCCGGGGCGAGCGTCAGGATCTGGAGGAGATGGTCGGCAATCTCGTCGACAATGCCTGCAAATGGGCGGCCTCGCGCGTCTTCATCGAGGTTCTGGTCGAGACGCCGCACCAGACCGGCGCCGGCCCGCGTCTGCGGATCATCGTCGATGACGACGGCCGCGGCCTGTCGGAGACCGAGCGCGCCAAGGTCTCCCGGCGCGGCCAGCGGCTCGACGAATCCAAGCCCGGCTCGGGTCTGGGGCTGTCGATCGTGACCGACCTCGCCGCGCTCTATGGCGGTAGCCTCTCGCTCGGCGGCGCGCCGATCGGGGGCCTGCGGGCCGAGCTGGTCCTTCCCGGGCTATAATCCCTTGTTCGCACTTGGTTTTCCGTTGCGGCCGATACTCATCGCGGGGAAAACCGGGGCATTCGAGGCGACTTCCTAAACGGCTTCTTAAGTGGGGACCTCTTAAGATCGCGCCCGGACGCATCCCATGTCCGCCATTTTACCGTGCATGACCCGGGCGCATGAGCCAGACATCGATCGAGCGGCTGAGGGAATATCTCGCGCAGCTCCCGCCGCAGTCGCAGGCGCTGCTGATGCGGGAGTTCGAGCGCGCGCTGGAGCGTGGCCAGGACACGGCTGTCGCGACCCTCGTGCTCGAGCAGTTGCGCAAGATCGTCCGCAAGAGCGAAGCCGACCAGGCTCCGCCGCCGCGCACGGACGATCTGTCGCGCCTTCTGTTCCAAGTATTGGAACCGTTCCTGGTCGAGGCGGGCGCCCCGATCCGGGTCGGACAAATCCGCCGCTCCTCGCTGCATCCGATCTGGCAATGGCTCGGCCGTGACGGCGCGCCGGACAAGGTGAACGAATTCGAGGCGGCGCTGGCCCGCATGCCGGCAGACAGTGCCGGACAGGTCGAGGCGCTGGCCTCAAAGCTCCAGGCGGTGGCTGCGGACGCCATCTTCGCGCTGACGGGGCCCGGCGGCGGCGACAAGTCGCGCGCGCTCGCCCGTGTCGGCCCGCCGAACGTGATCGAGGATCTCTATTCGATCGGTGCGGTGCTCCAGGTCCGGGAAGCCATCGCCGCCCTGAACGAGAAGCTGCCGCGCTTCCTGCGCGCCTTCGGCGATTCCCAGATCGCCTCGGTGACGTCAGCGCTCAACATTCCGGTCCTCCAGACCCCGCAGATGCTGCCCTTCGCGCTGTCGATGGTGGTGCAGCGGATGACCGCGCCGTGGCAGATCATCCGCCTTGCCATCAAGATTGCCGCATCGGACGACGAGATCCGCGTCGCCGCAACGCCCTACGGTGCCGCCGTCACGATCGCCCTGCATGATTTGTCCTGTGTTGCCGCGATCCTGCGCATGGACATCAAGCGCGGCCATTTCGACAATGTCGCCGGCAATCTCAAGGCGCTGCATGACGGCGTGCGCGGCCTGCGCACCGAGCTCGACCTGCGCAACGATTCCGCCTGGGGCAAGCAGCTGGTCTCGATCCGGGCCGACATCTCCAATGCGCTGCAATCCGAGATCGACAGCGTTCCCGGCCGCGTTCGCCGCATCCTGCGCCAGCGGGCCGAGAAGGACATTCCGCCGGGGGCGCGAATCGACAGCACCGAGGTCGAGGAAACCGTGGCGCTGATCGATTTCGTCGCAACCTGTCGCAACTATGCGAGCGAGCTTGCGATCAACGAGGTGACGCTGCGCACCTATTCCGACCTCCAGCAATATGTCGAACGCTCGACCGAGCAGCTGGTGCAGTCGCTGCGCGCCGCCGATCACAAGGTCCGCACCTATCGGCAGCAGCAGGTGCAGGCCGCGATCCGCTTCTGCCAGGTGCTGTTCGGCGACGATTACGCCTCGCTGATGAGTCGTGCGGCAGAAAACGCGCTCACGGGCGAGCGCAAATCGTCGCGCGCAAGCTGATATAGGCGCATATTTTTGTGATCACAATTTGAGGTTGACGCTGTCGGCGGCGAGCCCTACGGTCTCGTGCAAGTCCGGGGAATTTCTATTTGTGGGCGCATGAAACCCATTATCAGCTCCATCGAAATCGAGAACCGCGTCATCACTGCCAAATATCAACGACTGATGGTCGGCGCGAAGGTGGTGCTGGTCGAGAAGGCAAGCGGTCGGCAACTGCCGGAGACAGTCACCTGGGTCGCCTCGCCGGTTCCGGTGGGGGCGTTGCGTATCAGAATGCCCGCTGCAATCCGGCCCGGAACATACTTCCTGAAGGCCTTCAACGGACACGGCGAGGATGCCGCGCAAAGTGCGGACTTCGAGATCGGCTAAGCCGTTGGAGTTTCACCGTTTCGGGCCGCGCGCGGTCGCGCCGAATTGACAATTGTCAATTGCCGCCTCGTCCGGCCGTGGTGTAAAGCCACCTGTGGGCGCGGATCGTGCGCCGCCGGAAGCTTGCCAGATGACGCTATGGTTCGTGTTCGCGCTGATGACGGTCGCGGCGATTTTCGCCGTGCTTCTGCCGCTCGGCCGCAGCGGACGCGCGCAAAATCAAGGCAGCGAGGTCGCGGTCTACAAGGACCAGCTGGCCGAGATTGAGCGTGATCTCGGCGCGGAACTGATCGCAGCTCCTGAAGCCGAGGCTGCCCGCGTCGAGATCAGCCGCAGGCTGCTCGCCGCGGCCGCCAGCGAACCCGCAACGGCGCCGAAATCGAGCCTCAAATGGCGCCGCGCCGCCGCCGTGCTGGCGCTCGCCGGTCTGCCGCTGGTTGCGATCGGCGTCTACATGCCGCTCGGCTCGCCCCGGCTTCAGGACTTTCCCTTGGCGCAGCGCGAGCGCGGATCCGGGTCCGGCATGGCGCAATCGCTCGAGAACCTCGTCGTGCAGGTCGAGCAACATCTGGAAAAGAATCCGACCGACGGTCGCGGCTGGAACGTGCTCGCGCCGGTGCTGGAGCGGCTCGGCCGCTTCGACGATGCGGTGCGCGCCTATCGCAACTCGCTCACCTACAATGGCGAGAGCCCCGAGCGCCGGTCCGATCTCGGCGAGGCGCTCTCGGCCGCTGCCGGCGGCGTCGTGACCGCCGAGGCCAAGTCGGAATTCGAGCGTGCGCGCGCGCTCAATGCCGACGATCCCAAGGCGAACTACTTCCTGGGGCTCGCCGCCGAGCAGGACGGCCGCAAGGACGATGCGGCCAATATCTGGCGCGCGCTGCTGGCGAAGGCGCCGGCGGATGCGCCGTGGCGTCCGCTGGTGCAGTCTTCGCTGGCGCGGGTCGGCGGCGGCACGATGCCGGCGCTGTCGGATGAGACGATCGCAGCTTCCAAGGATATGGCCGAGGGCGATCGCAACGCGATGGTGCGCGGCATGGTCGAACGCCTCGCCACGCGCCTCAAACAGAACGGCGATGACGTCGAGGGGTGGCTGCGCCTGGTGCGCGCCTATCTCGTGATGGGCGACCGTGGCAAGGCGGTGGGGCATCGGCCGATGCCCGGCAGGCGGTCGCGAGCGATGCCGAGCGACTGCGCCAGCTCAATGAAGGCCTGAAGACACTCGGGCTCGGCGGATGACGATTTCGGGACGGGACGAGCGGAGAACGGATACGCCATGACGCGCAAGCAGCGACGTATGACCATCATCGGCGGCTCGCTCGCCGTGCTCGCGCTCGCGGCCGCGCTGGTGCTCAACGCATTGCGCGATTCGATCGTGTTCTTCTCGACCCCGACCATGGTTGCCGAGAAGCACGTCGAACCCGGCAAGCGGTTTCGCCTCGGCGGGCTGGTGCAGCCCGGCTCGCTCCAGCGCGGCGACAATCTCGCGGTGACCTTCGAGGTCGCCGATGGCAACGCCAAGCTGCCGGTCGCCTACAAGGGCATCCTGCCCGACCTGTTCCGCGAAGGGCAGGGCGTCGTCGCCGAAGGCGCGCTCGAAGCCAACGGCGTGTTCAAGGCCGACACCGTGCTTGCCAAGCACGACGAAACCTACATGCCCAAGGACGTTGCCGATGCCCTGAAGAAGCAGGGGCATTGGAAGGACGATTACGGCGCCAAGGCTTCCGATGCCAAGGCTTCTGATGCCAAGGCTTCGGGCGGCAGCAAACCTGCGGCCACGACCGCGCAAGGCAATCCGCAGGGAGCGGTGCGGTGATCGCAGAATCCGGACATTATGCGCTGGTGCTGGCGCTCGGGCTCGCACTGATCCAGTCCGTCGTGCCGTTGATCGGCGCGCGCCTGCGCGACGTTGCATTGATGAACGTGGCGCGTTCCACCGCGCTGGCGCAGCTGCTGTTTGTCGGCGCCTCGTTCACGGCGCTCGTGATGCTGCACGTGAACTCGGATTTCTCCGTCGCCAACGTCTACGAGAATTCCCACTCGATGAAGCCGCTGCTCTACAAGATCACCGGCGTGTGGGGAAACCATGAAGGTTCGATGCTGCTGTGGGTGTCGATCCTCGCGCTGTTCGGTGGGCTGGTTGCGGCTTTCGGCAACAATCTGCCGCTGTCGCTGCGCGCGCACGTGCTGGCCGTGCAGGCCTGGATCGCGA
This sequence comes from Bradyrhizobium genosp. SA-3, assembly GCF_004212635.1. Lineage (GTDB taxonomy): Bacteria > Pseudomonadota > Alphaproteobacteria > Rhizobiales > Xanthobacteraceae > Bradyrhizobium. The sequence continues at coordinate 24,358 of NZ_PSRT01000039.1, read as the reverse complement.
GCGCCTTCTATCTCTTCATCCTGGTGACATCGAACCCGTTCCTGCGCATCACCAATCCGCCGATCGAGGGGCGCGATCTCAATCCGGTGCTCCAGGACATCGGTCTCGCCGTGCATCCGCCGATGCTCTATCTTGGTTATGTCGGCTTCTCGATCTCGTTCTCCTTCGCCATCGCGGCGCTGATGGAGGGGCGGATCGACGCGGCCTGGGCGCGCTGGGTGCGGCCGTGGACGCTGGTCGCCTGGATCTTCCTGACGCTCGGCATCGCCATGGGCTCGTACTGGGCCTATTACGAGCTCGGCTGGGGCGGCTGGTGGTTCTGGGATCCGGTCGAGAACGCCTCGCTGATGCCGTGGCTCGCCGGCACGGCGCTGCTGCATTCGGCGCTGGTGATGGAGAAGCGCAACGCGCTGAAGGTCTGGACCATCCTGTTGTCGATCCTGACCTTCTCGCTGTCGCTGCTCGGCACCTTCCTGGTCCGCTCGGGCGTCATCACCTCGGTGCACGCCTTCGCCACCGATCCGACCCGCGGCGTGTTCATTCTGCTGATCCTCTGCCTGTTCATCGGCGGCAGCCTGTCGCTGTTCGCAGGCCGCGCGACCTCGTTGAAGCAGGGCGGCCTGTTCGCGCCGATCTCGCGCGAGGGCGCGCTGGTGCTGAACAACCTGCTGCTTACTGTCGCCTGCGCGGTCGTGCTGTTCGGCACGCTCTATCCACTGGCGATGGAGATGCTCGCCGACTTCAAGATGTCGGTCGGCGCGCCCTTCTACAATCTCACCTTCGCTCCGCTGTTTGCCCTGTTGCTGCTCGCCGTTCCGTTCGGGCCGATGCTGGCGTGGAAGCGCGGCGATCTGCTCGGCGTCACGCAGCGCCTGCTCGCGGCGGGCGTTGCCAGCCTCGTCGCCGTCGCCATCGCCTGGGCCTGGGCGCGCGGCGGTAGCGCGCTGGCGCCGCTCGCGATCGGGCTTGGTTTCTTCGTCGTCGCCGGCGCGGTCACCGACATCGTTGAGCGCACGGGCCTGGTTCGCCTGCCGTTCGCAGCGGTGCTGCACCGGGCGCGCGGACTGCCACGCTCGGCCTGGGGCACCGCGCTTGCGCATGCCGGCCTCGGTGTCGCGCTGATCGGGATCGTCTGTGAGACCACCTGGAACAGCGAATATATCGCGACGATGAAGCAGAGCGAGGTCGCTCACGTCGCCGGTTACGACGTGAAGCTCGACGGGCTGTTTCAACGTCAGGGGCCGAACTACCGCGAGATGATCGCCGAGTTCAACGTCAGCCGCGACGGCGAGACGCTCAGTGTCATGACGCCGTCCAAGCGCAGTTTCACCACGCGCGGCTCGTCGACGACCGAGGCGGCCCTGCTGACGCGCGGCGCGAGCCAGCTCTACATCTCGCTCGGCGATGCCACCGCCGAGGGCGCCATTGCCGTGCGCATCTATCACAAGCCGATGGTGTTGCTGATCTGGTGGGGACCGGTGCTGATGGCATTCGGCGGCGTGCTGTCGCTGTCCGACCGCCGCTTGCGGGTCGGTGCGCCGAAGCCGGCGCGGGCCAAGCAGCGCCTCCAGCCGGCGGAGTGATCCGATGCGCCGGATGTGGTTCGTGATCGTCGCGCTGATGTTGCTGGCCTGGCCTGCGGCGCACGCCGTGCAGCCTGACGAGATCATGTCGGATCCCGCCAAGGAGGCGCGCGCGCGCGACTTGTCGCGCGAACTGCGTTGCATGGTCTGCCAGAACCAGTCGATCGATGATTCTGACGCGCCGCTCGCGCGCGATTTGCGCCTGCTGGTGCGCGAGCGCATCGCGGCCGGCGACAGCAATTCGCAGGTGCTCGACTTCCTGGTCGCGCGCTATGGCGAGTTCGTGCTGCTGAAGCCGCGCTTCGAGCGCCAAACCATGCTGCTATGGCTGCTCGCGCCGCTTCTGTTGGTAGGCGGCGGCCTGGCGCTATGGCTGCAAATCCGGCGCCGCGCGCGAAGCGGTGCAGACCTACCGGCGCCGCCGCTCTCGCCCGACGAGGAGGCGCGGCTCGCCGCGTTGATGTCGGATGATGCCAAATCGTCCTAGCGTCCTGGCGGCCTCATGATGCGCAGGCCGCCGGTCGTCCCTGCGTGTTTCATGCTATGTTGACCTTTGTCTGGAAACTTGTCGCGAGATTTGATTCCAGATTCTGAGTCCCCCGATGTTCACGAATAGCAATCTGACGATCCGCTTCCTGGTCGGCGCTGTCGTCGCTGCACTATTGTTCCTGCTGGGCATCGGCGGCGGCACCGGATTCGTCGCGGTGCTCTACCTCGACAACGAGATCACCAGCCTGTCGTCGGACTTCGCCGCGCTGAGCGGTCCGGCGCGCGATCATGCGATGCAGATCTACCAGCAGGCGCAGACCGCCTTCGCCTATTTCCTGGTCGCCTGCGGCGTGATCGCGGTCGTCGCCGTCGCGATCTGCCTCACCACCTGGTTTGCCGTGCGCAACGGCATCCTGAACCCCTTGGCGGCGATCGTGCATGCCATGCGCGAGGTCGCCGATCAGAAATTCGAGACGCCGGTTCCAGGGCTCGGCGGCACCAACGAGATCGGCCTGCTCGCCGGTGCGCTGGAGGTCTTCAAGACCAACGGCCTCGAGCGGCGCCGCCTCACCGAGCGGCAATTGCATGAGGCGCAGCACAAGGCCGAGCGGTCGACATTTTTGGACGCACGGATCAAGCGCTTCAACGATCTCGTCGCCAGCGTCGTCGACAGCGTGGCGTCCTCGGCCGTGCACCTGAAGAGCAACGCCGAGACGCTGTCGCGGACGGCCAACGACACCAGCACCAAGGCCAATGCGGTGGCAAGCGCCGCGAGCCAGGCCAGCGCCAGCGTCCAGACCGTCGCGGGCTCGGCCGAGGAGATGACCAACTCGATCGGCACGATCAGCCGCCGCGTCACCGATGCGACCCAGCGCGCCGAGGGCGCAGCGTCCCAGGCCGAGAAGAGCCGCGACACCATCCACACGCTGTCCGATGCGGCCGACAAGATCGGCGAGGTCGTGCAGCTCGTGCAGGCGATCGCCTCGCAGACCAATCTGCTGGCGCTCAATGCCACCATCGAGGCGGCGCGGGCGGGAGAGGCCGGCAAGGGATTTGCGGTGGTCGCGTCCGAGGTGAAGAGTTTGGCGCACCAGACCAGCAAGGCGACGGAGGAGATCACCTCGCATGTCGCCAGCATCCAGGGCATCACCGCACAGACGCGCGGAGCGATCGACGGCATTTCCAAGACGCTGTCGGAGATCTCGTCGATCATGTCAGGCATCGAGGTCGATACCGCCCAGCAGCGCAATGCCACGCAGGAAATCACGCGCAGCGCTCAGGATGCCGCGCACGGCACGCTCGACGTCTCCAACCACATCGTCCAGATCACCTCGACCTCGGCCGAGACCGGGCGCATGGCCGCCGAGGCGCGCGATTCCGCGGTCGATCTGTCGCGGCAGGCCGAGACCTTGAAGCGCGAGGTCGACGAGTTCATCGTCAGCGTAAGGGCAAGCTAAAATCGTCCAAAGCGCGGTTCCGCGCTCATAGCGGGAACTCGATTAAGTTCCTGTAGAACCAAGATTTTCGGGCTGCGCTAAACTGCCGCATCCGCGCCGCCGCTTCATTACGAAAGTTTAACCCCGCCGCCAGCGCACGGTAAGGCGGGAGTCCCCATGTTCAGGACCGTAAGGTGCCGCTATCCGGCGCCAAATGAATTTCAAGGCCCTGGAGATCTCTGCATGACCGACCGTCCCGACCTCTCGAATCTTCCGTCCTACCGGCAGCCGCGCCGGTCGGTATTCTCTGCGCGCAAGATCGCGCTGATGGCTTCGGTCGTCGCCGGTCTCGGCGCGGCCGTCTATGGCTTCAGCCCGTCGACCTCGCCGGCGGACCTGTTCTCCAGCCCGGCGCATGCTCAGGTGAACCAAGAGGTTCGGAAGGTCGAGCGCCCGGTCGGCTTCGCCGATATCGTCGAGCGGGTGAAGCCGTCGGTGATCTCGGTGAAGGTCAACATGAAGGAGAAGACTGCGAGCAATGATGACGGCGACGATTCATCCTCGCCGTTCCAGCCGGGGTCGCCGATGGAGCGCTTCTTCCGCCGCTTTGGCGGTCCGGATGGTTTTCCGGGCCCGGGCCTGAAGGGCGGCCGTGGCCGCGTCGTGCAGGGCCAGGGCTCCGGCTTCTTCATCTCGCCCGACGGCTATGCTGTGACCAACAACCACGTGGTCGACGGCGCCGACAAGGTCGAGGTCACCACCGACGACGGCAAGACCTATACCGCCAAGGTGATCGGCACCGACCAGCGCACCGACCTCGCTTTGATCAAGGTCGAGGGCAGCTCGAACTTCCCGTTCGCAAAGCTTGCGGATAACAAGCCGCGGATCGGCGATTGGGTGCTCGCGGTCGGCAACCCCTTCGGCCTCGGCGGCACCGTGACTGCGGGCATCGTCTCGGCCAGCGGCCGCGACATCGGCAACGGTCCCTATGATGATTTCATCCAGATCGATGCGCCCGTGAACAAGGGCAATTCGGGCGGTCCGGCTTTCGACACCAACGGTGAGGTGATGGGCGTCAACACCGCGATCTATTCGCCCTCCGGCGGCAGCGTCGGCATCGCGTTCTCGATTCCCGCCAACACCGTCAAGAGCGTGGTGGCCCAGCTCAAGGACAAGGGCTCGGTCAGCCGCGGCTGGATCGGCGTGCAGATCCAGCCGGTGACGTCTGACATCGCCGACAGCCTCGGCATGAAGAAGGCCGAAGGAGCGCTGGTGGCGGAGCCGCAGGCGAACGGTCCGGCGGCGAAGGCCGGCATCGAGTCCGGCGACGTGATCACCGCGGTCAACGGTGAGTCCGTCAAGGATGCCCGCGAGCTCGCCCGCACCATCGGCGGCATGGCGCCCGGCGCGACGGTGAAGCTCAACGTGCTGCACAAGGGCCAGGACAAGGTTGTGAACCTCACCCTCGGCCAGCTGCCGAATACGGTCGAGGCCAAGGCCAATACCGAGAATGACAGCGGCAAGGGTGCGAGCCGCGGCACCGACGTGCCCAAGCTCGGCATGACCGTTGCGCCCGCCAATTCGGTGGCCGGTGCCGGCAAGGAAGGCGTCGTGGTCACCGAAGTCGATCCCAAGAGCGCCGCGGCCGAACGCGGCTTCAAGGAAGGCGACGTGATTCTCGAAGTCGGCGGCAAGAGCGTGAGCACCGCCGGCGAAGTCCGTGACGCCATCAACACGGCGCGGACCGACAACAAGAACAGCGTCCTGATGCGCGTCAAGAGCGGCGGCCAGTCGCGCTTCGTCGCCGTGCCCATCGCCAAGGGCTAACAAGGGCTGAAGCCTCAGGAGGCTACGAGATGAAGGGTGTCGCCGGCATCAGTCGCCCCCGCCGCCGGCGCCCTTCGGGGGAGCAGCGCAACGTTTGCTTCCCTCATCTACCTTCCGGTGGAATTACGCCCCCCTCCGTCGGAAGGCCTAGGGCGGTGAAGTCCCCCCAGCTTCACCGCCCGCCTTTTTGCCGATCCGAGATCGTTCCGCTCGGCTTGCATGCGATTGCCGCTCGCGCCATGTTTAGAGAAGGTTCACTCCCTTGACCGCCGCCGAACGCACGATGCGCCTCCTCATCATCGAAGACGACCGCGAGTCCGCCGACTATCTCGTGAAGGCGTTTCGCGAAGTCGGACACATTGCCGATCACGCCGCCGACGGCGAGGAAGGCCTCGCCATGGGCGAGAACGGCGATTACGATGTGCTGGTGGTCGACCGCATGCTGCCCAAGCGCGACGGGCTGTCGCTGATCGGCGCGCTGCGCGAGAAGGGCACCACCACGCCGGTGCTGATTCTCTCCGCGCTGGGGCAGGTCGACGACCGCATCAAGGGCCTGCGTGCCGGCGGCGACGATTATCTGCCAAAGCCCTATTCCTTCGCCGAACTGCTGGCCCGGGTCGAGGTGCTGTCGCGCCGACGCGGCGGCCCGGCCGAGGACACGCTCTACCGCGTCGGCGATCTCGAGCTCGACCGGCTATCCCACCGCGTCGCCCGCGGCAGGGACGAGCTGACACTCCAGCCGCGCGAATTCCGCCTGCTCGAATACCTCATGAAGCACGCCGGCCAGGTGGTGACGCGCACCATGCTGCTCGAGAACGTCTGGGACTATCATTTCGATCCGCAGACCAACGTGATCGACGTGCACATTTCGCGGCTCCGCTCCAAGATCGACAAGGGTTTCGAGCGCCCGCTGCTGCACACGATCCGGGGCGCGGGGTACATGATCCGTGACGGCATTCGGTAAACTCGTCCGCACCACGGCATTCCGGCTGACGCTGGTCTATCTGCTGCTGTTCGCGATGTTCGCGGCCTCGCTGCTCGGCTATTTCGCCTGGAATACGCGCCGGCTCATCACCGAAGAGATCACGGAGACGGTCAATTCCGAGACCTCGGAGATCAACGAGATCTACGGCCGCCGCGGTATGTTCAGCCTCGTGCGCACGATCGAGTATCGGGCGCTGCGGCCGGGCGCCAACCTCTATCTCGTGACGACGCCGACGGGGCAGGCGATCGCCGGCAATGTCGGCTCGCTCGCGCCCGGCGTGATGGCGACGCGCGGCTGGTCGGAGACCGCCTATCGGCGGATCGAGGATGCTGACGAGCGCGACCATCGCGCGCTCGTTCGCGTCACCGAATTGGAGAACGGCTTCCGCCTCCTGATCGGCCGCGACCTCGACGAGCGGCGGCGGCTGTTCGGCATCGTCGCCAAGGCCGCGCAATGGTCGATCCTGATCGTCGTGGTGCTCGGCCTCGGCGGCGGCATCTTCGTGGCGCGACGTGTCTTGACGCGCATCGACGCGATGAGCGGTACGGCGCATCGCATCATGATCGGCGATCTCAGTGAACGCCTGCCGGTAGGGCGCAGCGGCGACGAGCTCGACCGCCTCGCCGAAAACCTGAACGCCATGCTGGAGCGGATCGAGGCGCTGATGGCGGGGCTGAAGGAAGTCTCCGACAATATCGCGCACGACCTCAAGACGCCGCTGACGCGCTTGCGCAACCGCGCTGAGGAAGCCCTGGCGAAATCGGGTTGCGAGGCCGATTACCGCGCTGCGCTGGAGCGCACCATCGAGGAATCCGACGGGCTGATCCGCACCTTCAACGCGCTCTTGATGATCGCGCGTGCCGAGTCCGGGCAGGCGCGCGGCAACATGGACGATTTCGACGCCGCCGAAGTCGCGGGTGGCATCCATGAGCTCTACGAGCCACTTGCCGAAGATGACGGTATGACCCTGAAGGTCAAGGCCGAGCCGACGCCGGTTCACGCCAATCGCGAGCTGATCAGCCAGGCGCTCGCCAATCTCGTCGAGAACGCGATCAAATACGGCAAGCCGGCGGCTCAGGCTGCGGGAACCGTGGTCAGCATGGACGCCAGGCAGATCACGATCGAGGCGAGGCGCGATGGCGACCAGGTGCTGCTCAGTGTCACCGACCGTGGTCCGGGGATCCCCGAAGCGGATCGCAAGCACGTCGTCGAGCGATTCGTGCGGCTCGAGGCCAGCCGCACGCTGCCGGGCTCCGGTCTCGGCCTCAGCCTCGCCTCGGCGGTTGCGACATTGCACGGCGGCGAATTGCGCTTGGGCGATGCCCATCCCGGTCTCGTCGCCACGCTGGTGCTGCCGGCGCGCGCGGGCGCCGGCGACAGGGTTGCTCCGCCAATACAGGATGTGCCACAGAAGGTGGCATGAACCACTCCGCGCCGGGAAACGCGGACAAGCATGGTGAGAGCCTCGCGGCACGCTTCGCGGAGGCTCCCTATGTTGCCGCTTCCACAACCGACGAAAGACGTTTTGGGAATTGGCTGGCCGAGCTCGAGCCAGCGCAATCGGCCCGTCTCGAATCCCTGCTGGTTCATCCCTTTGCGCGGGATATTTTGACCGGCATCGCGGAATTCTCGCCCTATCTGTTCGATCTGGTGCGCGCCGATCCCCTGCGCCTGATCCGGTTGCTCGAATGCGATCCGGATGTGCATCTGGCGGCGCTGATGGCGGAAGCGAGGGGGGCGGTGCTCGCGGCGCCGGATGAGCCCGCGATGATGCGCCTGCTTCGCCGCATGAAGGCGGAGGCAGCGCTGCTGACCGCGCTGTGCGATATCGGCGGCGTCTGGCCGGTGATGCGGGTGACGGCGGCGCTGACTGATGTCGCGGTGTTCTCGGTCCAGGCGGCGCTCCAATACCTGCTGCGACAGGAAGCCGCACGCGGTAAGCTCTCACCGGCCGATCCCGAGGCGCCCGAACAAGGCTGCGGGCTGATCGTGCTCGCGATGGGCAAGATGGGCGCGGGCGAGCTGAACTATTCCAGCGACATCGATCTCATCGTGTTCTTCGATCCCGATGCGACGACGCTTGCGCCCGATATCGAGCCGCAGCCGTTCTTCGTCCGCGTGACGCAAGGCATGGCGCGCATCCTCCAGCAGCGCACCTATGACGGTTACGTGTTCCGCGTCGATCTTCGCCTGCGGCCCGATCCGTCCTCGACCCAGGTGGCGATCTCCCGCGACGCCGCGCTGAACTATTACGAGCGGGAAGGGCGCACCTGGGAACGCGCGGCGATGATCAAGGCGCGCGCCTGCGCCGGCGATGCCAACGCGGGTGAAGCGCTTCTGGCGGAGATCGCGCCCTTTGTCTGGCGCAAGCATCTCGATTTCGCGGCGCTTGCCGACGTGCACGACATGAAGCGGCAGATGCAGACCTATCGCGGCCAGAGCGAAGTCGCCGTCGAAGGCCACAACGTCAAGGTCGGGCGCGGCGGCATCCGCGAGATCGAGTTCTTCGCCCAGACCCAGCAATTGATTGCCGGCGGCCGCCATCCGGAATTGCGGGTGCGGCCGACGCTCAAAGCGCTCGATGTGCTCGCCTCCAGCAACTGGATCACCTTTGCGGCGCGCGACGAGCTCACCACGGCCTACGAATTCCTGCGCCGGGTTGAGCACCGTCTCCAGATGATCGCCGACGAGCAGACCCATACGCTGCCCGAGGACAAGGAAGCCGTCGAGCGCTTCGCCTGGTTCTTCGGCTATCCGGATCGAGAGGCCTTTGCGCGCGACCTGTTGCGGCAGCTCGAAATCGTCCAGGGACACTACGAAAAGCTGTTCGAGGGCGACGATCCGACTGGGACAGACAAGCTGCTGCCGGCGCTCGACTACAGTGCCGGTCCCGACGATCCGCGCCTGCTTCAGCACCTGGTGACGCTCGGCTTCAAGAAGCCGGCCGCCGTCGCGCAGACGGTGCGCGACTGGATCACCGGCGATTATCGCGTGTTCCGCAATGAAGCGACGCGCAGCGCCTTCGTCGAATTCGTGCCGGCCCTGATCGATGGTCTCGCGCATGCCGAGGAGCCGGATCGCGCGGTGGTGGCGTTCGATCAGTTCCTGGGGGCGCTCCAGCGCGGTGGCCGGCTGATCACGCTGCTCGGCCAGAACCGCGAGCTGGTCGCGCTGGTGGCGCTGGTGCTGGGCGCTGCGCCCCGCCTCGGCGAGATGCTGGCGCGGCAGCCGCAGCTCATGGACGGTCTGATCGATCCGCGCTTCTTCGGCGCCATGCCCGACAGGCAGGAATTGTCGGGACGGCTCGCGACGACCGTGCAGGACGCGGGCTCATACGAGGAGTTCCTCGATCGCCTGCGCCTGTTCGGGCAGGAGAGCCTGTTCCTGATCGGCACGCGCATCCTGTCAGGCACGGTCTCGGCGCAGCAAGCGAGCACCGCTTTTGCCGACGTCGCCGAAGGCATCGTCCATACCGTGCATGGCCTCGTCGCCGATCGCTTTGCAGCCCAGCACGGCCGCATCAGGGATCAGCAGACCGCGATCATCGCGATGGGCCGCCTCGGCAGCCGCGAGATGACCGCCTCGTCCGATCTCGACCTGATCCTGCTCTACGATTTCGACAGCGACAATCCGGACTCTGACGGTGCGAAATCGCTGCAGGGTGCCCACTATTTCGCCCGCTTCACCCAGCGCCTGATCAGCGCCTTCACGACGCGCACCAATTACGGCGTGCTCTATGAGATCGACATGCGGCTGCGTCCTTCGGGGCGTGCCGGTCCCGTGGCCTCGAGCCTCGTCTCATTCGCGGACTACCAGGCCAACGAGGCCTGGACCTGGGAGCACATGGCGCTGACGCGCGCCCGCGTGGTGTCGGCGTCGCCTGAATTCCGCGAACGGATTGAACGTGTCATCCGCGATGTCCTGACCCGCCGCCGCGATTCCGCCATCACCACCCACGACGTCGCCGACATGCGGCGCGCGATCGCCCAGGAGAAGGGCGAGACCGATTGCTGGGATATCAAACATGCCGCCGGCGGCATGGTCGATATCGACTTCATCGCTCAATATCTCCAGCTCGTGCATGCCCACGACAAGCCGGAGATCCTCGACGTCAACACCCTGCAGGTGCTGGAAAATGCATGCAGGCTCGGCGTGCTCGCGCAATCGGAGACCGAGATATTGCGTGCCGCAGCGCGGCTCTATCACGACCTCACGCAGATCTTGCGGCTTTGCGTCAGCGACCGCTTCAAGCCGGAGAGCGCCGGCACTGACCTCCTGCGCGTGATGGCGCGCGCCGGCGACGCGCCGGACTTCTCGTCGCTGGAGGCGCGCGTGAAGGAAACCCAGAGCGAGGTGCGGCGCGTGTTCAGGGCGCTGCTGGAAGGGACGTCGCCTGCTTCAGCGAGGTGAGGGCCTCGCGCACATCAGGCTCCAGGCCCGCGCCGCCCGCATCGAGATGGACGAAGATCGCGCGCTTCATGCGGGGGTCCCAGAATTTCTTGATGTGTTCGGCAATGCCAGTCACGGCCTTGTCATGGCCCTGGCTCTGGAAGAATTTGCCGATCTGGTTGGCCATGTAGATCAGGCGGTCAGGCGACATCGGCAACCTCCGTGGCATGGCGGGCGACGACCCGGTCACCATGCGAAAACACTTCGAACCCGTCCTGGCGGGCAATGGCAATCAGTGTGATGCCGGCGGCTTCCGCCGTGCGTACCGCGAGCGCGGTCGGCGCGGACACGGCGACCATCACGGGGGCGCCGATCGCGGCCGTCTTCTGCACCATCTCCACCGAGACGCGGCTCGTCAGCAGCACCATGCCGCCGCGCGCATCCGTGCGGCTGCGCGCTAGCGCCCCGGCGAGCTTGTCCAGCGCGTTGTGGCGGCCGACATCCTCGCGCAGCGCGATGATGCCCCCGGCGGGGGACCAGAACGCGCCGGCGTGAACGGCGCGGGTCTGCAGATTGATCGATTGCAGGGGCGCGATGGCCTGCATCGCCGCCATGATTTCGTCCGGCGTGAAGCTCTGCCCCTGCGGCACCACGGCCGCCGGCCGCACCGCCTCAGCAATGGACTCGATGCCGCAGATGCCGCAGCCGGTTGGGCCTGCGATGTGGCGCCGACGCTCGCTGATGCGCGCGGCGTCTTCCGATGCCAGCCACATGCGCAGCTCGATGCCGTCGTCGAGGCGAACCACTTCGAGCGAGCGAATGTCGTCGGCCGATCCGACGATGCCTTCGCTTACGCTGAAGCCGACCGCAAAATCTTCCAGGTTCTGCGGCGTCCCCATCATGACGGCGTAGGTGCCGCCATTATAGGTCAGCGCCAGCGGCGTCTCCTCCGGGACCAGCCGCGCCCCTTCGGACGCGGCACCGTCGCGCCAGCTGTTGCGGTCGATGGCCTGGACCGGCACGTGCATGCGGTTACTCCGCAGCCTCGGCCGGCACGATGCGGCGGGACTGCCGCGCCTGCGCGTCATAAGCCTTCTGCCAGTCCGACGGGCCGTTCGAGGGCGAGACCTGCACCGCCGTGACCTTGTATTCGGGGCAGTTGGTCGCCCAGTCCGAATAGTCGGTGGTGATGACGTTGGCCTGCGTGTCCGGGTGGTGGAATGTGGTGTAAACGACGCCGGGCGCGACACGATCGGTGATCTCCGCGCGCAGCGTGGTCTCGCCGGCGCGGCTCTTCAGCCGTACCCAGTCGCCGTCGCGTACGCCGCGCTGCTCGGCATCGTGGGGATGGATCTCGAGCCGGTCCTCGGCATGCCAGACCACGTTGTCGGTGCGCCGGGTCTGCGCGCCGACATTGTACTGGCTGAGGATGCGGCCCGTGGTGAGCAGCAGCGGATAGCGCGGGCCGGTGCGCTCGTCCGTCGCGACATATTCGGTGACGACGAACTTGCCCTTGCCGCGGACGAAGCCATCGATATGCATCACCGGCGTACCCTCCGGCGCCTTCTCGTTGCAAGGCCACTGCACCGAGCCGAGCTCGTCGAGCTTGGCGTAGGAGACACCGGCAAAGGTCGGGGTCAGCGCCGCGATCTCGTCCATGATCTCGGAGGGATGGCTGTAGTTCATCTCGAAGCCCATGGCCCTGGCGAGGCCGATAGTGACCTCCCAATCGGCCATGCCGTTCTTCGGCGTTATCACCTTGCGCACGCGCTGGATGCGGCGTTCGGCGTTGGTGAAGGTGCCGTCCTTCTCCAGGAAGCTCGAGCCGGGCAGGAAGACGTGGGCGTAGTTCGCGGTCTCGTTCAGGAAGAGATCATGGACGATGACGCATTCCATCGCCGACAGTGCCGCCACCACGTGCGAGGTGTTGGGGTCCGACTGGAGGATGTCCTCGCCCTGCACGTAGATTCCCATGAAGGTGCCTTCGACCGCGGCATCGAACATGTTGGGGATGCGCAGGCCGGGCTCCGGGTTGAGCTTGACGTTCCACAGCGCCTCGAACTGGTCGCGCACGGCATCGCCCGAGATGTGGCGGTAACCGGGCAGCTCGTGCGGGAACGAGCCCATGTCGCAGGAGCCTTGCACGTTGTTCTGGCCGCGCAGCGGGTTCACGCCGACGCCGGGACGGCCAATATTGCCTGTTGCCATCGCGAGGTTGGCGATCGCGATCACGGTGGTCGAGCCCTGGCTGTGCTCGGTGACGCCGAGGCCGTAGTACATCGCGCCGTTGCCGCCGGTGGCGTAGATGCGGGCAGCCTCGCGCAGCGCCTTGGGATCGACACCGGTGAGGATCGCGGTCGCTTCCGGGCTGTTCTTGGGCTGGGCGACGAAGGTGGCCCATTCCTCGAACTCGCTCCAGTCGCAGCGCTCGCGCACGAAGGCTTCGTTGACGAGGCCTTCGGTAACGATGACATGCGCCAGCGCGGTCATGACGGCGACGTTGGTGCCGGGCATCAAGGGCAGGTGCAGCGCCTTCACGTGCGGCGATTCCACCATCTCGGTGCGGCGCGGATCGATCACGATCAGCTTGGCACCCTGGCGCAGCCGCTTCTTCAGCCGCGAGGCGAACACCGGGTGCGCCGAGGCGGGGTTGGCGCCGATGATGAGCACGACATCGGTGTCTTCCACGGAGTCGAAGTCTTGCGTGCCGGCGGAGGTGCCGAAGGTCGTGGCGAGGCCGTAGCCGGTTGGGGAGTGACAGACGCGGGCGCAGGTGTCGACATTGTTGTTGCCGAAGCCGGCGCGGATCAGCTTCTGCACCAGGTAGGTTTCCTCGTTGGTGCAGCGCGACGAGGTGATGCCGCCGATGGCGTCGCGGCCGTACTTCTTCTGGATGCTGCGCATCTTCGTGGCGGCGAACGCGAACGCCTCGTCCCAGGACACCTCGCGCCAGGGGTCCTCGATCCGCTCGCGGATCATGGGTTTAAGGATGCGTTCCTTGTGGTTGGTGTAGCCCCAGGCGAAGCGACCCTTGACGCAGGAATGGCCGCGATTGGCCTTGCCGTCCTTGTACGGCACCATGCGCACGACTTCCTCGCCGCGCATCTCCGCTTTGAAGGCGCAGCCGACGCCGCAATAGGCGCAGGTGGTGACGACGGAGTGCTCGGGCTGGCCGATCTCGATCACCGACTTCTCCGTCAGCGTCGCGGTCGGGCAGGCCTGCACGCAGGCGCCGCAGGAGACGCATTCGGAGCCCAGGAAGCTCTCGCTCATGCCGGGCGAGACGCGGCTGTCGAAGCCGCGGCCCGAGATCGTCAGCGCGAAGGTGCCTTGCACTTCCTCGCAGGCGCGGACGCAGCGCGAGCAGACGATGCACTTGGAGGGATCGTAGGTGAAGTAGGGGTTGGATTCGTCCTTCGGCATCCAGTGGTCGTTGGTGCATCCGTCCGTCTTCGCGAAGACGTGGTTCTCGCCCTCATAACCATAGCGCACGTCCCGCAGGCCCACCGCGCCGGCCATGTCCTGCAACTCGCAATCACCGTTGGCGCCGCAGGTGAGGCAATCGAGCGGATGGTCGGAGATGTAGAGCTCCATCACGCCCTTGCGCAGCTGCTTCAGCCGCTCGGTCTGGGTGTGCACGACGAGGCCGTTCATCACGGGCGTGGTGCAGGAGGCCGGCGTGCCGGCGCGGCCTTCGACCTCGACGAGGCAGAGACGGCACGAGCCGAATGCGTCGACCATGTCGGTGGCGCAGAGTTTGGGAATCTGATGGCCGGCTTCCATCGCCGCGCGCATGATCGAGGTGCCCTCGGGCACCGAGATCTGCTTGCCGTCGATGGTCAGCGTCACCATCGTTTCCGATTTCGAGCGCGGCGTGCCGAAGTCGATTTCTTCGATCAGAGACATTGTCGTTCTCCTATTCCGCGGCCTGAAGCGTGGTCGGCGCCGGGATGAAATCCTCCCGGAAGTGCTTCAATGCGCTGAGCACGGGGTAGGGTGTGAAGCCGCCGAGCGCGCAGAGCGAGCCGAATTTCATGGTGTTGCAGAGGTCTTCGACGAGCGCGAGGTTCTCGCTCACGCGCTCGCCGTTGATGATCTTCTCGATGGTCTCGACGCCGCGGGTCGAGCCGATCCGGCAAGGCGTGCACTTGCCGCAGGATTCGATGGCGCAGAACTCCATGGCGAAGCGCGCCTGCCTGCGCATGTCGACGCTGTCGTCGAACACGACGATGCCGCCATGGCCGATCAGGCCGTCGCGCGCGGCAAAGGCCTCGTAGTCGAACGGTGTGTCGAACAGCGCGCGAGGGAAATAGGCGCCGAGGGGCCCGCCGACCTGCACGGCACGGACCGGACGGCCCGTGAACGTGCCGCCGCCGATATCGTCGACGAGCTCGCCGAGCGTCACGCCGAACGCGGTCTCGAACAGTCCGCCATGGCGGATGTTGCCGGCGAGCTGGATCGGCATCGTGCCGCGGGAACGGCCCATGCCGAAATCCGCATAGGCCTTGGCGCCTTCGGCGAGGATGAAGGGGATGGCGGCGAACGACAGCACGTTGTTGATGACGGTCGGCTTGCCGAACAGGCCGTGATGCGCCGGCAGCGGCGGCTTGGCGCGCACGATGCCGCGGCGGCCTTCGAGGCTTTCCAGCAGCGAGGTCTCCTCGCCGCAGACATAGGCGCCGGCGCCGACGCGCACCTCGAGATCGAAGGCTTGCTTCGAGCCGCCGATGTTCGCGCCGAGATAGCCGCCGCGCTTCGCCGCCGCGATCGCGGCGTTCATCGCCTCGACCGCGTGCGGATATTCGCTGCGGATGTAGATGTAGCCCTTGGTCGCGCCGACGGTGATGCCGGCGATCGTCATGCCCTCGATGACAAGGAAGGGATCGCCTTCCATGATCATGCGGTCGGCGAAGGTGCCGCTGTCGCCTTCGTCGGCGTTGCAGACGATGAATTTGCGGTCGGCTTTTGCCTGCGCGACCGTCTTCCATTTGATGCCGGTCGGAAAGCCCGCGCCGCCGCGGCCGCGCAGGCCGGACGCGGTGACTTCATTCAGGATCGCATCCGTGCCGAGCGATAGGGCGCGCTCCAGGCCCTTGTAGCCGCCATGGGCGCGGTAGTCGTCGAGCGAGCGCGGATCGATCACGCCGCAGCGGGCGAAGGTGAGGCGGGTCTGGCGCTTCAGCCAGGGGATCTCGTCGGTCGCCCCCAGCCGCAGCAGATGCGGCGTGTTGTTGGCGAGCGCATCGAGCAGGGAAGGCACGTCGGTCTCGGTAACGGGGCCGAAGGCGATGCGGCCCTGCGGTGTCGCGACCTCGACCAGCGGCTCCAGCCAGTACAGGCCGCGCGAGCCGGTCCTGACGATTTCGATCGCAATGCCGCGCTTGGCCGCAGCCTGCTCCAGCGCCAGCGCGACCTCGTCGGCGCCGACGGCAACCGCACCGGCATCACGTGAGACGTAGAGACGCATGCTCATCGCTGTGCCTCCGCAACCAGCGCATCGAGGCGCTTCTGGTCGAGCCGGCCAATGAGGCGGCCATCGAGCATCGCGGACGGCGCGGTCGCGCACAGGCCGAGGCAGTAGATCGGCTCCAGCGTGACGCGATCGTCGGCGGTGGTGCTGCCGAGCGACACGCCGAGCTTTGCCTCGGCGCGCGCAGCGAGCGCATCGCCGCCGGCGGCCTGACAGGCTTCAGCGCGGCACAGTTTCAGCACATGGCGGCCGGCGGCTTGTGGCGGAAATCATGATAGAACGTGAACACGCCGTGCACTTCGGCGCGTGACAGGCTCAGCGCCTGCGCCACCATGGGAATGGCGGCCTCCGGCACGTAGCCGAACGCTTCTTGAAGAGCATGCAGGATGACGAGCGTCGCGCCTTCCTGCTGAGCGTGTTCGGCGATGATCTCGGCGCCGCGCGTCTCGTCCCAATCATAAACCGCTGTCATTCTTCATTCTCAACCAGAGCGTTTCTTCCTCCCAAACTATTTGGAATCATTCGAAGATCAATAAAGCTGTCCCGTGCTGCGATTGCGAATTCGGATCGATTGGCAAAGACGATCGGTCGATCTGAAAATGCAATTATGGGCGTTCTGCGCGGTGTTTTTGCGTGTTGAGAGGGGGGCGAGCGTGCTAGCTTGCATGCCACGACAGAATTCGAGGGGACGACCGGTTGATCGACAAGCTTGAATTATTGCTGGCGCTGGCGAAGGAGCGGCATTTCGGACGCGCGGCGGAGGTCTGCGGCGTGACGCAACCGACGATGTCGACCGGGCTGAAGCAGCTTGAGGAGATTCTCGGCGTGATGCTGGTCCAGCGCGGGTCGCGCTTCCAGGGCTTTACGCCGGAAGGCGAGCGGGCGCTGGACTGGGCGCGGCGGATCGTGGGCGATGCCCGCGCCATGCGCGACGAGATCAACGGGCTGAAGCATCAGCTCTCCGGCGAGATCCGCATCGCGGCGATCCCGACCGTGCTCGGCATGGTCGCCGCGCTGACGACGCCGTTCCGCGCCAGGCATCCCGAGGTGCGCTTCCGCATCCAGTCCACCACCTCGTCCGAGGTGCTGGGGCTGCTCGAAAATCTCGAGGTCGATGCGGGGCTGACCTATATCGAGAACGAGCCGATCGGCAAGGTGCGCACCATCCCGCTCTACAACGAGAGCTATCGCCTCCTCACCGCGCCCGATGCGATGTTCGGTGACCGCGAGACGGTGACCTGGACCGAGGTCGGGCAGGTGCCGCTGTGCCTGCTCACGCCCGACATGCAGAACCGCCGCATCATCGACCGTGCGCTGCGCTCGGTCGGCGCGGAGGCGACGCCGACGCTGACGTCGAACTCGCTGCTGGTGCTGTTCACGCACGTCAAGACGGGGCGCTGGGCGAGCGTGATGCCGGCCAAGCTCGCCGAGACGCTCGGCCTGTCCGACACGGTGCGCTCGATTCCGATCGTCGATCCGGAGGTCAATTACAGCATCGGCCTGGTGATCCCGCAGCGCGATCCGATGACGCCGCTGATCGCGGCACTGGTCAATGTCGCGCGTGAGGTCGCACCGACGCTGCAATTGTAGAGATCTAGAGCGTGATGTGCCGCGGCAATCGATTCAACCGAAAGCCATTCCGCTTTAGAGCGAGCTTTACGCCGCAGCCGATATCCCGGAGGCCTTGACCGCGTCGCGCGGCAGCGTCACGCGCACCACCGTGCCGACATCGATCTTGGAGCGCAGCCGCATCGAGCCGCCGTGGAGCTGCGCCAGCGAGCGGGCGATGGCGAGGCCCAGTCCCGAGCCGTGATAGGTCTTGGTGAGCTGGCTCTCGACCTGCTCGAACGGGCGGCCGAGCCGCGCCAGCGAATGCGGCGCGATCCCGATGCCGGTGTCGGCGATCATCAGCACGATCCGGTCGTCGAGCTGCCGGCTGCGCACCACGACGCGTCCGCCGTCGGGTGTGAACTTCACTGCGTTGGACAGCAGGTTGACGATGATCTGCTTGGTGGCGCGGCGATCGGCGACGACGGAGATGGATTTGGCGATGTCGGCGTCGAGCGTCAGGTGCTTGTCCTGCGCGCGGCCGGTGACGACCCGCAAGGATTCCGCCAGCGTCCGCGACAGGTCCAGCTCTTCCATGTCGAGCTTCATGCGGCCGGCCTCGATCTTGGACATGTCGAGGATGTCGTTGATGACCTCGAGCAGATAGTGGCCGCTGGTCAGGATGTCGTCGCAGTATTCCTGGTACTTCTCCGAACCGAGCTCGCCGAACATGCCCGAGCCCATGATCTCGGAGAAGCCGATGATGGCGTTGAGCGGCGTGCGCAGCTCGTGGCTCATATTGGCGAGGAATTTCGACTTGGTCTGGTTGGCTTCCTCGGCGCGGGTCTTCTCGCGCTGGTACTTTTCGGCGAGATCGGCGAGCTCGACCGCCTGGCGTTCGAGCGCGGCCTGCGAGCGCTTGAGGTCGATGACGGTGGCACGCAGCCGCAAATCGTTGTCGACCAGCTTCTGCTCGTGCTCCTTGATGCGGGTGATGTCGGTGCCGACCGAGACGTAGCCGCCGTCCTTGGTGCGGCGCTCGCTGATGTGCAGCCAGCTGCCGTCGTCGAGCTGCGCCTCGAAGGTACGCGCGCCCGGGCCCTGGCTCGCGGTCTCGTTGTGGCGGGTGCGCACCTCCGGCATGCGGCCGACCTCGAGCACGGTCTCGTAGGAGGTGCCGGGGATCACGGCGGTGTCCGGCAGCTTGTGCAGGCGCTGGAAGTGCGAATTGCAGAGCACGAGGCGGTCGCTCGCGTCCCACAGCACAAAGGCTTCCGGAATGGTCTCGATCGCGTCGCGCAGCCGAAGGTCGGCTTCCACCGTCTTCTCGGCGAGGCTCTTCTGCTCGGTGATGTCGACCGCGATCCCGATCAGGTGCACGCTGGAATCGGTCGCCCCGCGCGTCTTCTCGCAGCGGACGCGGAGCCAGATCCAGTGGCCGTCGACATGCTGCATGCGGAAGGTCTGGTCGATGTGGTCGATCTTCTCGGAGATGAGCCGATCGGCGATCTCGAACAGATCGATGTCGTCGGACTTCACCAGCGCGTTGACCTCGCCGAAGGTGAGAAGCTCGTTGCGGCCGTCGAGGCCGAGCATCGAGAACATCGACTGCGACCAGAAGATCCGGCCGCGCGACAGATCCCAGTCCCACAGGCCGCAGCGGCCGCGGTTGAGCGCGGTGTCGATGCGGCCGCGCACGGCGTCGTTGATGAGGTCGCCTTCGCGGGCGCGGGTCGACTGCCAGTGGAAGGCAAAGCCGAGGATCAGGACCACGAAGCCGGTGGTCGCCGACAGCGTCACCGAGAGCGCGGCGTCCGAGCCCCAGATCGGCTCGTTGCGTTCCTGGATCACGGTGACGAAGCCGGGCAGCGACCTGATCTGCCGCGAGGTCGCCATCGCGGTGTTGCCGTTCGGCAGCGTCATGTCGGCGATGTTGCCGTCGCGCGGCGGCGCCGCGATAAGTTGCGCCGTCGTGATCGCATCGAGCAGGCGGTCGTTGCCGGAGGGATCGCTCTCGACCGGGATGCGGGCGAGGATACGGCGGTCGATGCCGGCCGAGGTGACGATGACGTGGCGGCCCGAGGCCGTGCCCCAGGATGGAATGAGGTCAGGCAGCAGCGTCGGCAGGCTCTCGATGTTCTTGAGCCGCTCCTGCCGCACGGAGGTGAGGCGGTCGATGCGTTCGGCCAGCAAATCGGCGAGCGCCGAGATGTCGTGCCGGATCACCAGCCGCTTCTGGCGCATCTGGTCGACGACCTGCACGAACGCGCCGAGGCAGATCGTGATCAGGAAGGCGATGATGAGCGTCGGCACGGCGCGGCGCAGCGCTGGCTCCGCGATCAGTAGCCGGTGATAGGCAGGTTTCGCGATCGATTGCGCCAATCCCTTGATCGAATCGGATTGGACGCACGCGTTCGCGGCGTCTGCACGCGACATGCCTTCGGCCCCCTGAAAACCTGCTTGCAACTAGGCTCGAAAGCAGCCCCACGTCGCTTTCGAATCACACCGATTTGAATCCAGTTTTCGCGGGCTGTCGAGAGTCAACGAATCGTTAACGCGAAATTATTCTTATCCAACGCGCAGTTTGCACACCGCGTGTCGGTAAATGGACGTGCGCAACGAGTCCGAAACGAGAACGTGTGACCCCTCGCGCACCAAGTCACGCACGCGGCGGCTCGGCGTGGCTGATGACGCGCTTCACGCTCGGGAACGCGCGCCGCAATGCGCGCTCGATCGCGTCGACATGCTCGTGCACCCTGATCACGCTCATTGACGGCGCGGCGCGGCAGTGGAAGTTGACGATCTCGCCGGCGTCGGTGTTGCGGACGCGCACATTGTGGATGTCGTGGATCTCGCCCTCGCCGGCAAACTCGGCCAGCGCGGCGGCAATTGTCTGCACGCGTTCCGGCGCGGCGTCGACGCCGAACGGCAACTCCGGTTCCAGCGGCTCGATATGGACGTCGACCTCGACGTCCTCGCCGAATTCCTCCTGGATGTTGCGCTCCAGCGTGTTGGCGACGTCGTGGGCGGCCTCGAGCTGCATCTCGCCGTCGACCTCGAGATCGATGCCGACGATCAGCTTGGCGCCGAGATCGTGCACCGTGACGTGGTGGATGGCGAGGCCGGAATTGCGTGCGATCACCATGATGCGGTCGCGCACGGTCTCGTTGTTGCGTGCGACGGGGACGGCCGTGAAGGTGAGATCGGCATCGCCGAACGCTCTTGTAACGGCCGCCTGCGCGTTGTGCTTGATGTCCTCGACGCGGTCGATCGGATAGGTCCGCGGCACCTTTGCGATGGTGTCGATGAACATGGTCGCTCCGACCATGCGCAGGCGCAGCCGCTCGACGTCGATCACGCCGGGCACGCTGCGGATCGCGGCCGTGGCCTTCTCCTGGGCGCCCTCCGGCGCGCGGTCGACCAGCGTCTGCACCGTCGAGCCCGCCATGCGCAGGCCGAGAGCCGCGATCATCACGGCGACGGCGGCCGCCGCGGCCGCGTCGCCCCACCAGAAGCCCAGCCCGGCGAGGACCAGGCCCACGATCACGGCAGACGAGCCCATCACGTCGGAGGCGAAATGCAGCGCGTCGGCGGCCAGCGCCTGGCTCCTGGTCTCCTGCGCGGCTCGGTGCAGCGCGCGGGCGCGCCAGAGATTGACGGCGATGTCGATCACCAGCACGACGAAGGGCACGGCCGAAATGGTCGGCGGCGGGGTTCCCTCGCGCAGCCGGCTATAGGCCTCGACCAGGATGCCGCCGGCGAGCACGTAGAGCAGGGCGGTGACGCCGAGCGCGGAGATGCTCTCCAGCTTGCCGTGGCCGTAATGGTGCTCCTCGTCCGCCGGCTTGTCGGATACCCGCACCACCGCCCAGGTGATGATGGTCGCGACCAGGTCGATCGAGGAATGCAGGGCTTCGGAGATCAGCGCCAGCGAGCCGATCCCGATCCCGACCACGAACTTGGCCGCCGCCATGCCGCCGCTGGCGAAGATCGAGATCGCCGCGACCGTGGTCTTGTTGTGCCGGGAGGTCATGGCGGGGATTTAGCAGGGCGTGGGTGAACATCAAGCCACGATCCACAGCTTCAGTCGCTAGTGAGTTGCAAGAGCGAAGTCATTGCGAATGCTTCCGAATTGAATGCTCGCCTATGCCACTAGCTCACTCTCGTAGGGTGGGCAAAGGCGCGCAGCGCCGTGCCCGCCATTCTTCCATGGTGGGCACGCTTGCGCTTTGCCCACCCTACGAGACCGAGACTGGATCGACGGCTACGGCAACGTTACGACGATCTTCCCGAGATGCTTGTTGGCCTCCATGTGCTCGAACGCCTTGTCGATGTCCTCGAACGCGAACACCTTGTCGATCGGCAGCTGCAGTTTTCGCGACTCGACCGCGCCCCAGATGTCCTTGCGGACCTCCGCAAAAATCTCGCGGACCTCCTCGATGGTGCGGGTGCGGAAGGTGACGCCGACATAGTCGATGCGGCGGGCGGCGTGCAGGTCGAAATTGAAGTCGGCATGGGTGCCGCCGAGCCGGCCGACATTGACGATGCGGCCCTTGACCTTCGCTGCAGCGAGGTTCTGGTTGGCGACCTTGCCCGAGACCTGGTCGACGATGAGATCGACGCCTTCGCCGTTCGTTGCCTTCAGGACCTCGTCGACCCATTTCGGATCGGAGCTATCGACGGCGAGATCGGCGCCGTACTCCTTCAGCCGGCCGCGGCGAGTGGCGTCGGTCGACGAGCCGATCACGAGCTTTGCGCCCTTGAGCCTGGCGATCTGCATTGCCATCAACCCGACGCCGGAGCTGGCGCCCTGGATCAGCACGCTCTGGCCCGCCTGCACGCCGCCGACGGTGACGACGGCGTTGTGCATGGTCGCGAGCGCGACGGGCAGGGTGGCCGCCTCCTCGAAATTCATGTTCGAGGGCGCGTGAAACAGCCGGCCATGATCGGCCAGCGTATATTCGGCAAACGCGGCGCCTCCCGAGCCCATGATGCGGTCGCCGACCCTCACGCCCTTCGCGTCCGGCCCGAGCTCGGCGACTTCGCCGGCCCATTCCATGCCGAGCACGGTGCCGACGCCGCCGGCCGCGCCGTGGGCGTGACCCTTGCGCATGCCGGTGTCGGCGCGGTTGAGGGCGCAGGCGCGGACGCGGACCAGCACCTGCGTGCCTTTAGGTTTTGGTTGAACGACGTCGGAAATCGTAGCGCCATCAGGGCCGTAGACGTAAGCCTTCATAAGTTGCTTTCTGGCATTTGACGAACTGGTTTAACCGGAGGCGGTGCTCTTCGCCTCTCCCGCAGCGGGGCGAGTGAGCATACCTTCGCGGTGGTGGACGCCGTGTTCAAATCAGCGATCACTCGGCAGCCTGCGCCGCAGCGCCCGCAATCATTCCCTCCAGCCGGCCGCGGATGATGGCTTCCGCCTCGCGCACGATGCGGGAGACCAGCTCGGCGCAGCTCGGGATGTCCTGGATCAGGCCCTGCACCTGGCCGGCCGACCAGATCCCTTCGTCCGAATTTCCCGTCGCGTAGACCATCTTGCCGCGGGCGCCGGCGACGAGCTCGCGGATGTCCTCGAACTTGGCGCCTTCCTTCTCCATCGCGACGACCTTGGTCGAGATCTCGTTTTTCGCGACGCGCGAGGTGTTGCGCATGGTGCGGAAGATCAGCTCGGTCTCGCGCTCGTCATTGGCGACGATCTTCTCCTTGATGAGCTGGTGGATCGGGCTTTCCTTGGTGGCCATGAAGCGCGTGCCCATGTTGATGCCGTCGGCACCGAGCGCCAGCGCGGCGACGAGGCCGCGGGCGTCGGCAAAGCCGCCGGAGGCGATCATCGGGATTTTGACCTTGTTGGCGGCGGCCGGGATCAGGATCAGGCCGGGCGTGTCGTCCTCGCCGGGATGGCCGGCGCATTCGAAGCCGTCGATCGAGATGGCGTCGACGCCCATGCGTTCGGCCGAGAGCGCGTGGCGGACGCTGGTGCATTTGTGCACGACCTTGACGCCGTGCCTTTTGAACTCGTCGACATGCTCCTGCGGCTTGTTGCCGGCGGTCTCGACCACCTTGACCCCGCTCTCGATGATGGCGGCGCGGTACTCGGCATAAGGCGGCGGCTTGATCGCGGGCAGGATGGTGAGATTGACGCCAAAGGGCTTGTCGGTAAGGTCGCGGCAGCGCGCGATCTCCTTGGTCAGGTCCTCCGGCGTCGGCTGGGTCAGCGCCGTGATGAAGCCGAGCGCCCCTGCGTTCGCGACCGCGGCGACCAGCTCGGCCCGCCCGACCCATTGCATGCCGCCCTGGACGATCGGGTGCTCGACGCCGACGAGTTTGGTGAACCGTGTCTGCAACATGATCTGTTTCCCCCGCCGGTGTGGCGCTCTGTTATCCGTTGATGGCGGGGAGGATGCCGCCGGGGCCTGGAAATGTCTATTGTCGCGCCGTGCGGTGCAGGCGGGGCGATCATGCGGGACGCGAAGGGATTCCGCGGGGCGGACAATCGAAGGGACAGTGCATACCGCAATCATCGCCGCCAGGACGACGCTGGGATGGTGCGCGCAATCACGGCGTGATTGTTAATTCGGTCGCGTAGATCCTATGGGTGACGGGTGGTCAGGGCTAAGTTGAGTTTGCG
>NZ_PSRT01000038.1 GCF_004212635.1 Bradyrhizobium genosp. SA-3 | reverse complement strand
ATACTGCCAAGCATAAAGGGGATTGAGATCTCCAACGGGACTTGATTGGGCAATTTCTCGGCGGGAACGATGTTCGCTGCAGGTGTCATGCTACTATTTTCCCGGAAGGCATCGATCAATATCTGCAGCCGCTAACCTGCGCCCATAGATTTTTGGTACTGTTCCGATCCGTTGGGATGAAGGCGTCGAAGCGCATGCTGCAACGGGATGGCCGCTATGACCTAGCCAGTGCCACAAGGCTTCTGTTATTTTGGGCATCAGCGGCCAGGCCAGTATACTGAACCCCATCAGCCATGTGTAAGCGGTCTGATGGTCCGGCTTGTCATCAAGACAATCGAGCCATTCGATAACCGCTCTCGAAGCTTGCGACACTCGCAGGTGATCTAGCGAAAGGACGGCGCACTGCCCCTCGTAGAGGCGATCCAGCGCGATCATCATCGCGTCATCTACGTGACACCCGGTGAGCGCCGGCATCGCGCTTACGGAGTCGGTGCAGCGATCAATGGCTGCAGATATCCTATCGAAAACTACGTTGTAGCGTTCGACTAACCGCTCTGACACCAAATCGGTCTCGGTTTCTTCCGGGCAGATTTCCGACAGGTACACTCTAAGAACATCAATAGATATATTTGGAATTCGAGTGATTTCACCCGCCCAGATCACGTGACTGCGACTAGTGGAGAACTTCGATCCGTTCAGTCTAAGGAAATGATTAAAGAAAATTCGATCAAATGGACGAAACGAGTTTTGGCCCAATGCGCATCCTGTAACTCCGACAAGCATCGGAATTGTGTTATCGATGCCGGTGGCGCCAATCAGGAAAGTATCGGAATCACGGGCAAAAGGATTGAGCTTGCCGGAGTCCTCTGTGTCTTTATGCCCGCAATAGAGAGAATGAGCGTAGAGTAACGAGGAGTAGCTGAACAATATCTGCTGGCTGTCGAAACGCCCCGAATCCCAAGCCAGCCCGTGCAGGCCTGGTACCGTCAATCGCATTTGCTGTCCTTTGCGTGCGACATACCGCTTCCCTATATCCAGAAAGCTAGATTCGACGGCTGCCTCGTCCCACGCCTGGAGAAGTCGGTCGCTTCCCGAAATTGAAAGAAAAGCGGAAATGTTGTCCGTCCATTCTACGATCCGCCCTCGCCTCGATACCGGATTCAGAGCTTCTTCGGGCTCGAAATGATATCCACACTGTTCGCAGAAGAAGCTACCCGCAGATGCCTCGCACACTGGACAGGTTGCACCAAACCAGCCTCCAATGCAGAAGCGATCTTCTGGTTGCATGGCAGCAGAACCCGTGTCGTCCACTGGTAAGCGTGCTGCGCGGAAATGGAGCGAGCCCGCTGCAAACAAGGCATCCATGAGCGCGTTGCTGACATTCGAGAAGCGCTGCAGATTCCTGCCATACGCCGGATCATCGAAATGATCGAAAACGATACCTACGGAGGCGAGATCCTCAACAATTCTAGCATGGAAGCCATGTGCCAGGTCCGAGGGATCAATGTTCTCACGGACCGCTCGGACCAGGACATGGTTCTCGAAGCCGTCGGTCGTCAGTCCAGAGCGGACATGATGCCCCGCTCTCTTCAGATGTTTCTGTACGATATCCATTCTGAGAAATGGCCCAGCAGCGTGACCCAGATGTGCTCTGCCATTGGCTGTCAAGTTGACGGGGGACATATACACATCAGCAGGATGCGTGGTCGCTACATTTATCGGCGGGATAGTCGGGCTTTTACTCATATCTGCACAAATGACTTCCACCACATCCTGGAAATACCCAAACAGATGCCCAGATATTTCGCCCGGAAAGCAAGAGGAGCGCGCGGCTTGACTAGGTTATGGACACCGTTGGGTTGCGTCTTTTCAAATCGGCCCCCGCCATCCGTGCAAAACCGGTCGCGCTCTGTTGGAGGTTTTCGAGCGGACGACGCTCTTTCGCCAGCTTCTTGATGCATCGCCGCACCTCGGCTTCCACCATAGCTAATCTTCCCGCCTCTGGTTAATCGGGCCAACGACCCGCTTCCTTGGAAGCGATCGGTGATGACGCAGAGAACAAAGCAAGCGGCGCGCCAACTGAAATTGCTGATTCTGCGCTTTGTCCCAGCCTGCGTATCGTCAGCTCTCCGACATTGGTCACGAACCTAACAGGCGGCTCAGTAAAGCCCTATGAGAGTTCGTTGCCAGTATCCCGACCACAATCGCGAAGACGACGGAGATCCTCGGATGAGCAGCCAGCCGATCCCAAAGCAAAGATGACAATCCGGGGCTTTTCTAGGTTGCAGATGATGCTGGCGTAATCGGTGATTAGGCGTAAGCGGTGTTCAGCAGCCATCTTCCAAATGATGGGCGATCTGCGAGTCTTCAGTTCGGTTTGGACCGTTAGGCTTAGAATGGACACAGTGCATACTGCTATCACGGAGCCGGTGCGGCGGCTTGAGCGGCGACTCGATCTGTTCGGTAGCCCGACCGCACGGATTGTCGCCGCAGCAGTTGTTTGGCGGGCGACGTCAGTTGAGAGAAGCAGCGGGCGATCATTCTGAAGCGGAAGAAGTACAGTTTGTGCCGGCGGTAGTGGATGCCGTGATGCCGGCGCCCGCTCTTGGCCGGGAGCGCAAAGTAGCGCGCTGCAAGGCCACAGCGGATTCCCGGGCTCGCCGTTGCGATGCCGGGATCATCGAGATCGATCACGATCCGGGCCGGACGTGGTGCGGATACGACAATGATTGCGTCGATCGTCCAGGCACTGAAGGCGAGCCGGTGATCGGTCCGTCGGGTGCGGTCCGGGTGATGGTGGCGACCAAGCCGGTAGACTTCCGCACGGGGATGGAAGGACTTGCGATCCTGGTGCGCGAGAGCATGCTGCCGGATCCGACGGGGGCGCCGAACATTGGGCCGTCGTCGCAACCTTGGTCGAGACTTGCAAGATCAACGTCGATCCGCTCGCCTATCTCACCGACGTCCTGACAAGAATCGTCAACGGGCATCCAAACGGCGACACCGACCAGCTACTGCCCTGGGTCTACCGAGCTCAAGCCTTCAAAGAGCCTGGAGAAATGACACTTACGTTCTACCTGAATGTGCAGTCCGTCTTTACCGGCACGGCGCCAACGACAACTTGGTCGATCCGAGCACGGCGGATGCGCTAGCTAGCGGCGGCGGTAATCGACACTGGTAGTGATCGGGGGCTTCAGGCCTGACAACCGCATTGGGCGATCCGCTGGCCAGATGGTGGGTTCCAGACAGAGGGCATCGACCCACACCGGCCGCTTTTCGTTTTCTGAATCGCGTCGGGTTTCGTCAGCTTTCGGAAAGCTAGTCCGCGTACAACGCCGTTGAAGTTAGCGGCGCGTGGTAGGGACAGCGCTTGCCCTGTGTATGCGTGGGGCTTTGGGGCGCCGAGTCACGTTTCTGCTAACTTCAAACAGTAGTGCGGGCGTGGCAGGGACAGCGTCTGATCCATCCAGCCCGACCAGCGCCGAGTCGCGCCCGCGCTGCTTCCGGTGTGAGACTGGGATCATATCCAAGCCACCGGGCCACGGTCTTCCAGATCAAGCTTAATAGCCAGCTTGCGCCCGCTCCTCGGAGCGGGGCTCACCTCGCATTATTCGGGAAGTAAATTGTCAAATGACCTTCTAGTCCAGCTCGGTGCAAAGCTGGACCAATTCCAAAGAGATATGGATAAGGCTTGGGACATCGCTGACGGTTTGTTTGAACCGTGAGGCTTAGAACGAACACAGGGCATAGTGTTATCACTGAGTCGGTTCGAAGCTTGAGGACTTCACCAGAGCCGGACGTCAGCGAAAGTGCAGCGACGAGGACAAGGCGCGGATTGTTGCGGAGCTCGTGGCGAGCGTCGACTCGGTTCGTTCGGTGGTGCGACGGCATGCATTGCCGCAGCACCTGTTTGGCTGGCGACGTCAGTAGAGAAGAGGCCGGCGATCATTCCGAAGCAGACGAAATACAGCTTGTGCCGGCTGTGGGGATGCCTGGTGCCCGCTCTTAGCCCTGAGCGCAAGGGGGGCGTGAGGCATCGAAATCCACACGAGGAGCTTAGCCTGCTTTCAGCAAGCTCTAACGGGCCATCGGTCCCACTTGAGTGCAAGCGCAGGCCATTCAGCTTTGACGCGCGAGGCACGAGCTCATCAACCTGAGTGCGGCCAGCGTCTATCTCTGAACATTCGACCCCTCGCTGCAGTACTTTCTAGCTTCCGTCAAAGCGTACCGCTCCAGCATCTGACGGGCCGCGGCGAGGTCCGGTATGACGTCGGGCGCACGTTCAGGGCGGCAAAATCCGTGTTCCCGGCCGTGGTGTTGCACTGTCGGAGGCGATGCGGCTGTTCCAGTATCGATCGCGAAAGGATCCGCGCGCGGGCATCGGCAAGGTTTCCGTCGGAATCCCCGAAATGCTCACGTCATCCTTTGTGTGACGACTGTCGATATATCATATCCGTTCAGGTTGCTGTAACGATCGGCGAGACTTTTGAACAACTCACCCATCTGATCTGACCGAACAGTAAATTCTCCATAGTTAGGATCAAAGAGGGTTGTCATTCCATTCGATGTCGACGTTGCGATTGTGTGGGCGCCACCTCCGGCGAAACGCAAGCCGACCAAATAGATCGATGGATCGCCGGTGACCTCGTTCACGATCTGGTCAATGCGCGAAGATGTACCAAACCTATATCGCGTCTGTTCGGCGGACGGCTCGAGGCCGGCTTCGCGTAACATCGTGCTTTTTGCCTGAAGGTTGTGAGAACCTTCCGCCCTATCGCTTCGCAACAGAGTCTTGAGGTCTTCATACCGCTGCTGCCGCACTGCCGCCGAGCTGTGATTTTGAGTACCCGGGCGCAGCGCCCTCATCCGGGATGAAGGGCTGCTTGGGAGATTGAGGAGCCACTCCGCTGCCAATCCGACGCAGATTCCGTTGACATTGGCCTCGGGCAATTCAGCAGTCCTGTATTCGAACAGAGGACGGATAGGCCTCGCTGGAGAGGATGGATTTGAGCGGGAGGACAGAGAGGATGTGCTGGGGTCCGAGGCGCTTGGACTGTAAATGTTTGCATCGGAGGTATGTGGCTTGCTGCAGCAGAGCCCCATTTTGTCGGACAATTCCCCAGATGGCGGGCTCTCCCGTTGAGCGAGATCCGTCAGTGTTTGCGCAAATTCGCTACTGTCTACCTGACTCGGTTCGTCAGTTTGATTAGGGCGCGTGGATTGGCCACTAACTCGATTATACATGGTTCGCCGGCCTCTTCAGCGTACGTTTCGTCAGAGCGAGCGCGGGCTGCTTACACCCTGCCTGCGAATGATATTCGCGGCAAGCTGACGACGAGCTGACAACCAGATAAGCTTGGAGAAGCTACCGCCCCAGCTGGCTATTTGGTGACTCGACCGTCTCTGTTCACCAGCCCCGCTCCAGATGCGGGGTAGTGGTCGACGAGCTAACGGCTCTTGCACAGCGACCGGCAGGCCTAGTTTGAGCAATTCCGGATGCAGTCAGGTGGCCGAGGCGGGGCGTGGTGACATACGAGACATCACTTGAACAGGATCAGTGCACTGTCAGCGGCTCCTTTTTGACAGCAGCGAATTCAGCTCAGCCACCCCTGCAAACTGCAACAGGCGATCGGTCCTGACATATATCCGCTTGCGATGCCTCATTCCGGCGGTGCCGAACCGGTGCTTCTGCAGCCGCTCGGCCTCATCTTCCGCTCGGATATCGTTAACTCAGCTCATCATGCTGTCGCGCTCATCTGCGCAAACAACATTGCCGCTTCTGATGGCCCTAGCCCAACGATGCCTACAAAGCTCGGCGGCGGCATTGGGATGTCCCGATGAGTGGGTCTCCACAGGTGCAGGCAATATCGGCTGTTATTCACATACTGCGAATGTGGTGGATGCAGTTGCATGACGCACTCCTCTTCATCCCAGAACAGGTCTTTGACAAAGCACATCTCGTCCCAATTCGGACAGCGCCGCGGCGTCGAGACAGCGACATGCTCCCAGCCAGGACGGACTAATCCAGTTATCTTGAGTTCACACCCGCAAGGCCCCTGCACAAAGAACAGGCCGCAAGGGCCTGATCCCGGAAGGGTAGCGAACTGGCCGTATTGCACGCGACCGGCCTCCAGCTTCTCTATGATCTGCGCTCGCACGCCGCCTCCTTTGCCTCTCGGATGGCCTTGAACTCAACGTAGATGACGTTGTCTCGCAACTCATCAACCGGCTCGGTCCTCGGCCGAGTGTTCCTATGCCACTCTTCAGCGAACCATTCGAGAAAGCTGCAGATGTCCATCATCACTCGTTCTCCTGTATTAGTCTTCTAACGCTCGCATTGTGGCCGACGAACGCTCTCAATGGCCGCTGATTGCCTGACTATGAGCCGTGCACGATCTGAGCGATGGCGACTGAGCCCGCGGATTGCACCTTCCCGCTCTTGGTAGCCCGACGGGTTCGCTCACCGGACAACTGCGTCTTCGAGCCCCTGTCATGCGAAGCATCTTGCTCATCGATGCCAGCCAGTGCTGGCCGTACATCGCCGAACAGAGCGCGCGCATCAGCACCAGTAATATCTGCCATCGAGCTTTCGCGCTTCAAGCAAGCGTTCGTGCCCGTGCCCATTCATGTCTCATGGCGTTCTGCTTGAGCACATCAAATCGGCGGCTCTTGGCCCGTCACCTCGTCTTCAATGAATCGATCGTCATCATGGCATGCTCCCTATAATGGCCTTTGAAATCTACATTCCATGATGGCTCGCAAAACCAGTGGCGGCACCAGGTGACGCTTCGCGGCGATATTGCTGCTTCGTGAGATCGTACTTGATCATTCGCAACCTTCTCGCCGGGTCTGAAACAGTGCCAATGCGCCATCTATATGACCACGATTGAGTTGTATGTGGGCCAAATCGAACGGGCTCGCACCAGAGGCGCGGATCCCTCGCATGAACCGTCTTCGAGCTGATACCATCCAGCGGATCGCCAGCCATCTCGCTGCCTCCTTGTAAGCTAACGATCAGAGACAATGATTTCTCGATCTCATTGACTGCAACTGCGACCGTCGGCCGATCTTCCCGCGTCACTTACGATGCAACACCTAACGCATTGTTTCCGGGATGGCGCTCGCGAAGCGCTCACCCTTTTCCTGCTAATGCGGGTGTTGTCTTTCAGACGTCGACGTCGCGAATCCGACCACGGGCAGCGACTCCGTGTCGCCAACGTCGACAGACGCGCTTTTTCTTCTATCAAAGCGATGCCGGCACTTCTCCGTCGTGGCATGCAGATTGCTGTGGTGACGGAAAGCGACCTCCCTGTACCGACGATGCGCGAGCATATCATCGGCCGGATGATCGCCGCGCAACAAACAAGGATTCTGATAATCGCGCTTTGAAAGAGGACTGCGAATTTATGAGTGATACGAGGCATGAAAGGCCTGGCATTTTTCCGTGGACCAGCGCGGCATCTGATGAAATGACGCATTGGCGCGCACCACGGCACCCAACGATCAAGCATTACGGCGCCGATTGTCGCTCCCGGCAGGCGCAAAGGCGGTGGAACCTGTGGCCGCTGGCCGCACTCCTCATAAATGCGCTGCTTTGGGTCGGTATCTACTGGATCATCAGAGCGTTCTTCTGAAATCATCTCGCCGATAGCAAGGGCGCGAGGACCTTCGGACGCCGCTCGCATGCGGCTGCAACGTATGCGCACCATCAATCGCACGTAGAGACCTCTTTCACAGACTTGGTTCAAGTCCACACCTAGCGCCGCTGCCTGGATATAAAATCCGCCCTTCCGACCGACGCAAACGAAATAGCGAGGCATGAGGCTCTCGAATTGGCGAAGCTGATATGCCGCCAGCTTGCCGGCCTGGATTGCAGCCGCGACGAAGTGCCAAACACTGACCTGTCACAGCTCAACACTGCCACGCGTGGATGGCATCCGGCCTTTTACGTTCAGCGCGACGCATTGACTGCAAATGCAGGTCTAGGGCTCCAGCATCCTCATGGTAAGAGGATTAGCTTTCGAGAAGCTGACTAAACGAGTAGACCTGAAGTGGCCGTTGGGCGGCCTGCTCAGCCCTCGACGTACGTGTCGCGATCTGGAGCGCGGCACAGGACCGTCGGTATGCGTCGCCCTATGGTGCCGCCTCTTGTCCCGTGCAAGCGCCACTGAATTGCCTGCTGAGCGACATTTGCCTAGCCATTGGGGGGGTAGCTATCAACCGGCTGGAGCGTTTTTATCGAACCGCAGCGACGCTTTACAGCTCTTGCTCAGGCCACGTATCGTCCTCATCTCTGCGCGTCTGCCACACTTGGGCACGCCGAGCCAGGTTCTCATATTCCATGGCAATCTTAAGCAGCCTGTCTCTGGGTTTGCCGTCAGCGAGCGCTTCCGCTTTCTTTCGCGTTGCTTCCGCACGGCCTCGCCAGTGGTCGGGCTGGTAGAGTGTACTTTTCGGATTCATGCCGCGAGCATGCAATTCGCAGATCAAAGAAATGCGACAGCGGCGCTCCGTATAATCACGTAGCAGCGACGCTCGTGGTCCGGTTGCCGAAGCGGACAATCGCCATGCATAGCCGCTGTTCAGAAACACCAAAGTGCGCGTTGCAGCCGAAGTTCGTACGAAGAATGCACAGCCCCGACATTCCCAGACGATCGGACGCACGAAGGGGCTTGAATCGCACCTAGCGTCAGATTGTACGATCCTGGACAAGTGGGAACCACGTCTGACAATCCAGACGCTTCCTGACAGATCATGAGAATTGCGAATGTCTCAAACATCTAAACTCACCTGGCACGACTCAATCAGGACGACAAGATCTTCCAGATGCACTCTTGTCCGCGCTTCATCGGAGGCTGCTCCTGTCGCGGCTCAACGAAATCGCGCGTTTCAAGATCTGCACGGCAGGCGCTCCCATCACCGTAGCCTCACCGGAACGGACGCAAGACGAAGGCTCCATCCCAGATACCCCACCCGCCGTCTTCACATAAGGTGGAACACAGGCGCGATTACACCAAACATAGCCTCGACACGCGCCATCATGGTTCGCTCTGCACGATCGCATGCATCATCAACAATGGCTTGAGTGCACCTGGCTTTTGCCTGCTCTCTCTGCGTCGCGATAGCTTTGCCCGGCCCCTTCGACCCGGCGTCGCAGGCATGCACCGACCGCACAATCACCGGAAGCTCCAAAATCATCACTTGCTGGGCCAGCTTAGCCGCCAGTGCTTCCCTTCTTCGCGGGGGGTCCGCCACTACGGCGGGTCTCGTTTCTGTCGTGCCGGACAGATGACCAGCACCGTACAGCAGGACCGCAAAAGCGGGAGAACGAGCCTGCGGGCACCGTACTTAAACAGTTCCGGCCTGTTTCCCGGTTGACAGGCCATGTTGCGCTTCGCGCAGGAACAACAATACCGCAGACCCACCGAGTTGAAGGAATATCATGACTCAAAATCAACGCACTCAGTTGGCTTCGCGCCTCAAGATCTACCACTGCGCCATCGCTCTTGCCCTCGCAATGACAGCTGTAATCCCGGGGCCGGTCAACGCGCGCGACCAAACGCCGACCGCAGAAGAGAAAGAGGCTTGCACTCAGGACGTGTTCCGCCTTTGTAGCAACCACATACCAGATCGCACCGCTATCACTGCCTGCCTCAGATCCAAGCAAGCGAGCCTCAGTCAGCAATGTCGCTACGTGATCTCCGTGCGAGACACTGACAAGAGAAGCAGCGACTCGAGGTGAAGGATGTGGCGGCCTGTTTCGCTTGCCTTATGCCCAGACGTGGTCCCAGCCTGACCTGCAGGATGGTCACGCGAGGTCAGATGACGAGCATGGCCGCCCACAATTAACGGACGCTCTGGTTCAATCGCGCTTGTCCGGATAGGCGAATGCACAAATTACCCTTCGATACAGTTCTGATCGCCAATAGGGGTGAGATAGCCGTACGTATCATCAAAACGTTGCACAAGCTTGGACTTCGTTCTGCAATTGCCTACCACGAGGTCGACGCGGGAAGCCCGGCCGTCTCAATGGCCGACTTGGCTATTCCGATCAGCGGCCGCACGCCGATCGCAAGCTATCTGGACATCGCGCAGATCATCGCTGCCGCCCACAAGGCGAACGCCGGCGCGCTACATCCGGGTTATGGAATGCTTTCTGAGAGTGCGGAATT
The DNA here is from genome assembly GCF_004212635.1 of Bradyrhizobium genosp. SA-3. GTDB lineage: Bacteria > Pseudomonadota > Alphaproteobacteria > Rhizobiales > Xanthobacteraceae > Bradyrhizobium. Next base: position 53,468 of record NZ_PSRT01000038.1, on the reverse strand, counting down.
CGCCAGGGCAGTGATAAAGGCCGGCATTGCGTTCATCGGACCCGCTCCAGAAACTATCGAGCTAATGGGCGACAAGATCCGCGCCCGTAATTTCGTTCAAGGCAACGGCTTTCCAGTCGCACCCTGCGCCATCGAGGAAGATGATCCGGCGACATTCGTTTCGAGAGCGCGGGCTATTGGAGTTCCTTTGCTCGTGAAGCCATCAGGGGGCGGTGGCGGCAAGGGAATGCGGATTGTACGAGACCTTGCTACGTTGGAGGCAGCCATCGAGCAGGCGAGCAGTGAAGCGCGTCGCTACTTTGGAGATGGCCGACTTTATGTTGAACGATATATCGAAAGCCCGCGACATATTGAAGTGCAGGTGCTCGGCGACTCCTTCGGTAACCTGGTCCATCTCTTCGAGCGCGAATGTTCGGTGCAGCGCCGGTTCCAGAAGATCATCGAGGAAACGCCCTCGCCAGCGCTATCACCAGAATTGCGGACCCGGATTTGCGAGACCGCCGTCGGCATCGCCCGTGCAGCGAACTATCAGAATGCAGGAACGGTCGAGTTCATTTTCAGCGGCGGAGAGTTCTACTTTCTGGAAATGAATACACGCCTTCAGGTCGAACATCCGGTGACCGAGATGATCACCGGCGTCGATCTGATCGCCGAACAAGTCTATGCGGCAGCGGGTCGCGAACTTGCACTTTCGCAGTCCGACATTGTTTCAAATGGGCACGCAATCGAACTCAGGCTTTGCGCGGAAGCTCCCGAACGCGGATACGTCCCGACCACCGGCAAAGTACTTCTTCTCGAGTATCCGGATGGCGTACGGATCGACAGCGGCATCATGCAAGGCCAGCACATCACGCCGGCGTTCGATTCCATGCTCGCCAAGATCATCGTGCATTCACCGAGCCGCATAGAGGCCGCTCTGAAAGCCCATCGCGCGGTTCGCGAACTGGTTCTACTTGGGTGCGAGACCAACGCGAGCTTGCTCGCCCGGATTCTTTGCGACGAGGCATTTCTCGGCGGTCAGTTCCATACGGGATACCTGGAAGAAAACCCACATCTCGCAATGGGGACCTTTTCTGCCGGGATGTCTGCGTTCCTGGCATCTGCGGCTCTCCTGACGAGACCGGTCCGCGAAGCGGCCGACGCCGTGCCCGAGCTTCACGCAGCACTCGGCAGTTGGAGAAATTGACGTGCATCACTCATTCGAGGTCGACGGCGTAGATCATGAATTGTGGCTTTCATCCAGCCAGCAGGGCTACCGGCTTCATCTGCGAGACCAGGTGATTACCCCTGTCGCGTTCACCCATCGCAGCGACAGCAGCGGCATCTTGACCATTGCGGGCGAGAGCGAACCGGTCAGGTTCGCCATCGAGGGGGAGCTCATTCACCTCCACATCCGCGGCAGGACGCGCATTTTGCGCTACAATGACCCGTTGCGAGCGTCCGCTTCCGGGAATAACGAGACTCACGCGCTGGTGGCCCGGGCGCCGATGCCTGGCTTTGTTGTTGCGATCACAGTTTCGCCTGGTCAATCGGTCTCGGCGGGAATGGCGCTGATGATGATTGAAAGCATGAAGCTGGAAACGATCATACGCTCACCACAGGATGGCATCGTCGATCGAATTCACGTCAAGGAAGGTGAGAGCTTCGAGCACGACGTTGTGCTGGTCACGCTCTCCAAAGAAGGGCGCTGAAATGCAGCGGATCGGTTCCGTGGCGAACGTGAACTCGCAGGAATTTCGTCGCAACGACCTGCACAACAGACAACTTGCCGCCGAATTGAAGGAGCGCCAACGCGTTGCCCGCTTCCACCGGCCCGAGCGGGACTTCGAGCGGCTGCGTCGACAGAATAAACTGTTTGTTCGTGAGCGACTCGCGGCCTTGCTCGATCCGGAAACTCCGTTCCTGGAGCTTTCGACGCTGGCGGCTAACAAGGCATACGACGGCGAGGTGCCCGGCGCCGCCCAGGTCGTCGGCATCGGCATTGTGGCGGGACGAGAGGTTATTGTTCACGCCGACGATGCCAGCGTGAAGAGCGGCGCATGGTATCCGCTCTCGGTCAAGAAGATCGTGCGGGCCCTGGATATAGCCATCGAAAACCGTCTGCCGGTGGTTCACCTGTGCGACTGCGCCGGCGGATTCCTGCCTTTGCAGGCGGAATTCTTTGCTGATCGCTACCATGCTGGTCGAATTCTCCGCAATCAATCCGTTCTCTCGAAGATGGGGGTGCCGCAGGTCGCCATCGTCATGGGCCACTGCACCGCGGCAGGGGCCTACGTCCCGGCGCTTAGTGAATACAACATTATCGTCGAAGGTACTGGAGCGATTTTTCTCGGCGGCCCTCCGGTTGTGAAGGCTGCCACCGGCGAACAAGTGTCCGCCGAAGAACTTGGCGGTGCCCTCATGCACACCAGCGTGTCAGGCACCAGTGATTACTTCGCAAGCTCCGAGATCCACGCAATTGCGATTGCCCGCGACGTCGTTGCTCGCTTCCACCAACCAGCGAAGACCTCGATCGATCGAGTAGCCCCCGAGCCGCCCGCCTATAGTGCGTCCGAACTCTACGGGATCATTCCAAAGGACACGCGAGCGCAGTTCGACATGCGAGAGATCATCGCTCGTCTGGTCGATGGCAGCCGATTTCACGAATACCAGCCGCGCTATGCGACATCACTCGTGTGCGGCTTTGCGCGGCTTCATGGATATCACATCGGGATCCTTGCCAATAATGGCGTGCTGTTCGGCGACAGCGCGCTAAAGGGGGCTCATTTCATTCAGCTGTGCGACAAGAACCGGACGCCCCTGCTGTTCTTGCAGAACGTCACGGGCTTTATGGTTGGCCGCGAATATGAACGGCGTGGGATCACCAAGGACGGCGCCAAGCTGATCATGGCGGTGTCCGGAGCGTCCGTGCCGAAGTTTACGATCATTTGTAATAGCTCGCACGGCGCAGGAACTTACGCTATGTCGGGACGCGCGTTTGATCCTCGATTCGTTTTCAGCTGGCCGAATTCTCAGATATCTGCGATGGGCGCCGAGCAGGCCGCCGGAGTTCTCACCCACGTCAAGGCGAGACAATTGGCTCGCGCCGGAGGGCGCCTCTCGGACCAGGAATTGGCAGCCATTCGAGCGCCGATTCTTGAAGAATATCGCGAGCGGTCAAGTGCCTATTATGCGACCTCGGAAATCTGGGACGACGGCATTCTTGATCCTGTCGATACCAGAACTGCCCTCGCAATCGCATTGAGCGCTTCGCTCAATGCGCCGATCGACGCGCCGCAGTACGGCGTATTCCGACTGTAAGACAGGACCGAAAACGGCGAGTCACCGCCTCATGCGGGCGGATCCACGGGACGAGTCCATCGCTCTATGAGGGCTGTCCTGCGTACCTTCATTTACAATCAGGTCGGGATATTTTGTAGAGCCAGCTGAATCGGCCTCGATCTACTCAGCACCGATAGCCTCGAAGCAGGTAGAGGAAGCCGCTTCAACGCTCCACGATGCCGGCGCCGGAAAGCTAAAAGGCTTTGAAGGATGCGGTGATCCGGCCGGAACACCGCGGTAAAGAGGCCGCTGCGGACGCGGCAAGCGGGCGCGAGACAGTGCCATCGGTCCTGGCGTCAAGCAACTGCCGTGCTCTAACTGGCCAGCGATCTCCTCTCGATGGCACCACCGAAATGGAGAGCTTGACCCTCACGTAGCGTCAGGTTGTAGCCTCGCCAAGGGTGCCCCACACTCAACCGACTGCAGCCTCAAGCATCAATGAGACCATGGCGCGTTGCGGATGGGACGGGCAGCTGCATCAAGGCAACCGGTGCCAGGTCTCAACGATGCCTGGTTGAACGGAAGAGCCCTAGGTTTGGACAAGGAATGTGTAAAGTTCGATGGAAGCGCTTAAATCGATCATCGGCAAAGTTGCCACCGGCGCCACTCTGACGCGTGAGGAAACTGCGTCAGCCTTCGACAGCCTGATGTCGGGTTACGCGACTCCCTCGCAAATCGGTGGCTTGTTGATGGGGATGCGGGTCCGGGGCGAGACGGTCGAAGAAGTCACCGGCGCCGCCTCCGCGATACGGAATAGAATGCCGCGGATCGAGGCGGCATGCGACCCTATCGGTATCGCTGGCATGAGCGACACCCTTATGTATTCGGTCAACGTGTCGACGTGTGCTTCCTTCGTTGTCGCCGGGGCGGGCATTCCTGTCGCCAAGCATGCCAATCGCGCTGCGTCTTCGGGTTCAAGCGCCGCGGACTTGTTGACGCGCCTCGGCGTGAAGGTCGATCTCAAACCTGAGGCCATTGCACGTTGTGTGCAGGAAGCCGACATCGGCTTCATGTTTACGTCAGCCCATTATCCGGCGAGGCAGCGCGTCGGGCAGATCCGAAGCGCACTTGGAACCCACACGATCTTTAATCTGATCGAGGCTCTGTGCAATCCGGCCGGGGTCAAGCGGCAGATCGTTGGGGTATTCTCTCCCGAATGGGTGCAGCCTCTGGCGTACGTCTTGAAGAACCTTGGTGCCGAGTCGGTATGGGTTGTTCATGGCTCGGACGGGCTCGACGAAATAACCCTCACCGGTCCAACCTTTGTTGCTGCGCTTGAGGCGGGTATAATCCGCACCTTCGAAGTGACGCCGGAAGAAGCCGGGCTCCCCCGCTGCCACAACGACGCGCTGGAGAGCAGCGATGCCGAGGCTAATGCCGTTGCGCTGCAAAATGTGCTTGATGGCGTACCAGGTCGATTTCGCGACGCCGCGCTTTTGAACGCGGCGGCGGCATTGGTCGTGGCCGGGCGGGCCTCGACCCTGCAGGAGGCCGTAGCACTTGGACAAGAATCACTTGATCGCGGCGCCGCAGCCGCTCGACTGAAGCGCCTGATCGCGGTTTCGAACGCGTGACAACCGAGCTGGCCGATGTTCCAGTATTCCGACCAAGACTGCTGCTCACGAGCGCGACAACATTGCGGCCGCGAATGCGCGTCATGGGATTTGAGGGAGCGTGCGCCGCCTGCCCTCGTCCTGATCAAAGCAATTCGCGCTGAGCACGCGGCCCGAGATCCAACTTTTTTAACGACGAGAGCCTGTTGCAGCCGGGGTTGCCGAGGTGAGGACCCGCGACCAAGCGCGCTGCGCGCCAAAGGAGACAATCGATGATGTCCTGGCAGAAGATTGAAACACTCGGATCTGTTGCAATGATAGAACACATCATTCGGAAGTTTCGGGAATTGATCGATACAGATAGCTCGATCCCCCCGGAGCTGCGGGGTGCGCTGCACGCGACGCTCGATGAGCATCTTCTCGAGGCAAAAAAACGTGTTCTCCTAAACGTGCATTAGGTGGGTCGATGCCGTCTACGCGGAGAAACTCTGGCAGGCGCGCGCCGGTACCGCAATCGGCATCATCCCGTCCGCACGGGGGTCCAGCGAGGTTCCAGCCCAGCTGGTCGGATCGCGACCACGACTCCATGTGCACTGGCGCGTTGCTGGCCGCTCAGCGCGGTTTTCTGCTTGAAGAGGCCCTGTTGAAACGCGTGGCGGCGGCAATTCTCAGTTCTGCCGCTGCGATCGCCGATCCGGCGTAACGCGCCGAGATACTGCACGTCCGTCCGGTCATGATTGTAGCTGATGCAGAGGACATCCGGTCTCAATCTGAGCTTACTCGTCACGCATTTCCGACACCGGGTACCCCGTGACAGGCCCAATAGGGATCAAAGTCGTCTCTCGCTGTGGAGACACTAGAAGTGGGGTACAACTCCAGAGGCAGATCATGAGCCACCAGTTCTCTCCTGCGATTCGGGATATGCCGTCTATCCAACCGACAGAGTTCCGCCAGGCCATGCGAAGTCTGGCGAGCGGTGTCGCCATCGTGACGACCGGAACGGCAGCCGGACGACGTGGACTGACGGTGAGTTCTGTGACGTCCATCTGCATGGAGCCCCCGTGCTTGGTCGTTGGCATCAATGCCCGCTCCGAGGCACATGATGAGATCCTTGCCAGCGGCAGCTTTGGAGTCAGTCTTCTCCGCAGTGACCAGGAGGACCTTGCCCTGCGTTTTGGCGGTCGGGAGGTGGCGAAAGGCGCTCACCGCTTCGATACCGCGCCCTGGAATCAGGGCGTCCTCGATGTACCGCTATTGCCAAACGCATTTTGCGCGCTCGAATGCGTTTTGTATGACCACAAGGTGCTTGGCACACATACCATCTTTATCGGACGAATTATCGCGACCCGCGAAGGCCATGGCAATCCATTGATCAACTTCCGGGGCGCCCTTCGAACCTTACTGCTTGACTGAGTGCGTCGGGAGAGCAGAACGGTGGATGGCCTCAATCCCGGTCGCTTTCGAACAATCGCCCGGGCTGCGACTGGTTTCACAGATTAGAGCTCGTATTGAAGGCCTCTCAGCTCCGGCGATTTCGGCGCTTCGCCGGTCGTGCTATGCTGGCGCTGGTCGGCTACCTCCCGCGTCGAGACGCGTGCGGGTCATCTGGTCAGGACAATGCGTTTTGCGCGGAGTTCTGATCAGAACAATTACAGCTTACCAGAACGGCCAACTTCAGTACGGCGTCCTTGGGGCTGCATAATCCCGTCGAAAACTACCAACTTTGGCAGCTCAGTTATAATCGACAGGCGCGTAGGTTGCCGCAGCAAGATCGGCTCCAGACGCACGCCCTGGGTCACAACGGTTGGCGAATCTCTAGATCCTCGGGCTCGCTTCTGATGTGAGTACATGGGTGATGTCATGATTTTGCGGAAGCGATGACAATCGAATTCAAAGGCGTCAGACAACTATGTCCAGCAACGCGTTCGAAATCGCCCCGATTCTCGAGGGCATTCGCCGCTGGGTCGTGATCGAATCTCCGACGGAGCGGCCGGATCAGATCAACAAACTGGCTGATCTCGTCGCAGCAGGCTATCGCGACCTGCCGGCCAGCGTCGAGCGCGTTGCGGGGCGTGACGGCTGCGGCGATCATTTGGTCACCCGCTCTTCTTGGGGGCAGGGCGTACCGGGCATTCTGGTGTTGAGCCATCTCGACACCGTTCATCCGATGGGATCCATCGAACGGCTACCCTTCAAGATCGACCGCGATAGTGCGTTCGGCCCCGGCATCTACGACATGAAGGGCGGCGCCTACCTCGCCTATCACGCATTCCGGCAAATCTGCGCCGATGACGTACGCCCACCGCTCGGCATCACCCAGCTCTACGTCTCGGACGAAGAGATCGGCAGCCCGACCTCGCGCGCGCTGATCGAGACCGAGGGCCGCAAGGCCAAATACGTGCTGGTGACCGAGCCGGCGCGCGACGGCGGCAAGGTCATCACGGGGCGCAAGGGCGTCGCGCGCTTCGACGTATTCATCAAGGGGGCGCCCGCGCATGCCGGCACGCGCCCCGAGGACGGCCGCAGCGCGATCCGGGAACTCGGCCATGTGATCCAGACGCTGGAGGCGATGAACGATCTCACACGCGGCATCACCGTCAATGTCGGCTTCGTCCGCGGCGGCACCAGGCCAAACGTGATCGCGGAACTGGCCTATGCGCAAGTCGACATGCGTGTCCCGACCATGGCCCATGCTGACGAGCTGGTGCCGAAGATTCTCGGCATCAGCTCGCGCACCGAGGGCGTCAGCGTGAAGGTATTAGGCAAATTGAACCGTCCGCCATATGAGAAGACCAGCGCCGGTGCCGCGCTTTACGAACACGCCAAAAAGCTTGCCGCCGAGCTTGGCTTCGAGCTGCTCGACGCGTTCAGCGGCGGCGGCTCCGATAGCAATTTCACCGCGCCGCATACCGCGACCCTTGACGGCCTTGGCGTCGACGGCAAGGGCGCGCATACGCATTATGAGCAACTCTACATCTCGTCGATTGAACCTCGCGCGCGGCTGCTGTACCGCCTCTATCAGACGCTGCGATAATCCCGGCGCCAAGCGAAGTCAGCGACCGCGACGTGCGTTGGATGACGGCCGCCGGAACATTCGCGGGATCGTTCCTCGCCCGCCCCCAAGGGCTACAGGCTGCGCCCCCGTCCAGGCCGACCTGATCGAAAACTATCGGTCGGATGCCGCATTTGGCATTCCAGGGGCAGCCGTCGGATAGAAGTGACTGAGCAATTCAATGACCACGCAGCGGAGGTCAGGCGCGCAATCGGCTGCAAAGGCAGCGAGCACTTGGTCGCGAAAGAGCGAGCGTTTCCGACAATGGGCTCATCGGCAGCGACCCTGATCTCAAGGAGATGACGAACTTTCTTAACGCAAATCGCAGCGCTGAATGCGTGCGACACCAGACCGGCCGGCGGCCCGTTTCCGACAGCCTGAGAGCTTGGCTACGTTCACACAGGCTGCCCAAAAGGGCTTGAATCGGACGTAACGTTAAGTTGTACGGTCTTGTTGGATCTTGGTCTGCCGCCGGGATTGTGAAGGATTGTGAATGTCTCAGCTGGTCAGATCCACGCCCCGATGGTCGGTCATGATCCTCATCTCCGGTGGCGGGTCGGCCGGAAGGGCTATGCAGCGAGTCCCGATTGCGGCGCGATGGCTCGCACGTAGCTTTGAATGGTTCGCCATTCCGGACCCGAGACTATGTGGCTGTCCTGGGCCGGGCCACCAGAGAGCCGATGAGGTCAGATTTGATCGACGTCGACCTCCATCCGACGCCCCTAAGCTGCTTCCCGAATCTGAAACAAGCCCCTCCTCTGGCGCGACACCGCGCCAAAATCAGTTCGCCGAACCGGCTTTCCGCTCTGTTCAAACTGCTTTCCTGTGGCTGGCAAGGCATTTCCATCGCGCAAAGGTGCGACAGACGGCGGGCCTCAGAACGGCGCAGGTTTTCAAAGAGCCTGAGCTGCAAGTGTCGCTCCGCGCGACCAGCGCGGCATCGGAAGATATTGCTTGGCATTCTGGAGCAGCAAGTTGAAAGAGCCCGACGGTGTCAAGAAGGTCCTTTTAATCGACCATATTGAAGGCCAATGCCGTTGCATCATCGGCTTCAAAGATGGAGATGCCAGAGCGGCCTATATGTGCGGCGAGCCTGTATATCAAAGACGCGGCAAGACACTGTCTTCGTGGTGTGCCTATCACTACCGACAGATGCACACGACCGCCGCCCAGCAGAACAGAGTGAGTGATCAATCGCCCGAGATCCCTCAAGCAATATCCATTGTTCGCAACTCATGACAACCATCAAGAACCGGGCTCAGCCAAGGCCGTGTGATCATAGCCTGTACAAAGGTCAACCGAAGCATGTGATCGGGGCCTCGCCGAGCAATTCCGGGTTGCGGCTGAAGCGCATCGGGACAAACCTACCGTGCGGGCCTGAGGCACATGGATGACAAGTTGGATCTCTGCACACTGATCGAGCGAAACGCTGCGTACACTCCCAACAAAACCGCGATCCATTTCGAAGGGCAGACTCTCAGCTACGTCAGCCTCAATCGACGGATCGAGCGGATCGCTCGCGCCTTCAAGAGCCAGCTCGGCGTCCAAAGGGGAGACCGGATCGCGATCCTCAGCCTCAACAGGCCTGATTATCTGGCGCTGCTCTATGCCTGCGCGAGGCTCGGCGCAATCCTCGTACCATTGAATTGTCGCCTTGCGGCCGCCGAGCACCTTTTCATCTTGTCAGACTCGGGGGCAAAAGCGCTCGTTCTCGAGGAGTGCTTCGACGCAGCTTTGCCTGTCCTGACGAAGCAAGTGCCCCATGCCTCCCCTGTCGGGTTGGACTTTACGCCTCTCGGCGGCAGCAAGTTGGACGATCTCCTGGACGGAGACTGTGGTGACGGACGCAATCCACGTGCGGACCTCTCTTGCCCGCTTCTGATCGTCTACACTTCGGGCACCACAGGGCGACCGAAAGGCGCCGTGCTGCGTCAGGAAGCGTTGCTGTGGAACGGCATCATGAGTCAGCACATGCATGACCTCACCTCGGCCGATCACGCGCTGGCTGTTTTGCCGTTCTTCCACGTCGGTGGCTTGAACATCCAGACAACGCCGAGTTTGCATCAGGGCGCGACGGTGACTATCCACACCCGCTTTACGCCGGAGACCATGCTTGATGCGTTCGAGCGTGACCGGCCGACGCTGGCAGCCCTGGTGCCAGCCATGATGCAAGCCCTGACGAGCAATGGTCGATGGGACAGCACCGACCTATCCTGGCTCAGAGCAATCTGTACCGGATCGACGATGGTGCCTCAGCACCTTGTCGAGCGCTTTGTCGCTCGCGGCGTGCCAGTCCTGCAGGTTTACGGTTCGACGGAGACCTGCCCGATCGCTGTGTATACGAAGCTCGGCGGAGAGCTCGTGCCTGAGGGCTCAAGCGGCCAGGCAGGTCTGTGCTGCGAAGCGGCGATCATCGATGATTCGGGCAGCAACTTGCCGCCCGGTACCCCAGGCGAGATCGCAATCCGTGGGCCCAACGTTTTTTGCGGATATTGGGGCAATCAACAGGCAACGCGTGAGGCTTTGAGCAATGGTTGGTATCGCACTGGGGACATTGGCCGCTGCGACGCAGATGGATATTTTTGGGTCCACGACCGCAAGAAAAACCTGATCATTTCGGGCGGAGAGAATGTCTATCCGGCAGAAGTAGAGCGTGTGCTTACGGGCCATCCTGATGTCGTGGAATGCGCCGTGGTCGGTCGACCCGATCCGCGCTGGGAAGAAGTACCGGTCGCTTATGTGATCAGGCGACCTGGGGCCCGGATCGAGGCGGAAGCGCTGATAGCGCATGTCCAGTCACAGCTCGCCCGTTTTAAGGTGCCGCGCGAAATCATTTTCACACAAGAACTACCGAAAACCGCGTTGGGCAAGATCCAGCATTTTTTGCTGAAGGAAATCGCTACGCGGTCAAGCCCGAAAGGAGCCATCAATGAGATCGGCAGATTGGAGGCGGGCCGTGCTCTCCCGCTACATCGCAGGTGACGTCGAGACGGCGCCAAATCAACCTTCGCTCAGTGCCTCACCACGGCGCAACAAGTTCACCATTGTTGGCATGACGATCCCTGCCTGATCGCGTCCAAATGCCCGGAGGTCGCGGATGCCGCGGATCTTGATCCTGAATGCCGGCACGGCTCAAATGTCGGGCGCTGATCTGACACCAGCTCAACTTTCGCTGGCCGCCAACTCGGCATACCGTTCAGCGTGGTTTGCTCAGGAGGGCGACCTGATAGTCTCCCCGGTAGTCATCCCGGCGGATCTGCTATCCTTCATTGGCGCGACGCTCGATTTCGACGCATCGAGCCTTTGTCTGCTTGTACCTGAAGGCGGCCGCCAATCGCCGGTCCTTGATGATTGCACACTGCTGTCCAAGACTGTTGTTGAGCGAATCAACAGACATATTCGCCAGAAATCAACCTGGCGATTGTATCCCTGCTACTCTACTGAAGGCGTCGCACGCTTGGCGGCCATGCTGGGCATACCGCAGACCGGCGACGACTTCGCTCTGCAGCGAGGGCCTGATCTGTTGAACCGCAAGAGCCACTTCCGTCAATTGGCGACAAGCGTCGCACTTCCGCTGCCCAATGGATCTGTCACGACGGACTCAAACGAACTATTCAGAGCGGTCGCTTCCCTCAGATCCAAGACCGGCAGCGTCATTGTAAAGCTGGACAATGGAGCCGGTGGAGTCGGAAATGTCATCCTGACCGGCAATGAAAGCGATCCACTTCCTGGGGCAAGAGATACCCGGCAAATTTCATGGCCGTCGTTTGATCCTGACGCGCTTTGGTCTGAGATGACAACAGAATCGTGTAAGACGCTGGTCGTGGAATCGTACCACTTGGCGGGGTCTTTGTTCTATCTCGAGTATGAAATCGAGGATGATGGTTCAATTGTTTTCATGAACAGTGGAAACATACGTCTGCGTAAAAGCACGGATCGATCCGAAAGAGCTCTGATCTGGACAGGACTTGAGCTTCCAAGCGACCTCGGGAACGAGCAATGGTTGACTGCCCAGGCGCATGCCTACCGATTTGTGGCGCTTGCGCGAGACCTGGGATATCGCGGAATGATCAACATTGACGCCATTTTCGCGGATGACGGACGGTTGCTGTTTAATGAAGCGAACGGCCGCTGGGGTGGCGGCTCGGTATTACACAGCATTGCCGTCCGGTTGCTGGGCTTCGACTATTCCGGTTGCAACGTTATTTTATCCGCGAGGAATGTTCGATCACGATCCCTCCAAACAGCGCATGATCGTTTCGTCAAGGAAGGATTTCTGTTCGACCGCACACGCAAGGAGGGCGTGATTCCGCTTGCCGCCGACGAAGAGGCTGGCACGGTGGAGTGCCTTGTGATTGCGCGCGATAGGCCCGCGGCCCGCGATCTGCAGCACCGGCTACTGAGAATGGTTTGATTGAGATCCCAGCGACCATATCTTCAACCGGTCAATTCATCCGAACTTGACCCTGCTTTCGGTCGCGCGCCCAAACCGGTAGCTGACGACGTGACGTGAATGTCTGCTTCGTCTTGCTCGAGCTCTGTCAGCCCCAATCGCGGCCATCCTTAAGTCGCTCCTGAAGTCGGCCACGATCGGTATCGTCGTGCGCCCGGCGATTGCTCGCAGCATATCCAGATGCTCTGCCATCGCGATCAGGCTCATGTCAGTTCGAACCGGAGGCCCACAGCCCATCGAAACCGGCTTCCTCCGCGAGGATCGCTGAAACCGGGCTATGAGCTGGCATAATGTGGACAAGATCGCTTTCGGCCATCCGGGCGCGCTGGCGTTTGGCATGGGACATCGGAAGTCTTTCAAGATAGGGCGGCAAGCGGTGATGATCCGATCGCAGGCGCGGGTGAGATCCTCAAGCGAGGAAGCATGGGAGATGCGAATGTAGGGCGAGGCCAGGAAGCCGCCGGGGCCACTACAGGGATCCAAACGCATCGAGAAGATATGAACATGGCTGTCAGTCTCTGTCACCTTGCCGCCCGGCGTGCGTTTGCCGATCAAACCGGCGCAGGAGGAAAAAACGTAAAATGCGCCGCGTAAGGGGCGCGTGGGGCGCGATGGTCCTTCCGCCTGGTTCAGCTTAGCGACCACGAGCTCGCGGCGTTGCGGAAACGCGCGCGAATTGCCTCAGATGAACCCCGGACGCCAGACAGCGCCTCGACAGCTGCATATTGCGCGATCGAGCGCCTGTGGGAAAAGATTCGACTCTGGACGAGATTGATGGCTTGACCAGAGTCAAGGGTCCTGTGTCATACAGAACGCACCAACCAGTCATTGCGTCGGCCTCCGAACCGCCGTTGCCCCGGTATCGAGACTTGCAAAGTTCGCGTTGAACACGACCTGCTTCGCGCCGCAAAGGACCGTGGTCTGATCGATACTGGAATCGAGCCCGTGATCGCGACTGAAGTCCGCGGACTGCCCCGCGCAGCTGCCTGCTCCCCGCGAGTGCATTTCGTCGGCCCGTCGCGGATTGCGCAGATGCCGGCCTCGCAGGCAGCAAGTGAAGTTTCGAAATCGGATTCGCCCTGACCGAGTGTGATCACGTCCGCGCCTTGTTCGGCGGCTCGCGCCGTGGTGGCCTCGGCTTCGGAGGGACGGACAAGGCCTTGAGCCGTTCTGCAACGAGAGACAATGGGAGCACCTGAAGTTTGACGCAGGATCGTTGACGGCTTCCACTCGTTGGCAAAGTGCGAACCGAACGGACATTCGTGTTTGTTAAATGAAATGATGGCAAGTTGCGATGCCTTGCGTCGCATCGCCGAAGACGACGGCGCGTTTCGCGGCCGCGCTTCATCAGCGGAGCAATATGCTAGGCGCTTTGTGCGTTAGGTGCCGCGCAGACGTGTGAATTCTCTTGTCCAAATCGAAACGATCAACAGGACTCGAAGCGCTTTCCGGCTCACGAGGAAGAAATTGCGCGGCGCTCCTTAAGAAAGCAGCGCCAAGGCTCGCTCGCTGCGGCCCGTCCGTTGTCAAGCGACCTCGGCGACGCTGCTTAGGGCCACACTGTTTAGCTCCGCAGTACCGCGGTTATCGCATATTGCAGGGGCCGCCATCTGCCCATTTCGATACCTGTCATCCAGCTGTAGCACGATGGGTCTTGAAGGTCCGCAGCTTGCGCAAAGAGTCGAGGAAGTGATGCGCGCCGCTAGCGGGTGGGTCCAGCCGGCCTCCTGGTCAGAAACCTGGAGGTGAACGCCTGTATAAGCCTTAGCTCCATCGAGGCGATCGGCGGCATCTGTTTCGATACGAGGGCCAACGGTTTTCGAAGTCGATAGGGGCGTCAGGTACCCCTGGTACACGCGGCTGGAGAGCAAACTAATCGAAGTACCATTTTTGATGCAGGGACCGCTTGGCGTGATGGCGAGCACTGACAGTTTCAAAGCCTCCCCGATCCGCGGCACCGTCTGCAGTGCTCCGCGAATGGTTCCATCGTCATCGACCAGAACACGTGTCCCCGGTCCACGGGCTTTGGCTCGTTCGAGTCCGATCTACATCGTCGCTCGCCTCTAATCCTGTCTGCTAGCACATCTGAGTTTTCTGGCGACGCGAAGTGCGCAATTCTTGTTCAAAGTCCGACAGCGGCACAAAGCCCGTCGGATTCAAAGCACTGGTCGCCGTGAAGTGCCGTTGAGCTATTCATGCGCAATTGGGCACTTAATGCGCGCAGACGATGCTGGCACGGACGTTGCTACTAGGGTGTAGCAGTACTGAAAGTGCTGAGCGCACCCAGAGGCGAGACGAGCGATGCTATCCTTTCTTGAACCGATGTGGCCCGCTTGTGAGAGGAAGAGCTTGTTGCTTGCGAATTTGTGTGTCGTCGCGCTTAGCGCGGCGACACCGACATTCGCTGCGGATCTCGTTCGGCAGCCCGTCTACACCAAGGCACCACCCCTCTCGGTCGCGGTCGCGATCGGAGATCAGCTAGCACAAAACGTCGCGCAACCTCTGACAATAATTTTGGAGAGTAACATGGCGCTGCGCTTAGAATCCCCAGCTCCCCCGATCAAGGTGGAGAATTGGCTGCGTGGTCAGCCCCTCACGAGCTTCCAGCCCGGGAAAGTGTACATCGTCGAATTTTGGGCAACTTGGTGCGCACCCTGTCTGGCGGCGCTGTCCGATCTGGTACAGCTGCAAGAGAAATACAGAGATAGCGGAGTTGAGGTCCTCGGAATAGCAGCTCGTGAGCGCGCTCAAACAGCGGAAGAGGCCCGAAGCAAGTTGGACGCATGGTTGACCGAAAAGTTGCCGAATCTCAACTATCGGGTCGGGTTCGACTACACACGCGAAATGGATAGACTTTGGATGGATTCCAGCTTTTCTGTTGGGATTCCCACCTCGTTCGTCGTCGACCGTGACGGCCACATCGCCTTTATCGGTTCCCCGATGCAACTCGATGACGCTTTGCCGAAGATTCTGACCGGCAGCTGGCGCATCAGCGATGAAGCGAAAGCCGCCGATGCAGAGCGGATCGCCGAGGGCGAACGCACAATGCCGATCTTCGCCAAACTGACGCCGGCGATGAAGGCGCAGGATTGGGCGAAGGCGCTTTCGGTGGTCGAAGAAGCCGTCGCTGTTCTGCCGGATGACGTGAACTTCCGCGTGCTCCATGCGGATCTGTTGCTTCACAAAATGCACGACTTGCAGGCCGGCCTGCCGGTGATGCGCCAATTGGTTCGTGACGCGATCAGCAAAAAATCCGAGCTGTGGATGGTCGGGGCGATGCGCCAACTCTTTGATCCGGCGAATGACAACTCTCATTTGCCGCAGGCCGAGCGCTTTGCGATGGGCAATGAGTTATCCGAACACATTCTGGCAGTGAATCCTCCGCAACGCGGCGAGGCCCCTAAGTTCCGGTCCTATCCGGCGGTCGCTCAGTACTATTACGAGAGCGGCAACAAGGATCGCGCAATCGAGTTGATCGAGGTGACGCTGAAGTCGCTGCACGGCCCCGCAGCTATCCCGGACAAACTGAAACAGCAGGTTACATCGGTATTGGTCCAAACGTTGGCCAACTACAAGGCTCAGAAGGCTTGCTATGGGTCTCTTTGTGCGACTCCGCAACCCGGCGTCTCGCAAAGTATCAAAGGGCAAGCGCCGGAGAGAAAAGATGAAAAAGGGTAACGATCTGAGCTGCTCACCGGTCAATTCGTCCATTTATCCGGTGGGCCAGCGGCAATTAGCGATCAGCGAGCACAGCGGTGGATCGTTTGTGGCACGTTGGAGGTTCGGACATGACCTCCGTCCGGATCGACGCGGAGGTGATCTTCCAGGTGAAGTCGCGGTGCGATCCCATAACGCAAAGTCTCTCGCGGTCATATGCTGAACACTTTCTTGCAAAATGCACCTTTGCGTACAGCCATGGCCGAGGCCGGAGCTAGGTGGTCATCCCCACGATCTGCAGAGGGGCAAATATGAGTGACGGCGATCCCGCATACCTGGCTTACACAAGCTCGGATCGCGCAAGGCTGAGCCGATGTCTCAGATCGATGCTCTCAGCCCGAGGAGCCCGCAAAGCGTGAGGCGCTTCAGCTAAGCGCTTACGCGAAGAGCGGGTGAAATGGGTAGAAGATTTCGCCCGCACCCCCCAGACTCCGGGCATTTATCGCATCCCTCGGACGGCGCGGCATTGGGCACATAGGGTCTGGATCGAACGGCGGCCGGGGTCTCCGAGGTACACTTCATCCTCGGCTCGACGTTGTTCCTGTTGTTCGGCGCGGCGCCAGCAGCGGCTGGCTCGCGCTCGGCCTCCTGCTGCTCCTCGTGACTGGCGTATCGTGCGGAGGGCCAGATGATGAGCTTCTACAAGAAGCTCGGCCTGCAGTTCGTGATCGGGGCGCCATTCGAGAAGCGCGTCGCGGTGCTGGAGCACATGGACACGATCGTGGAGGTGAAAGAAAGCGCCTTCCGATGCTTCAATCAAAATCTGCGACGCCGTCACACAGGCGAGCCAGGAAGGCCTGCTACCTTGCGCTCAAGCTCACGCTGAGCATGTAGCCGAGTGCGTATCCTGAGACGAGTACGACGCCGCCGACCGCTATCGGCACGAACATCAGCAGGAGTGTTGTCTATGCCCGCCGGTTGAGGCGATCAACTTCGCGATTAACGAAAGGGCTTCTCCTAGGAAAATGCCCCTACTGCGACAATCTTCAACATTGAGCTCGTGGCCTAAGAGCGGAGGCTGAGTGGACACGCAACGCTAGAGC
This sequence comes from Bradyrhizobium genosp. SA-3, assembly GCF_004212635.1. GTDB lineage: Bacteria > Pseudomonadota > Alphaproteobacteria > Rhizobiales > Xanthobacteraceae > Bradyrhizobium. The sequence goes on along the minus strand of NZ_PSRT01000038.1, from coordinate 36,329 downwards.
GGCATCGCTCTGCGCGGTCTTTCGGGACAGTCGCGATGGAGCATTCGACGCGCGACAGCTGGCAGGCCCGATGCTGAGCGATTTGATACGGCCGGAGACGATGGCGTTGGCTGCCCCTCGGAAAACGGCGTAGGCCCTGCCGGTGCGAGCCCAGATTGTCTTGGGCGCGGAGGTATTTCTGAAGGAGGTAGCAGCAAAGTTCGGATAGCCGCAACGACAGTGGCAAGTGGCGCAGGTGCTTTGTGCAGCAGTGGGATTGCGTGCGCGCACTTATCGGATAGGAGTCCTGTCAATTGTCACTACCAGATGTGGGCGTTTTGGAAGCAGTACTTCCATATAAGGTTACGGCAAGGTTGGATGCACATAGGCGAGTGCTCAACCAGCTTCAAAACGCGGAAAAGAATGCCATGGCGAACATCAGCTCCCAATGTATTGCAGATGCACGCCCGACAGCGAGCCATCACCGACCGAAACGCACTAAATGGAGAGCACTGGCCCCGAGACGTCGAGGTTTCCAGATGACACGTGGAATGAAGCCGATGGCGCGGATGGGTGTAGCAATAAAGCGCGCGCTCGCCATTTCCGATCTCGACCGGTGCTGCGCAATCTGGTGGCTCTACCGCCTCCATTTCGGAATCACCGGCAACGTGATGTTGGGCCTTACCGCGGTCACGGTCGCCCAGGAGAGATCCCGCTGCGCCATAGCTTTGGTGCAAATGAAAGATCTCGGCTCGCGAGCCGGGTGCTACGGCTCTTCACAGAGCATTCACCCCTTGCGGGAGGAACGCCTGGCCAAAGGGTGATATCCAGCTCACAGATGTTGAGCAAATATCGACTGCTACGGTTGTCGTAAATACTGCTGTTGCGTTTTCGACATATGTCGCAATCCCGTCGATAGGGCTGCAGTTGGATGGCAGTCTCCGGAGAAGTGAACCGGCAATCTCCCAAGATCTTGTCCTGCCGCGAGAGTTTGCGGTGCCACTGACTGGTATGGCATTTGCTGATCTCATTCCACGTGCTCTCGGCTCCAGGAGAAAGTCATGGCGGATGTGCAAGAGGTTGTGCTGTCGGAACGGGAAAGACTGTGCTTGCGATGGGCTGAGGAGGGGAAGTCATCCTGCGTCATCGGCGTCATCCTGAAAGTGAGCGAGAACACCGTCAATTTTCACGTCAAGAATGCGATGCGAAAGCTGGAAACGACCAGCCGTACCCAGTGCGTCGTCAAGGCACGACGTCTTATTTAGTAACTGCCGCGGTTCCGTTGCCGCTGATGCAGATCTAGCGAAATGTAAGGAGCAACTGTGGGTTGCTCCGGCGGAATGCGAAGCGAATTACGCGCCCGCAGCTGTATAGCCATAATACAGGCGCTGTGCCGGCCGATCGGCGATGAGGTGCTCGAGGTGCAGGCCGCTCGCCCTGCGCCAATCGTCCAATCAGCGCTCGCGTCGCGTCTACCACATAGACTCCGCAATCATGGCCGTTCTGCTGCCGGGCCATGCGGGCCGGTTGCAGACGGTAGCCCAGACGTGCTGCGAGCTGTTCTGCAACGGTGCTGTTGCGAGACCCGGCGGAGTCATAGTGATAGGCAACCGGCGCGGTGGGCACGCGCCGATCAACCAGCAGAAGCGACCAGTGGGCGCCGCCGCCACTAACGCCACCATCGTTAACAGGCACGAACAGGAAGTTGGTGGTATCGTTGCCATCCTGATCATTGACGATCTGCCGGAAGGTTTGTACGCGATCGCTCTGGCTCGGGATCAAGCGCAGGAGCTGCGCTTGCGAGGGTTGAAGGAACCGGGTCTGGACGGCGAGATCCGGATCTTTCCTCCGCAACTCTTCTTCCACGAGCGCGTAGTCGGCCGTGCCCATCGCGCACGCGCTGACACGCCTCCCGGTTCGGGGCCGCGACGATGACTTGCCACAACGACCCTGAGCAACCTCTGCTCGGATTACGCGTAGTGGCCTTTACAGACATCAAGGCTAGCCGTTCCTTCCGACCGGCATTGTGGCAGCCTTTTGCGAGTGACAGTCTGACCGCGACGTGGCCAAGCTACCAACCTCCCCTGACCCGTTACCTAATTCATTCGAAAACGCATTTCAGCCACCCCACCTCATAGCCCAGCGGTAGAGTTTTCGATGGTCCGGCGGTTCGCGCCGCTGCGTTTTGAACAGAAGTAGACCAGCGATCGGCGCTCCCCGGTCAGCACAGGCTTCACCTCATGCCGGAGCTTACATGTGGTGACAAGAACGGCGCCAAATGGCGGTCGGAATACCTGGTGTTCGTACCCGCTTGGATATACCACGAACTCACCCCCCTCGAAGTCTCTCGCGAGCTGCACAATCACCGAGTACTCGAAATCCGGGTCGCTCGCAGCATCCAGATGTATGCCAACAAAGGAACCAGGAGGCATCCGATGCATTTGGCATCGGCGAATCACGTAATCTGACGTGGCTCCCAAGATCTTTTTTAGCGCGAAGCTGCGGTCTTTCCTTTCAAGTAGTTCCATGATCTGCCCTGGAGCTGCACCACCCACGTTGCTAGGAGCGCGGCCGGGCGGGTCTACCCTCACCCGTTTGACAAAGACATTGTGCGAGTCGCCGGCATCTCCCTCCCTCACTTCTTCTTCGGGAATCTCAGCCTGCAGCTGATCGATCTTGGCCAAGTCATCTTGGGTGAACAATATCTGGGGGCCGATCACGACCGTCCCCTTCACCAACAGCTCTACGCGGTATTTTGTCAGAGCTTCTTCTGAAAGCAGACGGGATTTATCATTCATTGCGCGCGCCATTCGAGTTCACTCCAGGGTTTTGATCTTCGACGCAGGACTCCAGGTCCTGGTGCATCGAGCGGAAAGCTTGCTCCCAATGCTCGCCATCGAACTCGCTTATTCTTATGCCTTCGATGGTCCTTTTATCCAGGCATCGAACATTTACGCTGAATCCTGAGGGGTTCGACCGCGGCTTATAAAATGGCTTTACGCCACAAACCCGGCAAAACGTGTGCCGAGCGATGTTCTTGTTGAACTGGTACACCGTGAGGAATTCTTCGCCGCACTCAATGCCAAGCTTGTCGCCAGGTACGAGCAAGTGCAGAAATCCAGACATTTGGCAGATTGAGCAATTGCATCGAACTGCACAGAGCTCTCGCGGCGCTCGGACGTAGAACTTGACAGAACCACAATGACAACGGCCATGGTGTTCGATCTCCGAGTGACCATCTCCCTCACGTGAGACAATTCGGAGCAGATCGCGGCACCACTGTAAGCTGAGTCGATAGGCTCGATCGAATTCATCCAAAAAGCGACCATTACGGTCAGCCGGGACAAGTTTTTCAATCAGCCGGCTTGTCATTTCTCCATGATACTTCTCCGCGGGATCTTCTCCGCCGACATGGCTGCGGAAGTACTCAAGATCCTCGGACCGCGCCTTAAAGCTATTGACCAGAGTGGTCCATAGCGACTGGATCATGTCCGCAGCATGTAGCTCAAAAGCGACCATGTAGGCGCAACGCACTAAGGGATCTTTCGATGACAATCCGGCATAGAGAGAATGCAGGTAGCGCTGCGTCGTGGCGCTGTAGTTGGGCCGTATTGCTCTGCCGAGCAGTCGCGAAGCATCCTTTCTAAACAGGTTCGAGTGGAAGTTTTCAGTCAACAGAATATCGGGTAGCGCCGCCTTGCCGCCCTGGAGAATTCGGCCATGGCCACCCGTCTCATCCCAACAGATGAAATTTGCGACCACGCTGGTCAGTTCAATGTCCCTCGCAAGGTCCCGATTGTGATGCATTGCATCGAATATGAGATCCCTTTGCGACCCGGCCTGCAGGTACGGGAACGCCTGTGACATCGCCAGGTATTCAGGCAGGAGGCTAGCGACCTGGTCCTGGGACATCTCCGCAGCGAACGGGTGCGGGCCGAACAGGGCTCGCGCTTGCTCAGTCAAATACTCGCAGGATATCTGCGGAGGCTGATCGGGTGTAAATCGAGACGCTTGAGATATCATTTGGCCCCTGGCGATGAGGAGAGAACGATCCTTGACGAAGCAACTTCGTGTCCGGGCCAACTATTGGCCGCCGCGAGATCGGCGAGTTGTTGATGCGATGGGCTTATGATCGCGTTCACCATCCAGGCAAGTCGGATTCCGGTCCACGAGCAGTCCGATGCCGCGAATGCCCGGCACGGCCTGCATTCGCTTGCAGAGTCATGGTGAGATATTGCGCCGCGCACGCCATTCGGAAGGCTAACGTCACATGCGGGAGTGGCGTGTCTGGTCGCCCGGTCGCTTCCGGCTTTCGCGATCTGTCGTGAATGGATCACGCCCTCGCGGTTGCTGCTCCTGCCACTTCATCGAGCCGCTGTGAGCTTGGTACAGCATTACAAGAACCAATCCGCATCTACCGGGCTCTTGGCACGAGCGTCTCAAAGAGACCGCCCTTAGTTTTGCGCGTTCTGCGAGCACCGCCACCACCCTGTGTTCTTGCACGCTTATAGCAATCGCCGTGCCAACTCGTGCACTCACTCCATAAGATTCTGAATACGTTGACAAAACGCTGGCGACCGACTCCTCGATTGCAAGTGTATTGATCCTGACAGGGTTTGCACGGCCGTGAGAAACCGAACAGCGAAGAGCCAGCCGCCGAAGCTCCGTTTAGCGCAGATTACAGGCGAGAGTTCTCCTCACAGCCATCTCCAACTCGGCAGATGACTGCAATGCTGGATATGAAGACACTATAGAATGGCATGCCGCTCCGCGGCGGCACTGCATCGAGCGTCGTCTTGCACGGGACGCGCTCTAAGTAATCGCATTGTCCCGAAATCCGATTCCCGTCTGGCACGACACCTGCAAAGCTATCCACAAACGCGCATGCGTCATGGGATCGAGAAGAACAGTCGCCGCATGGTCAGGTTGGCCGAACATACGTTCGCTGCAGGCGCTGCGTTCACAGAACGGACGTATATGCATATTCGGCAAGGAACCGATCCCGACTGTGGAGCTGGCCGGCAAGGAGAGGTTCGCTTCTTTGGTGAGGCCAGGGCTTCACCGAGCAGCATGCGGCGGGTTATCGAGCGAAGAGCCCGTCGGTTTGATCGCTACTGGCGATGGCGCTCATCCAAACCGTGCCGATCGCCGCTTCTTGGCAGCGGCGCGTGGCGGAGTTGCTATCGGTCTCAAATCTGGGCGGACTGGCCTATGCGAGGAGTGCCGCCGCTATTGCCGCTTGCGGCAGCACTGATGGTTGTGAGTTGCTTCTGAAGCAAGGCGCTACATATGCTCGATAAACTCGATTTGAGTAAGTTCACGGTTCATCCGCAACGCGATGCCGTTCTCGCTGAAGTACACGCGCGCCCATTCACGCAACTCGTCGCACCGTTCAGTATGATCCACTTCGCATTTCTTGCGAAGGGCGAAGCGGCCGCAAGCGATCGCCACCGCTTCGTCGCATTTTGCCGGGAGCACGACGTTCCAGCGCCAGACCTCTCGGCGAAACATCATCAGATAGCCATCGAGCCCGTCGTGCTTCGCTGGGAACAGCATTCGGAATTTGCGACATTTACCTGGATATGGAGCACCGGCAATGGTCCAGCCGCTCGCCACTTCGATGACGCCCACGGTACCGTTCAATCCCTGATGCGCGCCTTACGGCAGGACGGGCAGTTACTAGTCGCGATCAAGCTGGATGTAGAGGGGCACACCTCCCCAGCGAGGCGAGCAGGACAGCTTTTCGACAAGAGCAGCCTGGCCATGGCGCGCGTAAAGGGAGGAGCAAGTGTTATGGCCTCCGATTTTCGCGTCGACGAAAACGGATTCACCAAAATACTCGTCTGCGACCTCGGAATGACGCCACACAATCTGGGCGCATTGGTGCAACGGCTCCTTGAAATTGAGACCTATCGTCCGTTGGCGCTACTTGGTCTATCAGCAGCTCTTGAGCTCGGCCCATTCGTCGATCGTATTGATCGACGTCTTATTGAGGTGCTCGAAGGGATGCAAGGCGCGGAGGGATTGAAACTCAACAGCCATCTGCTTGCCGAGCTGACCGCGCTGGCCGCCTCTTTCGAACGAGGCGCGACGGGGAGCCCGTTTCGCTTCGGCGCCAGCAGAGCTTATAACGACTTGGTCCAATCGCGACTGTCCATCATCGAAGGCAGCGAGATCGCGGGCTATCCGACCTGGTCGTCGTTCCTGGCGCGCCGCATGGCGCCGGCTATGCGAACCTGCGAGACGGTCGAGAATCGTCAGGTCGCTCTATCGGCCAAGCTGGCGCGTGCGGCAGATCTGTTGCGAACTCGTGTCGACGTCGAAATCGAGCGGCAGAATCGTGACCTGTTGCACGCTATCAACGAGCGCACGGGACAACAACTTCGGCTGCAGCGCACGGTCGAGGGATTGTCGGTCGCTGCGATAGGATATTATGTGGTTAGCTTGTTTGGCTACCTCGCCAAGGGCGCGCACGATGTGGGACTGCAAGTCGAGCCGTCGTACCTAACCGCAGCATGCGTGCCGATTGCAGTCTGCGCGGTCTGGCTGCTCAATTATAATATACGCAAGCGGCACCTCGATCGCAGCGATGAGCCGTCCGTGACCCGGGAGTAACGTTGATGGGCAAGACAGGGGTCTTTGTTCCATTATGCCGGCAAGTGGTACGAGGTTTGGTCAGCGAGAGATCGTGTCTTGTCGAGAGAGTCCGCGTTGAGCAAAGCCAGAGGACGCGGCCGCGGATTTTCATAGCGTGACCACGCGCCTGGAGGCCATAACTCCGAAGGCTTTCGGCGCGATCGACTTTGCAGCGCTGCATCATAAGCGTCATGGGCTTTCAGCGACGGACAGATCAAGAAATACGACCTGGTGACGCTGGCCGATCCCAAGCAGGCGATCCCGCCCTATGATGCGGTCCTGCTACTGGCGCCGCGGCGCGCGCATGATGCGGCGTTGCAGGCGGCACTGAAGCCGCCGCTTGGCGGGTTCGACGTCGCGCCGATGCGCGAAGCCATTTTGTGCGCCAGCGGCAGCGATGCGGACTCCTCGCTCTCCGCGGTGGCGCGTTGGCTGTAGCAGAAATCGGTGGACAGTAAGCTCAGTCCCAGGGTGCAAAATAGTCCGGGGACCGCACGGTGGATGCTGAGCAGTTGCCCTTGTTGCTGACCCGACCCGCTTACGTATTCACGCCCTGACCTCTTGCCGTTGAAACAGTACGTAGCCAGCAATGAAGAGCACGATGAGTTTCGCGACAATCAGGCCGACGGTCCGCGCCAGGCAATCACGAGGCTTTCGGACAGCGGCAGCGGCGCGCTCAACCGGCGCGCTTGGCGGCATAATCGGGACTCCAGGCCGCGACATGCTCCGGATGTCGTGGCCTGTCTCGTAAACTGTATGACCTCGTCAATAGCAGCCTGAGGCCCGAACATGTCGTTGGTGTCCAGCTGAGTACCGGCCACCGTATAGACCCGAATGCATCTAACAAAGCTCTCCAGATCAAGCGTCACGGGCTAGTGCGGCAAGATCGGTTTCCAGCTTCGGTTGATGCTTGAAGATAGCGTCTATCAACGCCTGCGCCGGTTGCTCGGCGGCCTCAACCAGCACCGCCTTCTCAGCCCGCGCAGAGGGAGCGAACACTCGCTTGACGACGGTCGGCGAGCCCTTGAGGCCGCATTTGGAGACGTCTTCGACACCGGCATCGTGCGCGCTCCATTTCACGATTGGCGCACGCGCGGCACGCAAGGCATCCGCCATCGCGCCCCGCCGAATCTGATTGGTTGCCTCCAGCATGGTGATGAGACAGGGCAGCCTCGTGTGCAGCACCTGGACACCACCTTCGGAGCGTCGTTCCGCTTCAATTGTATGGGCGGCGAGATCTAAGGATCTGACCTTGGCAACGTAGGTTAGCTGCAATACGCCCAGCCGCTTCGCGATGCCGGGCCCAACCTGCGCCGTATCGCCGTCGATGGTCTGCTTGCCGGTGAAGATGAGGTTTGTCGGGCCATATTCCTGACCAATTTTTCGGATGGCTGTTGCTAGCGCATACGTTGTGGCCAGGGTGTCGGAGCCCGCAAAGCAGCGATCGGTGAGCAGTACGGCGCGATCGGCGCCATAGGTCAACGCCTTTCGCAAGGAGTCTTCCGCCGAAGGCGGCCCCATTGTAAGGACGGTTATTTCGCCGCCGAACCGATCGCGCAAGTCCAGCGCGGCCTCGAGCGCGAAGAGGTCATATGGGTTGATGATGGTCGGCACGCCCTGACGCATGATCGTATTTGTCACGGGGTGCACGCGGATCTGCGCAGAGTCGGGAACCTGTTTGATGCAGACGACATTGTGCACGGAGTTGCTCCAAAAGTTGCGATAGCTGCAAGGCGCACAGCAAGTGTCGTACCATCGCACCCGATTTTGGAATCGACTAGCTACGACAGGCCTTTAGACGGGACCGATGCGCCGCCCTAGCCCGGTGTTCTGATGAGCGAACACCGACACCGCGTCGGGGCTGCGACAGCGCTATCCCCCTGGGACGTCAGCTGAGTAACGCTGAGATAGCTTGCGGCAGATTACCGCCGTCAATCACGATGGGACGACGGACGGTCCCGCAAGTGAAAAAAGGCGGCATTTGGCAGCAAACCGCGGTGGCCCCGACGGTTTGGTCCTTGCGTCAGAACCGTTTGATCTCGATTCCGTATTTTCTTAGCGCGTAGCCAATCTGGCGCGGCGTTAGTCCGAGCAAGCGCGCTGCCTTTGCCTGCACCCAACCAGATCTTTCCATGGCCGCAATGACCCGCTCGCGATCGGCCATTCTCGGGCCACTTACGAGGGCTGTGCCGGGAGGTGCCAGTGAGACCAATTCGCTGTCAACAGGCGGGACCGGCGCAGTCGCTTGAGGTAGCGGAGTGATGGATTTCGAAGGCACCGGCGCGATGGGTGCCGGCTGGACTGTCATCTCGTCCGATGTACTTTTCCACAGCATCGCGGAAAGGCACTGGCCGTGGCAGCATGCAAAGTCACTTCTCACGATCGATGATCCGGCGCACAGCGTCGCTGTCCGCTCGATGCAGTTTTCGAGTTCGCGGACATTTCCCGGAAAGCCGCAGTTCATCAGCACATCGATCGCACTCGCCTCCAAGGTCAGCGTACGGCCGTTCTCGTTGTTGAAATTCCTGAGGAACTCGCTGGCAAGCAGCGGAATATCACTGCGTCTTTCGCGCAGCGGCGGCAACAGCAAGGGAACTACGCTGATGCGATAGTAAAGGTCCGCGCGGAACTCGCTCCTTGCCACGGCCTCTTCAAGGTTCTTGTTGGTCGCAGCTATAACTCGAACATCGACCTTAATAGTCTGGTTGCTGCCGACGCGCTCGAACTCCTGCTCTTGCAGAACGCGCAGCAGCTTCGCCTGGAACGGAGCTGAGATCTCGCCGATCTCGTCAAGAAATAGCGTTCCTTTGTCAGCAAGTTCGAAGCGTCCCTTGCGCGAGCTGAACGCACCGGTAAAGGCACCTTTTTCATGGCCAAACAATTCCGATTCCAGGACGGTCTCAGGGAGCGCCGCGCAATTCAGCTTAACGAACGGCCGCTTGGCGCGGGAGGACGATTCGTGAATGGCCTTGGCTACGAGTTCCTTCCCGGTACCGGATTCGCCACGCAGCAGAACCGTGCTGTTCGATTTTGCTACAACTGCAATCTTCTCGAGCAGCCCGCGCAGCGCCGGACTGTCGCCAATGATCCCATGGACGTGTAGCTTCTTGCGCTCCCGAGCGGGCTGCCTGAGCTCATATATCTGCTTTTGGAGACGATCCTTCTCCGCCATCAGTCGTTCGCGATCGGAGGCGAACAAGCGATGTAACTTCACTGTTTGTCCCACCAGGTTGGCGATCATCGCGAGCAGCCGCGCATCGTCATCGAGCCGGAGACTTGACCTATCGTCCCGGATACGGTCGATCGTCAGCGTACCCACGACCTTCGGATCAATGCGGATCGGAACCCCGATGAAGGACACTGGCATATCATCGGAGGCGCCGAGCACTTCCCGGTCGGCAGCGCTGAATGCAGGCTCGGCGGCCACGTTTTCGGCGACAAGCGGCCTGTCTGTCGCGACGATCTGGTCGATTGCCTTCTGCGGCAGGCGCATCCGGTAATGTTCGTCGCTGCCTTCGCTCCAGCCGGCGCCCACTGTAACTTCCGGCATGCCGTCATCGTCGAACAGTGAGACGATGCCGTGTCGCATCTGCACAAACGATTGCAGAAGACCAACAACGTTGGCTAACGTGACTTCGAGCCGACAAGGAGCGGTGAGTATTTTCGATATTTCGAAGATGCCGGTCAGCGCGCTCTCACGCAACGGCTCCGCCGAGAGCTTACGCTCCGGCTCAGGTTGCGAGGCAGGTCTTTCGCGTGAGGAAGGGATATGCAGCATGAGGCGGTCTCCGTTGTCTTGATCATCCTCCCTGGGACCTTGTTCGGGTCGGCGAGCTTCGTTTTGCATGTCACTCTCGATCTAGCGCCAAGTGTTGACGAGATGACATCGAACCGTAACACCTTTTCATGGCACTACGGTAAACTTACAGTGTGCCTTCATTTCAATTTTTGCGGATTGTGTGCGCGTCGTCAGCGGAGAACATAAGTACCGCTGCTGCAGCTCAAATCAGCTGCGTCGCCAAGGCTGGCCGATTCACAGATGTTGCCCACCATTGATCGGCACCTCGGCCCCCGTGACATAGCTCGCAGCATCCGAGCACAGGAAGAAGATGACCTTGGCCACTTCATCCGGGGTTCCCACTCTGCGCAGCGGGATACTTGGCACGAGACGCGCTTCTGTGTCGGGCGATAACATGTCCGTCCTGATTTCGCCGGGCGCGATCGCATTCACGCGAATGCCATGCGGCGCATAATCATGCGCCATCTCGCGTGTGAGGCTTGCAAGCGCAGCTTTCGAGGTCGCATAGGCGCTGCCGGCAAACGGGTGCACCCGCGAGCCCGCGATCGAAGTTACATTCACGATCGATCCTGACGCGGCTCTTAGTTCGTCAAACAAACCCTGCGCCAGCAGGATCGGGGCGACAAGATTGAGATGGAACACCTTCATCCAAGTCTCGGTTGACGTCGTCAACGATGTCATCCGATCGCCAGTTGGCGTTTTCGGCGAGACCCCGGCATTATTCACCAGCGCGTGCAAAGGTGCACCGGCCAAGCGTTTCTTGACCTCGGTGATCGCGCGCGGCAGCATTCGATGATTGCTGAGGTCGATCTGGACATGATCCTCGTTCCCTGCCTCCCAGGGGCATCGCTCGCCGTCGAACGGTTGGCGCGCGCAAGAAATGATGCGCCAGCCCGCCTCCGAGAACAGCTTGGCAGTGGCATGACCAATTCCGCGCGATGCCCCGGTCAGCAACATCGTCTTCTGCTCTCCGCGATGAACACGGGCTTTATCGGAGTGAAACAGGCAGCCCAAATGTGTTTCGGGCACCGGGCCTCTGATCAGATCGTCATTTTGTAGATCGAGACCCACGCCCGCCTCCTCTCCTGTTGCGCCGGCGCACGCGTAGCAGGGTTTGTGCCACTGCGATGCCCATAAATCCGCTTCCGTTTTGCGTCCTAATGTCGCGCACACGGAATGCTTGGCGGGTTCAAGACACGATGCGTGTGCTTTGTGACAGTGATGGTGCATCAGCTACGTAATGTCGCGAGCACACTCGCCTGCGTCAAGACAAGGCTACGAGCCGCGCTCTCTTTCCTGATCGCACAACCGGAAGAGCCAGCGGATGGCCAGCGCCTCTCGTCAAGAGCAACGATCGATCAGTGTCGCGACCGCGGCCAGTAGCCACGCCAACTCGAAAACTGACGTTACCAGCTTCGTACGTTAGATTCGTCGGCAACTGATGCTGACTTCATCGCGCCCTGCTCTGCTGTGTCCAGCACTGGCACATCGCCGGGCGGATTGAATCCGGACCACGACCTGGCGTGCTGAATGTTCAGCCCAACATAGTGGATCTCGAGAGCGCCGTCCGCACCAGCGAGTGCCCGACCACCACGACGGAACTCGCCGGCTGAACGGGACCTTTCGATATGTTCATCCGCGATCGACCACCGATTAGCTTCGAGTCGCGGTCCGCCCGAGGCGAAGACGAAGACGTGTTCCACCTGTTTAGCCCGGCGGTAGCACGTTAAGGCCATTGTTGTCGACGTCGAGCTTCAGCGGAAGGCATTCGGCCGCCGCATCGTTCTGTTCTCCGGTGGAAGTCTCACTTTGGGCAGACATTTGCCGCCTCGAAAAGAACTGCCAGTACTGCTGGATGCAAAGAGCGGCAATCAGATCGATCAAGCGGGCTACGACTTTCATGAAGCCACGAGCTCTTGCGAGGTTTGTGCAATCAGGATCAATCGGCTCGGATCGTTCAAATCGAATTCTATAACGCGTGGGGCAAAGAGACGCGCATAGCGCGTGAAGGCGCTCGTCGGGGGAAAACGGATCACAGTGTCGCAGCGCGCAAGCAGATACATTTCGATGAGGGCGGAAAAGCCACCCTCGGCTCCGAGCGCGGCGTTGTGCAATGGGCCGGCCTGAGGCGCCTGGAACCGTTTTGGGATCGTGAAAACATCGGGAAATATAGTCGAAACCTTCTCAAGGACGAGCGCGCTGTCCGTGCACAGGAAAGCCCTCACGGGTTTTGGGTGGGGTAAACCCCGAGCCTTATCAATGGCATTACAGACCTGTCGCAAGGCGCGCTCCGGGTCGGCCCAATAGGGGGCATGCCCCATAATATCCTCGCCGTTGCCATGCCGGACGTGAATGCCGATTACGCTGTACGGCTCAAAGTGCTCGCGGTAGATAGCATCAATTCGAGCCTGAATTTCAGGTCGTGGCTTGATGCTCCGAAAGATTTCTCGTTCGGCCTCCTGATCGCAGCGCCACATCAGGCACGCGTCACACACAACCGTGTTAGCGTCACTATCTTGCTGACTTTGGAACAGTTGATCGAGCTCGTCGCGTTCCCGGAAAATCTGCTCGTCCGGGCGATAGACGCAATCGATGGGTGGCTTGTTCCACCATGTCGGGAAGAATGGTCCCGGAAATGTACACTGATTGATCTTGTCGTCGCAAATCACCCGCACGCCAGCAATGTCTTGAACCGGTTCGAAGAAGACTGGAAAGGCGTTGGTGAATGGCTCATCGAGATAACAAGATCCGCGCCAATCAATGGCTAGCGTCCGTCCTGTCTGCTTTGCGAAACGCCAGGCAGCCGCCAGTGACCACAGGCAGTCGCCGAACCCCGTATGTCGCCGGGAAACTACGAACCGATCATTCCTCGAACCACTAAGCATCTGCATTGCCTCTTCCCGGGCTCCTGGTTGGACAAGAGACGTCGTTGCAGACATCTCACGTATCATCTTGTCCGGCGTCATGGTCTGAAATCGCGGTGCCGGTGAGCTGCGTCGGTAGAACTTCATAGCAGCACTTTCCGTGATGGGCCGCGTTCTCTCAACACTTTCCGTCTTTCTTCGGCGGTGTTGCGTCGCCGTGCCGATTTCAGTCGGATGGCCGATGAACCTTGTGCGTCGGATGGCCAGGCCTCCTCACATGCAGGCATAAGCATGGCCATGCTCTGAGCTCCGGCTATGTTTCGCTTTGCAGTTTATTGCGGCCGCAAGCCGCGCGCGGCGGATGCAGGCGAACGCCCCGCAGCTCCCACACGAGCCGCAATTCCTTCACGAGATCTTCACGCTTGGCCTGGCCCAGCATGGTTGCGTCGAGAAGCGAGCCGAGCGACGCCTCGCCCTCGATCCGCATCAAGATCTCGAAAAGCTCATATGAGATACGCATACTGTCGCGGCCGGAATGTCCCGTGCGGATCTCGCAGACCGTTTCCTGACGATCTGGCCCCGTGTGGGAGCGAACACGATGAAGGGATGCATACGGCGGCAATGAAACGCCCAGCGCACTCCAATCCTGCAGTGATGCTGCCCGCTTCCTGACGAGGAAAGGCCCAACAACAAGTCCGTCCAGGTCAGTCGTCAAGAACGTGGTGATCGCATCTGAAACGGACTCCACGATCGGCTCGGCATTGTTGTTAAATGACGTATTTAGAAGAACCGGGATGCCGGTTCGCCTCTTGAACGCATCAATTACATCCCAATAGGTGGGGTTTGTCTCGCGCGATACCGTCTGCAGCCGAGCGGTCCCATCAACGTGCGTGATCGCACCGAGCACGTTACGCTTGGCTTCACGCACACGAACCACGAAGTTCATGAAGGGGAGCTGCCGCGTGCCGTCCGGGAGCTCAAAGAACTCGCTCGCATCATCCTCCAGTACAGATGGCGCAAACGGGCGATAGCCCTCGCGCTTCTTGACCATCGCGTTGATGCGGTCCTTGTTTTCCGCAGGCCGCGGGTCCGCAAGAATGCTGCGGTTACCAAGCGCACGTGGGCCGAATTCAGAGCGGCCCTGAACCCAGCCGATTACAGCGCCATTTGCCATCCATTCTGCCGCACTGGATGCTATGTCATCACTTCGTTGAATGTCGAGGTGGCCTGACCATGCGTTGAGCTCATGCTCTACGGCTTGCTCGGTTCCGAGATCGGGCCCCCAATAAACGTCCGGCAGTCGCTCGCGCGGCGCTGGCCTGCCCAGCTCGTTTGACATCATCAATGCAGCGCCGAGTGCGCAACCGGCGTCGTGCGCTGCGGGTTGGACAAAGATATCGTCAAATAGCCCGGAATAAAGCAGCTTACCGTTCAGCGTGCAATTATGGGCTACACCCCCAGCCAGGCACAAGCGAGTCATGCCCGTCGCTTCGCGATAGTGGCGCAGGATGTGAAACACGATCCGCTCCAGCGCTTCCTGCAGCGAAGCGCTGACATCTCGATGCTGTTGGGTGAATGGCATTCCTTTTCGCCGAACCTCGATGTTGCGGACTAGGGCCGGACCGATTCGATCCAGGTGAACGCGATAGCCACCGTTGTCCAACAACTCGTAGAACCGCGCGAAGAGCTCGCGATAGGGAGCGGGATCACCGTACGGGGCAAGCCCCATCACTTTGTACTCGTCGAATAACCCGTAGCCGAGATACCGGATTGTCTCGAGATAGAACAGTCCCAGGGAGTTATGTTCCGGGAAGGTTGCAAGTTGCGCAATTTCGGTGCCAGACCCCACCGCCAATAAGCCCGAGAGAAGATCGCCACCGCCGTCGATCGTAAAAACGAGACTTTGCTCGAACCCGGACATAGCAAACGCGCTCACGGCATGCGCCTCGTGGTGATTCACGAAGGAAAGCCGGGACGGATCGATCTCGGCGCCGAACTCCCGTTCCAGCAGCTGCCGCAGCAACAATTTGGCGTCCAGCGGAACGGGCTGAGAAACAGAAAGACGCTCGAGCATAGTGTTGCAGTAGGCTTCAGTCGCGTAGAACGCGACACGGTGGATCTCGCCGAGCTCAACTCCTGCGATGGAAAGGCAGTATCGGATCGAATTGCTCGGGAGCTTGTTGGAGTGCTTGACGCGATTGAGGCGTTCCTCTTCGACGGCAGCGATCACGCGGCCATCGCGCACAAGGACCGCAGCGCCATCGTGAAGAAATGTATTCGGCAGCTCCGGCGAGCTTTCATAGATTCGGTCAAGACCGCCACTAATTCCCAGGCACAACATCTCATTCTCCATTCGATGATGACGGGAAGGTCAACTGCCGTTCCATCTATCTGTACAGTCGCGCTCCGTCGGCTGCACGGGCCAGACAGCACAACCAGGATCTTCCAAAGTCCGTCTCGGCGGCTAGCGACAGGCGCTCAGAAAATAACGATACCGGCGTCCGCACCAATCGACTGAACAGGCGGCCGTAGACCTGGCTCGATCGCGGCGCTCTTAAGGCCATTCAGCAACTGCTGTGACAGACCAGGTCTTCCCGAGCTACCGCAGAAAGCATCGTGACCCTGCATCGATTTGACTTTCTCCGTTATCGCTCAACTCACGTCAACGCAGCAGGCGGCGCCGAAACAGTGCTGTCGACACGAAAAAGGGCAATACCGCGTAAACGCAAAGCGCACCGACGTGGAGGGCAACACTGTCGGCGCCGCGCTCAAGCATCGCCGGGCGAATAAGGTCGACCGAATGTGCGAGCGGCAACAAGCCGGCGAAGTGCTGAAATGAGCCGGGCAGTTGGCTCATCGGAAAGACCGCGCCACACAGAAACACCATAGGGCTAAGGACGAGCGACTGGTAAAACACGAAGTAATCATAAGTTGGCGCAAGAGATATGACGACCATTGCCAGGCTGGCGAAGACAAGGCCGGTAAGGGCGACTGTTGGTATCGCACAGAAAATCGAGGTCCAGGATGCATAACCCAATGTGGCAGCGACAATCCCAATTGCTGTCCCGGCCAGAACGGACTTACTGGCCGCCCACACCAGTTCACCCAGAACAATATCGCCAAGCGTGAGCTGAGTAGAGAGGATCGCTTCCCAGGTGCGCTTTGCATCCATGCGCGCAAAGGCTGCATACATGGTTTCAAAGGTCGCGGATGTCATGGCGCTGATCGCGACCATACCCGCCGCCAGAAAGGCGATGTACGAAGTCCCCTCGACTCGTCCCACGATGAGGCCGAGGCCAAAGCCAAGGCCGAGCAGATTGGTTATGGGATCTGCGAGGTTGCCGAGAAGCGATGCAAGCGCGACCTTCCTCCATGCCAGGAAATTTCGACGCCATACCGCTATCCAGTTGTACGCGTTAGCGGGCATTACCGCCGCATAAGCTTCACCCATCGCTCATTTCTCCATCTCGCGCCCGGTCAACCGCAAAAACACGTCTTCGAGATTGGGCGGGCGCTGCAGAACGCGAAGGTCCGCTCGCCCGCGCAGGTGCACGCGTACCTGCTCCGGATATGGCGCATAACAAAAAAGCGTCTCTCCACTCACTTCGATGTGCCGCGCATAAGGCCTGATCAGCTCACGGAGCTGATGTGGATCACCGCCATAGATTTCGATCACGTTGCTGCCGATATGCTCGTCGATCAAGGCGTCGGGCTTGCCTTCGGCGATCTTGCACCCACTCTCAAGGACGCACAGCCGATCGCACAGGCGTTCGGCCTCTTCCATGAAGTGAGTGGTCAAGAGAATCGTCTTGCCACGCGCAAGCAGAACCCGCAGGCGTTCCCAAATCAGGTGGCGTGCATGTGGATCCAGACCAGTCGTCGGCTCGTCCATCACGAGTAGATGTGGATCATTAATCAAGGCACGCGCCAGCGTCAGCCGCCGCTTCATGCCACCGGACAACTCAGAGACGCGCACGTTCGCCTTGCTTTCGAGACGCGCAAACTCGAGCAGCGAGGGCGCGATCGCCTCGATCTTGCGAGCGCTCATGCCGAAATAGCGGCCAAACACAAGCAGATTCTCTCGCACGGTGAACTCGAGTTCAAGGTTATCGAACTGCGGCACCACGCCGATGCGCACACGCGCCACACGAGCGCGGGAAGGCACAGGCTCATTGAGGACCGTAATCTTGCCTGCGTCCGGCGAAATCATGCCGAGGAGCATACGCGCAATCGTACTCTTGCCTGCTCCATTTGGCCCAAGCAGGCCGAAGCATTCTCCGCGCGCAACCGAGAACGACAGTTCATTGACGATGATCTTGTCGCCAAATGACTTTTTCACGCCGGCAAGGTCGATCGCTACCGTGGACATGTTCATCTTAGGCTGACAGAAGTCGTTCCGCAGACGATGGCTTCTTGACGGCCGTTTTGGTCCAGAGCACGCCGTCGCACCACACATGCTCGACACGCCCCCATTGGCAGGCCGCCGCAGCATCCGGGAAGAATCCGCGTCCGTGGAGGTTGGCGCTCGTGTTGCAGAGCAGCGGAATGCCCGTGAGTTGCTCAAATTCGACGAGAAGCGCGGCGATTTGGTGCGGAGAGTTGCGGGAAATTGTCTGCAGGCGCGCCGAGCCGTCAAGATGGATCACAGCGGGGATCTTGTCGCGCCATTCCGCCCGGGTCTGGTGATCGAACAGCATGTAAGGATCTGGCGTGCCTGGGCTGAAGATCTCCGGCGCCCGATCCTCCAGACAAATCGGCGCCACCGGTCGGAAGTGCTCGCGACGCTTGATGTCGTTGAGATGATCTTTCATTGCCGGGGAGCTTGGGGCTGCAAGAATGCTTCTCCCGCCCAACGCCCGCGGCCCAAGCTCGGCGCGGCCGGAAAGGAAGATGATCGGCTTGTTGTCGGCGAGAATCGCCGCTAGTTCTCGCAGACTGCACGGCGCGGCCGCCCAGTCCGACGGAAGCTCGCTGTCCTGCAGGGCCGGACCACTGTAGACTGACCATTCCAACGGCCCGAAGCCATTTTGCGCCGCCATCGCACCGCAAGCAGCGCCGATTGCCGAACCGCTGTCATTCGGAAACGGCGGCACCCAGACATCATCGAACAATCCCGTCGCACGAAGCGCGCTGTTCCACTTGATATTGAGACCGCAGCCTCCGGCGACACATAGATTTCGCGCTCCCGGAAGCGACGAGTGCCGCAGCAGAACCATCGCGATTTCCTTGACAAGAAGACGTTCCAGGAACACATGAAACGACGCGAGGACGTCCTCCGCTCGCTTGGCCGTCAGGCGCAATGCGCTTGCCTCGAAGAAGTCGTGGATAGCTGCAAGAGACGATTCCGCATTGTTGATGTCCGCGCGGTAGCGACGAGCCTGCTCCGTGTCGGCCGCGAAGCGCTTTTCATAGAGCTCCTGAAACACTGCCACGATGCTTTCGTCGACAGAGCCAAGCGCGATGTAGGCCATCAGCTTGCCGGCGATGCCCAAATCCCAACTGGAGCGGTTCGGCTGTCTGTAAGGCCCGAAGTGAAGGCCCGCGGCAGCATAGGCATGGCCGATCATCGGAAACAGGGATCCAATGAGCCGTGCCCGCCGAGGTTCGACATAATAAAGACGTGGAAAGATGCAGCCGTCCCATACCAGACAGAACGCGGGTTTTCCCGCGGTGGCAAAGGGACTGGTGCTATATGCAGACGTAACGTGGCCCGTGACGTGCGGGTAGCTCTTATATGGGAACACCTTGCCGCCGAGGATCAGGCCAAAGCCGTCGACGGAATCAAGAAGGCCCTCAGCATGGCGCTCGACATATGGCGCCCCTTTCAATGAGATCGGCACAGCTCCACTGTTGACATGGAACTGCGACTCGATCTCACCATCCCAGCCATCGATGACGAACTGATCGATATCCCGCGGATCCAGACCATGCTCCGCCAAGGCGAGCACGACTGCATCGAGATTGTCGACGGACTGATAGCGTGGACTGTTGCCGCGCTTCTCTTGCTCGGTGCAAAAGACAAGCCGCCCGTCCTCGACGACAGCAATTGCCCCGTCATGTGTTAATTTGATGCCGCAGATGCGCATACGACCCCCTGGCCTAGTGACCGACGTTTGATTGTTCTGACGAGTGACCCGGTTTCTGGAAGCGGACGATCAAGCAGTCTTCGTTGACCGACTCGCTGTGGCAGTGCAGACGATCGACCTCCGATAGGTTCTCGTTGAAGAGAGCGATCACCGTTTCGGCACCAGCAGCATGACCCCAACGTTGACATGTGGCATCACGTGCGGACCCGAAAATCAGAGCTCCATTTGGCGCAAGCATACTCACCAGATTGCGGATAGCCGCATGCATCTCGACAATGTCCTTGAGGTAGTAAAGAACCTCGGCCACGACGATCAAATCGAACTGCTCAATGGTCGAGAACCGCTGAATGTCGCAGGTCACCCACGTGATATGTGACCACTTCCTTGTCCGGAGTTGCGCTCGCTCGATCGCCTGCGGCATGACATCGACCACGGTGAGTCGTTTGCATAGCGGCGCCAGCATGTCCGTGAATGCACCGGCTGCACATCCTACTTCGAGGGCATGCGCAACATCTCCGTTGCAACGCGACATCCGGAGCATTTGCGCGTACCGCTCCTGTTCGAACGAACTACTGTCGAGGCGCCATGGATCGTCGACAGCCAACTCTCGCTCTAATAGCTGATGGTTTGTGTCCAGGGTCATGAAACAACCACCTATTTGTAGGCAGTCGAACGATCGCGACCGCAAACACTCTTCGTCGCTGCCAGGCTCGATGGACGGTGCGAAACTCCCGCCTTACAAATTGTGCCAGACATCCCTCCCATAATTGCAGGACTTCGTCCAGCGTTCGGGTGCGGGATGACAGACTGCTTTTCCCCTTCGGCCGGCACATTGGCGATCTTGCGCGATAGCCAATCGCTGTTGCTCAATGTACAAAGCGCATAAGCCTTCAAAGGAAGTAAGAGAAAGATATTGATCGGTGTGTGGAGCGAGAAGCCGAGAAACCGCAGTTCGCGAGCACGAAGGGCTGCCACACTGCACCGGACCATTGTCATTGCTGCAATCGTCAATCCCGTCCACCAGGGTACAGAGCCGCCGATTAGGAACTGCGCGAGCGCAGCCAGGGATGAAAGGGCGAGAAGCAACGGGCCGAGATTTTGCCCGATAACGTCTAGCGTCAGATAGCCATCGAGCTCTGGCAGCAGGCGTAATGCAAGAAACGTGTCCCGAAAGGTACTGCGCGCCCAGCGGAGTTGCTGACGCAGATATGGCCCAAGACTGTCCGGGACGACTGTTGCTGCGATTGCGTTCGGGACGTATTCGGTTCGAAACCCCGCCTTGAGCATGAGGATCGTTAGATGGCGATCCTCGCCGAAATCGCTCGGCTTCCCACGAAAGAATTGCGCTTCGTATTGATCAAGAAGCAAGGCGAGCGCGGAGCGACGATACATGGCACATGGGCCGCAGCAGCACATGACGGCACCGAAACGAGCCTGTGCCGCGCGCTCTTCGTTGCACGCCAACCAGTATTCCATGTCGATCAGCCTGGTCAGCCAGGTTTCGCTGCGATTGCTCGCTATCAACTGACCCATGGCCGCACCGACTTGCGGGTCATGCATCTTCAATACAAGCTTCGTGACAACGTCAGCAGCAAGTATCGTATCCGAGTCCACGTTGAGCACCAGGTCCCCGGATGAGCTGCGTATTGCAGCGATCTGCGCCTTGCGCTTCCCAACGTTCTTTGCCAGCAAGAGGATGCTGAATCTCGGATCGTTTGCATAGATCTTGTGTACAGGCGCGACAACGTCGCGATTTTCAGATCCGTCGTCGACCACATAGACCTGTAGCTTTCCGGCATAGTCTTGATTCGCAAGCGACTCCAGACATTCGGCGAGCGTGTTTGGATCCTCGTTGAAGCACGGCACGATGACGTCCACAGTGGGAAGGACCACCTCGGATTGTACCGGCTTGTCCTGCAGCGATGACTTAATCGCCGGCTGGGCATAAAGCGCTTGCGCGCTTTTGTAGATAGTCGAGAGCAGCGCATAAGACGAAACGGCGACAGCGCTGGTTGTAGCGAGCAGGTCCATAGGGTCTCAGTTTTTGTTCAGTGAAGTTGAGGAAGTGGACGGATTACAAACCCGCGCCGTTGTAATGCCGGAATCAGATATGACAGCGCCATCGTGGTCTGATCACGCAGCGTGGCATCAGTGCACAGTCTCTCCTCATCGGGAGGATATCCGTCGTGCAGGAGCACGATTGCACCCGGGCGAACGCTCGCCAGTACTGAATTCACAATTCTATCGACCCCGGGGCGGGACCAATCTCTCGGATCGACCGACCAGTGCACAGCTGTAAGACCAGCGCTCGCTGACATAGCGAGCACCTCTTGTGTCCATATGCCGTAAGGTGCTCGCATGTGCCTGGGCGAGGCCTGCGGGCACGCCAAACGGATCGCCTCGCTCGCCGTCAGCACTTCATCGTGCACCTCCGCAGGTCCGCATCTGGATAGATCTGGATGCGTCATCGTGTGGTTCGCAACCTCATGCCCTTCCGCAATCATTCGTCGAATGAGTTCAGGTTGGTCGGCCGCGTACGTGCCGATGACGAAGAACGTCGCCGGAACCCCATGTTGCGCCAGCACATCGAGCACCTCTGGCGTGCAGAATGGATTTGGCCCATCGTCAAAGGTCAAATAGACAGGGCGACTTCCGCTCACGTCAGCGTAGTCGCAGCGGACAGCAGATAGGGGGAAAAGCGCTTTCACAGCTCAGGCCCGTTCCGATCGATGATCGTCCCTGCCGGCCACTCGCTTATCGAGCGTCCAACCGGGAAAACCACCACGATCACGTCTTCGATGCGGATCGGCGACAAACTGGGATAGACATCCGGATGCGTGGAGCGGACGCGAATGCCAGACATGAGGGTGGCGAGCCCCTGCCTTTGGACCAGTCGAGTCATATGTTTCTCAAGCGCAGGCCGAACCGTACCGAAGCCGAATGGAACCCCAAGCTCCTGCAGTATCGGATACGTCACGCGCATTGCGTGGCTGATTCCCAGCCCTTCGAGATCCGGACGCACCGCATATAACCCCAGTTCGGCAACGAGTAGATCGACCCCGCCAATCTTGATGAAGCGGCGTAGTAGCCCGACATGAGCGGCTACCCCGCGCGCGTCGTAACCGATAATGCGGACCTCAGGCCTCGCCCC
This sequence comes from Bradyrhizobium genosp. SA-3, assembly GCF_004212635.1. Classification (GTDB taxonomy): domain Bacteria; phylum Pseudomonadota; class Alphaproteobacteria; order Rhizobiales; family Xanthobacteraceae; genus Bradyrhizobium. Next base: position 13,814 of record NZ_PSRT01000038.1, on the reverse strand, counting down.
GGCCCAACTTCGGTTGCCCTCAAATGGCTGCGCATTGAACGCACCGGTCGGCCCGTAACTCTTGCGGAAGAACTCGGCGAGTTCGGCATGATCGGTGAGCTGCAATTCGTTTTCCCAGCGACGGCTCCACTGCACTTGAGCGCGTGCAGAAGGAGCTTCCGCAGTCCGGGATACGGCAATGTTCATGGCGGGCTTCCTTGCGCCAGTGGAATTAAGAGCGGAGATGGTCACGTGAACTCGCTACCCGCCAAAGCGCCGGTCCACACTGAAATGGCGCTGCCATGCCCCGTCGGAGCTCGGCACCCCTCGCCTGCACCGCGCCTCGCGCCTTCTCTCGCGATGAAGCGATCGCATCGTTCGCGTCGTCACCCGACCAATGCCCTGCGCGCGATAGGCCGGAAGATGCCGACGAAGCGATTGGACTAACCAGAACCTGTCTGCACCACGGCGCTTTTCCGCCTCGTCCAGCATCGCTGTCGATGTTTTGACGTCTGAAGGCAGGCCATCGATGCGCGGGGCCTCATCGATGGCGCATCGGAGCGGCATCAGATCAAACTGGTTCTTATGCATCTTCGACACGCCCTGAATGCGGTGAACAGGCGAGCCATTTGGAGATTCGCCTGAAATGCTTGGCATCCGCAATCTGCGCCTGCCGCTATTTCGCGACACTAGAATGAGGCTGAACGCCCTCTCAAGTGTACGCGAGTAAACCTCCAATATGGAAACGGATGGAATACGCAAACCAAGGTTTATCGGGATCCGCCTGGTATCCCATTGAGCGAGCTTCGCGCTGAGAAGAATCGACGTGGCTCGCACGGCGCGCCCATAGCCGCCCTCGAAACGGATGCGGCGTGCTGCTCGCACGTCCAGAAGTTTTTCTCTGAGCCCGCGGGAGCGACCAGCAGCCATCGTGGTATGCCTGATTACTTTTACAAACTGATGTTTGCTATCCAACATCCCGCAGTTTGGTAAAATCGATTGTTTCGATAGAACACATCCACACGATGGATAGACTCACAACATGCGGTTCAAGGGACTTGATCTAAATCTTCTCGTTGCGCTCGATGCTCTGATGACGGAGCGCAACCTCACAGCGGCGGCGCGCAAAATTAACCTGAGCCAGCCCGCTATGAGCGCTGCGATCGCGCGGCTGCGCACCTATTTCCGCGATGAACTATTTACCATGAGAGGTCGCGAGCTCGTCCCGACACCTGGCGCGGAGGCGCTTGCAGGTCCGGTTCGCGAGGCCCTGCTGCACATCCAACTCTCGATCATATCACGGGACGCATTCGACCCGACTCAATCGAGCCGACGCTTCAGGGTCATTCTCTCCGATTTCATGACAATCGTCTTTTTTCGTAGAATCGTGGACCGTGTTGCGCAGGAAGCTCCCGCGGTGCGGTTCGAATTGCTGCCATTTTCCGATGAACCCGATGAGCTGCTCCGCCGCGGCGAGGTCGACTTTCTCATTCTGCCGGAATTGTTCATGTCGAGCGCGCACCCTAAGGCGACGCTGTTCGACGAGACCCTCGTATGCGTGGGCTGCCGCGCGAACAAACAGCTATCGCGGCAGCTTACGTTCGAAAAATACATTTCGATGGGGCACGTTACGGCCAAGTTCGGACGAGCCCTGAGACCAAACCTAGAAGAATGGTTTTTGCTTGAGCACGGCCTCAAGAGACGCATTGAGGTCGTTGTGCAGGGCTTTAGCCTGATTCCGCCCATATTGTTGGACACGGGCCGGATCGGCACAATGCCCTTACGGCTCGCCAGACACTTCGAAAAGCGGATGCCACTGCGGATCGTCGAGCCACCGCTTCCCCTGCCCACATTCACCGAGGCTTTGCAGTGGCCTGCGTTTCACAATACCGACCCGGCGAGCATTTGGATGCGGCGGATATTGCTGGAGGAGGCGTCCAACATGGCATCTGGGCATCAGGAGCCTCCAACTCGCCGGCGCTGCTAGGCTCGCCATAAGCCGCGCTCGGAAAGTTCCAAATACGCTATAACTCCTTCGACGTGCTCGGCCCCTTTCGTCAGTTCAACGTCTCTGGGGCGAAGCTGCCAGAGACCGCCGCGAGGCGGCGATCGGTCGGGAAGACTTGCCGAGTGGTGAGCGTGGTGACCTCGCAGGTGTGGTTGGATTCGCTTGCACTGCAAACAGGTGAGGCCAGGCACTACGCGGCAGAACACGCCTCCTCAAGCACAATAATGTTTAGCTTGCCCGATAAAATCGCTTGAACCGCACACTGCGTCAGGTTGTAGGTTAACCGCCGTGACTAACGCTGCGCTACGCGGCCGTCGATGGGCGCTTTGGCGAACTCACGGCGCTGGCCGGACGCTGGGGTTGATCTGCCATTAACGAACTGACCGGGCCCGCCGGAAGCAGCGAGACCGATCAGCTTCGGGACTCCTGACGGTTTCCGGCCGCTGCTGATCGGCCTACCGCGTTGCTCTCCATTCTTGCGGTCACTTCGCGAGCGTCTTTACGCGATCGCACGATGGAACCGATGTCCATTCGGCGAGCCAATAGGACCGCTTCAGACGCAGCCGTCGCCGCTTGTCGTATGCGCCGCAAGGATGTTTGTGCCGGATAAGAAGAATGCGTTTCAAAGGTCTAGATCTAAATCTTCTCGTCGCGCTGGATGCTCTAATGACCGAGCGCAACCTCACCGCAGCGGCACGCAAGATTAACCTCAGTCAGCCGGCCATGAGCGCAGCCGTTGCCCGGCTGCGCTCCTATTTCCGTGATGAGCTGTTTGGGATGAGGGGGCGGGAACTTGTCCCGACCTCACGCGCGGAAGGACTCGCAGCTCCTGTGCGCGAGGCTCTAATGCACATTGAGCTCTCAATTATGGCGCGGGACGTGTTCGACCCAGCTCGATCGAATCGGCGATTCCGGATCGGCCTTTCTGATTTCATAACAGTCGTATTCTTCCGAAATGTCGTGGAGCGCGTCGCGCGAGAAGCGCCCGCCGTCAGCTTCGAACTTGTGGCGCTCACCGATGAGCACGATGAGCTTCTCCGCCGCGGCGAAGTCGATTTTGTTATCTTGCCGGAATTATTCATGTCCAGCGCGCACCCCAGGGCGGCCCTATTCGAGGAGAGACTCGTCTGCGTAGGCTGCTGCACGAACAGCCACCTACTACCGCGGCTTACATTTGATCGGTATATGTCGATGGGCCACGTTGCGGTTAAGCTCGGAGCTGCGCGCAAGACGCCGATCGAGGAATCCTTTTTACTCGATCTCGGCCTCAATCGGCGCATCGACATTCTCGTGCAGAGCTTCAGCATGATCCCGCTCCTACTGGTAGATACGAACCGCATAGGGACGATGCCATTAGGGCTCGTAAAGCATTTCCAAAGAACGATGCCCCTTCGGATTGCCGAGCTTCCGCAGCCATTCCCCGCCTTCACTGAGGCAGTCCAATGGCCCGTGCTTCACAACAGCGACCCGGAAAGCCTCTGGATGCGAGAGATATTGTTGCAGGAGGCCACCCGCATGGCAACTGCACAAGAGCCCTCCATCATCTGCACTTCGGAACGAGCGGATACTGCCGGAGATTTCGCACGATCTGTCTCGCCTTTGTCGTAAGGACGTTCGCAACGGCTGCGAACCTCATATCTCAACGCATGTCTCAACGCAGACAATTCAGGCTCGCCTCGCTCGAACTCATTGTCGCTGGATAGAGGCCCTCGCAGCGGACGGCTATCATGACGACGTTGTGTCGCTCTTTCGCATGTTGGCATTAGGCGCGACATGCGAGCGGCGGCTCAGACTGTTGGCCTGGTTTTAGAGACAGGGACGGAGCGACGCGTTCACTGCCAAGCCAGGCCTTACGTTGCAACCCCGGCCGCCGGGCCTCGATACAGCTAGGATCGGTACGGGGGATGTCGTCGTCAACTCTCCGAATCAGTAGTGGCTCCCGTTGAGGGAGACGATTCGGCTTCTTCGCAGAAGTACCACCATGCACAGTGAGCGTGGTGGTCATCGATCATGCATATGACCACGATCTCTTGCGCTGTCGAAGCAAGCATCTCGCACGCGTGTTGCCCTGTCGCATCACCCTGGAGTACATCGCACCCTCGTCGCTCTGCGCCGCCGGTCTGACTTCTTTCGGCCCTACCGCAGCCAAACGTCTTGACGACGTGCGGTGCCCTGACGCAATGACAAACAAGGAGCTGACGTTGGAGCAATGCAGCGGGGTGTTCGATCCGGAAGAGCTTTCCGTCCTGGGAAGCCTTTATGATGGCGCGGTCACCGCGCTACCCCCATCGATGCGAAATCCGGAAAATCGCACAGCAATCGCCAAACTCATCCTGGAGCGTACCGCGGCTGGCAAGGCTCAAGTGGCATGCCTGACGAACTTGTTGATCACCATTTCCTCTCAGGGTTGATCCCCCGGCATTCTGAGGATAGTCACCATTCTCGCGCTGGAATGGAAGACGATCCGGCTAGAGCTTTGAAATAGCTTGAATCATACGTGACGTCAGGTTGTAGGCTTTAAATTGAACAACATGAGCAAAGCTACACCACGAAGGCGTCGATGGCGCATTGGCGAACTTGCAGAGGCGACCGGAGTAACGGTACGCACGCTGCATCATTATGAACACACGGGGCTCCTAGCAGCCTCAGAGCGTACTGACGGCGGCCACCGGATGTACGACCGTGAAAGCGTGCAGCGGGTTCACCAGATTCGCGCGCTACGTGAGCTTGGCTTCTCCCTTGTCGAGATCCGTAAAGCTATGGAGGGCTCGACCTCACTCATCGACCTGCTGCGCAAACATCTAGAGCGGATAGAACTTCAAGTCGCTCGAGCAACTCTGCTGCGCGACCGTTTGCGCAACATGACCATCGACCGCGAGAGCCAGGTCAGTGTGGATGAGCTGCCTGCCACCCTGAATGCGATGTCGCGGGTCGAGACGCGTAGTCAGACGTCCCGATGCACCTGCAAGTTAGCTGCAGATCGCGAGGAGCGGTGGCGGCGGATCCGCGACGACCTGCGTGATTGCATGGATCGAGGCGAGCACCCTTGCGGCGAGCGGGCCAAGGCCGTCGCAGCTGCAGCACGCTTGCTGATCAGCGAAATCGCCGGCGCCGACTCACGCGTTTCCATGATCCTGAAGGTACTTGCACGATTAAGCGCCCCCCAAAGTCTGGCTGGTTGGGATCCCTGCCTCATGCAGTATCTCGATCTCGCCCTTGGCGGGTTGGAGGATCAGCCGTAATGACGTTCTCATGGCCGGCTCCGCACAAGGCTGCCGATCGGCATTGGCAAGCTGAAAACGCGATGACGCTTGGTTGATTGGCGGCTCTGATGCGGGCCGACAGTTTTAAGGACTCAATGGGACAGATTGTCATCGTCTCACCGACCCGCGCTCCCCTGACGCATTGATCGAGGCCTCCTTCAAAAGGGGCTTGAACCGCACGTAACGTCAAATTGTAGGCTCCACCGTGGTCGCAATCTGGCCGACCTAACGCACGCTTCGCTTGGTCGGCAGCCTCGACCTGCAGGCGCGTCTGATCACAGCTGCTGGCGGTTCACTTCAGGTGAGCATTGGGAGCTCTACAATGTTAAATGGGCGTTACGCTTTTGCTGCGAGTGCAGCGCTTCTCTTCTGCGCCCTCGCCTCGGCTGCGCGCGGCTCCGAGGTCAATATTGCCGTGGCTGGCCCAATGAGCGGAAGCAGCGCTGCGTTCGGCGAGCAAATGCGCGTTGGTGCGGCTGCGGCGGTCGAGGCATTGAATGCTTCGGGCCTACTTCCCGATACCAAGGTGATATTGAGTGTCGCCGACGACGCCTGCGACCCGAAGCAAGCTGTCGCAGTTGCGAATAAGCTCACAACAGAGCGGGTTCGGTTGGTCGTTGGCCATTTTTGTTCCTCTTCGTCGATCCCGGCCTCCGACATCTACGCCGAAGCAGGCATCGTTCAGCTGTCACCTGGCTCGTCCAATCCTCAGCTAACAGAGCGCGGCCTTGAGACTGTCTTTCGGATCTGCGGCCGCGACGACCAACAGGGCACCGTTGCCGCTGAGTACATTCACAGGAACTATCCTAACCACAAGATCGCGGTGCTCGACGACAAGAGCACCGCAGGCAAGGGTATTGCCGACGTGGTTCAGGCACAGCTTCAGAGATTCGGTGAACAAGTCATTCGGCAAAGCTATGTAGCCGGTGAAAAGGATTACAGGGCGCTGGTCTCAAGAATGAAGAAGGATCGGGTGCGCGTTGTCTATATCGGCGGTTATCATACCGAAATCGGATTGTTTGTACGCCAGGCATCAGAAGCAGGAGCGGGACTCATAGTCATGGCGAACGATCCGTTGATGACCTCTGAATTCTGGGCCATTACCAGCAGCGCTGGGAATGACACATTGTTTACCTTCATGCCGGACCCCGCCAGGAATGCCAATGCGGCCGGCGTGGTCGCCGGACTCCAAGCTTCCAACCTGTCCGCTGAAGGCTACACGCTTTACGCCTATGCAGCCGTGCAAGCATGGGCAGAAGCGGTGAACCGGACCGGCTCCTTCAATGCTGCGCGCGTCGCCAGTGCACTTCGTTCACGGCCGATCGACACCGTGATTGGCCCAGTCCGGTTCGATACAAAGGGAGACAACGCGGCTCCTGGTTTTCTGGTTTACCGCTGGCGCGACGGCCGTGTTGAAACTGTCCAGCAGAACTGATTGGCATCAACGCCGTCTCCCCAAACTCAAAGTGACACGGATGATGAGACGCCCTCATAACGTTGGAGCAGCGATACTCGCAAGCTCTCTTATACTTGCAGCTTTTGGAGCGTTTTTAGCGTTCGCTGCGGCGCTCGCAGAGCTACCCGATGTCGACCTGAAGGAGGCGCTACGTCTGACGATAGACAAATAGTAGCCGTACCGAGCTGATCTGGCAGGCAGGCACAGCATTTCTGAAGCGGCCATCTACAATTGTGCCAGGTTTGGCGGCATGGACGTTTCTGCGGCCAAGCGGTTGAAGGCCCAGGAAGAGGAGACCGCCAAGCTATCGATGCTTCTGGTCGAGCACATGCTTGGTGTGGAGGCGCTTCGCCAGTCAAAGTAACGGCCGGGCCGCCATCTGCGCATTCTCGTGAGCCAATCACATCGTGCAATCAGATCCACGCACCCAAAAGGAAACGCCCTAAGCGGTCAAATGACGAAGAAGACCTCTTTGAGCGCGACGGCATGAAGCAACCAGGACTCGCCACCTAGCCCATAATCGGAGATTGATCGAGTGAAGAGTGGCCTTTCAAGACTAACGTGCGGCATTTTCGACCATTTGGATGACGACGGCCGAGATGCCGCACGACAATATGAAGATCGTCTCAAGCTGGCGGAGGTCTGCGATTCCCTCGGCTTCTACGCTTATCACCTGGCCGAACACCACTGCACACCTCATGGCAGAGGGCCCTCGCCGAACCTGTTTCTATCAAGCGTCGCGCAGCGCACCCGGCGATTACGCTTCGGTCCGCTCGTCCTTTTGCTCAACCTTTATCATCCATTGCGCGCATTCGAAGAGATCTGCATGCTTGACCAATTGAGCGGCGGCAGGCTCGAGCTCGGGATAGGCCGCGGCTCCCAGCCGATTGAATGGAGCTATTTCGGCATCAGTGCAGACGCCGTACCAAGCCGTTATACGGAAGCCAGCGAAATCCTGAATATTGCGCTGAAGGGGCATACGCTATCTTATCAGGGACACCACTTTGAGCTGAGGGACATACCCTTAACCTTGAGGCCTCATCAACGTCCATATCCGCCGACCTGGATCGCGAGCAATCGGGTCGAAACGGCGCAGTGGGCCGCTGCAAATGGCGCCAATCTGGCGTGCATAGGCCGCGCCTGTGTTGTCCGGAACGTTACGGATGCCTACCGCTCCCATCGAGCGCACAATACAACCGCCCACGGTCGCGAGCCATTTCTCGGGCTGGTCCGCATGGTCGTGATTGCGAAATCTGATCAGGACGCTCATGCGGCGGCCGAAACTGCGTATCGACGATGGCTGGAGAGCTTCAAGTTTCTTTACGAGCTGAATGCCATTCCGACACCGCCCGCCCTCCCGCTGACCTTCGATGCAGCGCTTGAGAGCGAATTGTGCGTCGTCGGAACGCCAGCTTCCGTCCGACAGCTCCTTCTTAACCAGATGGAAGAGGCAGGTGCCAACTACCTGCTTTGCCAGCTTGCATTCGGAAACCTTCCGCTGGAGACTTCCCTGTACACCGCAACAGCAATCAAAGCTGAAATTCTCGATAGTTTTGCCGGATAATGTCTAGATTGGGGAATCATACACTTGGCAAGTAGACCGACGCGCTGAGATTATATCCGAAGCTGGTTGCGATTTTGGTCGTCGCTTGCCCTGGGCGCAAAGGCGACGGTCAGCCTCAATGGCAGCGATCAACCGGTCAATCTTTCGGACTGCGCTTCTTCCTTGCTTCGACACATGAAACTCTGCTGAAGGGAATTCTTCGTTGTGAGCGGCTTTACGCAATGAACTTTGTCGGCATGGGCGGAACTGGCGGTGGTGCCGTCTACGTCGGCAACGGCAAGATTGTCGGAATCGACGCTGGGAACCTTCGCTATAGTGGCACCTACATCGAGGAAGGCGGTCGGATGAAGGGGACTGTCAACCTAGCCGAACGCTCTTCGTCCGCTTTGATCTCGCGGGCCTTTTCAATGAAGGCCCGCGATTGCTCAGGGTCATCCTGCATCTGCGGGAGGCCGAAGCTGGTGGATAGTCGCCGTCGAGATTCCATGGCCTTCTCTTCGGCTTGCGGCGATCGAGGAGTTTGGAACTTCGTGACATCTGGGGGTCCACTTTAAAGGTATTCGAAGGGTCACCGCTGCGACCTTTTTGTCTTCTCAATCACGGCCTGTCATCAACGAATCAGCAGGCTCGCCTGAAAGCCCTTAAGCTCACTGAACCAAGACGGCGGGAGAAAACTAATTACCCCGCCTTTGATGTAGGCGATGAGATTACTCACGTGCGCTATTCACGAACTGGATGCATCCCATCAACACTTTCGATTTTACCAATTTCAGCCAAATACCCCATAAGTCGATCGCCCGGTTTCCGGAAAGCACATTTCACGAATGTCGTGTGACAATGGATCCTTCTTGCTTTCAGCATAGTCGCAGGCCAATTCAAGCTTCTCGTGGCTGCATCCCCAACGACACCCCTCAATCTTTGAAATCGACGCACGTGCGGCGCAGATGCGGTCGGATGGCCAGCCGCGCGGCAATCTATCGCGTTGTCGCCTCCCCCTTTGCCATCATACTAAGCCCTCCAAGAAGATCGGCTCTCACACTGCTTGGCCAGGGTAAATGCGTGCGCTGCATAGAGTTCGGGCAGGCGAACTGCCCGCTCCACCGGTGCGGGCTGGACTTTTCGCCCTCACCAGGCGGGCAGCGTCGACAATCCGCCGCTGTCGCGGCCTTCAAGCAAAGCAGTGCCGTCAGCTATCTGACTGCGCTAAGTGCAAGACACGTATCCTCCGGCCAGGACGGGGCACTGATGTCGATCCGTGTGATGAGACCAGCCACGCGATCTTACTGCCCACCCCCGTACGTCGTGTGATCGTGGATTCTCACTCTGCTTGCGTCCTCGGCCTTCGTCGGCGGGCGGCACCCTCACCCACTTCCTCCAGACTGACGCTACCTCATCTCATTCTATGCGCCGGCGCTCTTCGACCATATCCCGACGCGGTTATGCCTTGTCAGCGATCCTTACATCACTATCGGAACGAGTGGTGGACGTGCGCGATCTGCCGGTCTTGTATCTTAGCGCGCGCAGCTTCCAGGAGCCCATCCGCACCCTCAGCGTGCCAGGCATCGCCTGTCAACGAATGCAGAGAGAAACCGCAGACGTATGTAGCGAATGTTATTTCTGGGTTGCCTGGCATGGACTGGGACATCATTGTCTGGCATGATGAGGAGACCGGTCTGGACCAGCTAACGGCGCATCTTCAGCAACAGCTTCGTCCAGCGCCAAGCGCTCTGTATGACACTCTGCCTGGCGAGCCCTCCGGTTACGTGAGGATCGCTATGTCAGGCGGCAAGCAATCCCGGAGCAGTTCGGGCGGCGCTTCTCGACTTGCCGTCATCAGCGGTATCCCCGCTGGCTGGAGTGACTGCCACTACCCGACGCGCTGGACCGGCTCGACGGTCCAATCAAATGACGGGCCATCTACAACGCTGTTCGCGGCGTTCTATCCCGTCGATTCCGCCTTTGCGGTCCTTTCGCTGCACGTGCCTGCCACCCGCTCCATTCGGCGACCATGCGTGCGCACCTTGCTAGCAGCCATTCGTTGTAGCGCCGCGTCTGCCGTCTCGCGAACGGGGAAAGCACGACACAACCGTTACTCAGCCTGCTGCCCTGCATTTAACTACCTTGGAGCAACACCGTGGAACTTGACCCTTCCAATTCACGCACACAAGACCTCGAGGATCGCATCGACCTGCAACTCGACATCGTGGCCGCCCTCATACGCGAAGAAGGCAACGAGCTCGAAGCGATCCGACTGCTAAACGCACTCACAAACCAAATGATTACCGCGGAACTGGAGCTCGGCCAGCTCGGCGATACGAGAACCGGGGGCCACGCCGGCGACCGGCGAACAGCGCGACTGTCGCGGGACCGTGGCGTTTACCACCCAGAAGACCTTCAGGTTTTGGGACGCCTTCTCGATCAGGCCGTGGCGGCATTACCGGAAGTGCTGCGAACTCCCGCCAACCAAATGAAGATCGCCAAACTAATTCTGTCACGTGCAGCAGCGGACTGAGATTTGATTTGGTTTTTCTGCGGTTGATGACGCGCTTATCGAGCGTTTATCGCTGGGCTGACTGCTACGCCCGAGCGCACCAGGGATCGACGACTTGGCGTTTATGGGTTCACCGTCCCGTAAGCGCGCCGGTTCCGCTGGCTTTTCCATATCGCAACTGTTCGCCACCACACTCGAAAGCAGGCTCGCCTATTAAACCACCTCGCGCCGGAGATGACACAGTTTCATTCGATCCAGCTAGACCTTGCAGTTCTTCGAGCACCTGATAGCTATGGTGTCTTAAACGCCTGCGGCCAACTCCAAGGGCTGATAGTTGGGAAGCGCAACCCAACACATGCGTGCGAGACATCGCACGGCTATCGCCGCTTCTGATCCCTCCATGCGTTCGGCCCTCGTTGCGGCATTGTCTCCTACAAAGCGCAACGAACGGCACCCACACTCCTTTGCCGGACGACAGCGAATTCGGCAGGAGAGCATCGCAATTGCCGCTGCATCTCGCTCCCTTCTCTAGTGCGACTCACCTGGAGCAAAACCCGCACCGAGAGCAGGAGGCCACACGCAGGGTCGAGCAACAGGATGACGGATCGCGGACACATGTCAGAAAGCAAACAAGCAGCGTTCGGAAAACGCCACACGATTCCAGAAACGACATGACAAGCAGTTGCGATCAGAGCTCTTCTTAGATTGAGACTGCGAAAGGAGTTGAACGGCCCATTTTCATCATGTTCGGCTTTAGTCGTGATGGCATGGCGCCGATCTTCCGATTGCAGGAAGAATAGCCACAACTATTGACCGATGCCAAGCGACAAGAGCACTGCGGCAATGAAGCGCGCGAACAACGCGTGATCGTTTCAACCGTTTCAGAATTTTTCGAATTGCGCCTGGCAATACGACGTTCGGTCATCGGAACTTCAACAAACATCTATATCGACTTCATTGAAGCGCCGAGAGCAGCTCGATACGCAAGCGGTCTGGGCCCTGATGTCCTACTTGCTGGGACAGGCCACAGACTCTCGGTTCGCTTTTGGCAAGGTACGTCCTTGTATCAGGATGTCGAGGAGTGTTGAGATGGATCAGTTCTTATCCGAGCAAGTGCAGGCGCCAGATGCTATCGTGAGTGTCGCATTTGATAAGGCTTGGCGCTTTGTCGAGAAGGATCCGTTGCTGGCGCATAATCTCAAGACGGTCCTTCATACTCGATTGCGAACTTTCCTCGAGTGTTCGATAAGGAACGGCGAACGGAATACTTTGAATCTGGCAAACGAAGCGATACGCAACTTGCGGGCTGAACTGGCGCCGTCGACCAAGCAATAAGGCGCTTGCACCTCTACTGTCAGATGGGTTTGGCTTCGTTAAGGCTCTTGGGGACCTTATGCGGCAGGAACGAACCGGGTCAGAACGTGGTCGAGCTGACCTGCCTCCACTCATGTTCTGCCCCGCTGACGACGAGCACGTTCGCGACGACTGTTGCCTGTGCAGCTCTTCTGGTCACCCGGGACCAGTAAGCTGGACCCCTGAGCAAGTCGGCGACGAGACGGGACAGCCGCGCTAATATTCCCTGGCGTAATTCGTTCTCTCTTCTGACGAGCTCGGCACGAGCTTGCGCAACTTCAAGCAAGAGCCTCGTCAAGCGCAGCCGCATTGCCTTCTTGACGTCCCTCGATCCCGGTAGAGATTGAGGAATGTTGTGCTACACTTGTAATAGGTCCGGAGCCAAAGCGATCGAGGCCTGTGATCGATCACCACCGCATCGCTCACGATTACAAGCGGCAGCGCGACCGTCCTGCCGGAAGAATGAGCTTGAGCGTCCAAGACGCGTCCTCGATCAGCGGTCTTTATTTGCCGAACTGTCTGAACAGCGAGCATGCACGGGGCGCATTGGCGCAGCCTGGCTTTGGCGCCAGTTAGCGACAGAGGGAGCCAAACACCTCGCAGCATTGCGTCACATCACAGGCCGTCATGAACGGATCGTATTCAAAGAAGGATCTGCGCCAAGCGACCACTGTCAGGCCGCAGCATTTCGGTCAAGGCAGTGCATGGCAAATTGCGCGCTCCACAATCTGACGCGGCGTGCGATTGGCGCCATTTCTTTCGAAGACATGTTGTGCCGCAGTTACAGCAATTCGCGATCATGTTGTTAAACGCACGGCGCCGGGGGGCATCGAAAGGAACGACACTCGAATGAAGAATTTTCTGATTCTGATCGCAAGCATCGGCGCACTCAGTGCGGCCGCTCCCGCATTTGGCGCGGACTTGGCCGGGCAGCCCGTCAAGGTCAAGGCGCCACCGCTGCCGGTCGCAGCCCCGATTATCGATTGGTCCGGCTACTATATCGGTGTCAATGGCGGCTGGGGAACGGGCCGCAACTGCTGGGATTTCAATGGCGTCACTCCCGAGGGTTGTCATAATTCGACTGGCGGTACCATTGGCGGCCAGATTGGCTATCGTTGGCACATCTTCAACATGGTCTACGGGATCGAAGGCCAGGGCAACTGGGCCGACTTCAGCGGCTCCAATGTCAGCACCGCCTTCCCAGCAGACACCATTGGCACCAAGACAGATGCGTTCGGTCTGCTCACCGGCCATATCGGCTACGCGTTCAATGCCGTGCTGCTTTACGGCAAGGGCGGTGCTGCGGTGACCAGCAACACCTATCACGTCAACTCGGTGGCTACTGGCACCGAGATTGCCAAAAACAATGATGTGCGTTGGGGTGGCGCGCTGGGCGCCGGTGCCGAAGTCAGCCTCACGCCGAACTGGTCAGCTGGCGTCGAGTATACCCACTTGTTCATGCAGCGCAGCAACGTAAGCTTCCCAGCGGCCTTTGGCGCCGATCGCGTCCACCAGGACGTCGATCTCATCACGGCACGGCTCAATTACAAGCTCGGCCAGACGTTTCCCAAATATTGATCTCCACGCGCCTGCGTGAATCGGGGGCCCCGACCACGGTCGGGGTTCTTCCTTCAGACGCTCCTCTCCCCCGCGGCATCCCTGCCGGACTTCCGAAGCACCAGGCCCGAGCCCGTCTAGGG
>NZ_PSRT01000037.1 GCF_004212635.1 Bradyrhizobium genosp. SA-3 | reverse complement strand
ATGGCTGCCCTGCTCGCATCCGCCTCTGTCCCGGCGCCGGACTATCCGCTCGTCACCTTGTCGAGCGAGGGCGTGGTCCTGATCTACGGGCGCGATGAGGCCGCGATCGAAGCCGGCCGCCTGCTTGCCGACCACCTCGACGTCACGGTGATGCTGAAGCAGCTCGACGAGATGATGCCCTCCGCCGCAACGGTCTTCCCGATCGTGAAGGGCACGATCCGCTCCGCAAAGGGACATTTCGGCGCTTTCGAACTTGCGATCGACGATTATGCGCGTCCCCGCCCCTCCTCGCGCGATCGCTTCGTACTGGATGCGCCGCGAAGCGGGGTCACCTCGCGCTGCGATATCGTGCTCGATCTTTCCGGCGGGATGCCTCTTTTTCCTGCCCACGAGCTGCGCGACGGCTATCTTCGCGCTGATCCGAACGATCCCGCCGCGGTGCTCCGCGCCGTGCTGACCGCCCGAGATCTCGTCGGCAGCTTCGACAAGCCGAAATATGTCGACGTTACGCCCGCTCTTTGCGCCCATTCGCGCTCGAAGCGCACGGGCTGCCATCGCTGCCTCGATCTCTGCCCAACCGGGGCGATCACGCCCGTCGGCGATCATGTCGCAATTGATCCGAACATCTGCGCGGGCTGCGGCCAATGCGCCGCCGCCTGCCCGACCGGCGCGGCATCTTATGCGCTGCCGCCCGCCGATACGCAGCTTCAAAGAATTCGTGCCATGCTGCTCACCTACCGCGAGAACAATGGCGCCAATGCGGTGTTGCTCTTTCATGACAGCCCGCACGGTATGCCCCTGATCGATGCCCTGGCGCGTCATGGCGACGGTTTGCCGGCGAACGTGCTTCCCTTTGCCGTCAACGAGATCACGCAGCTCGGGCTGGAAGCGGTCGTCGGCGCTTTCGCCTATGGCGTATCGGCGGTGCGCTTCCTGCTGCGCGCAAAGCCACGCCACGACGTGACCGGACTGTCGCAGACGATCGCCATGGCCGAAGCGATCCTCAGCGGCCTCGGCTTTGAGGGCCGCCGCGTCGCTATTGTCGAAACGGATGATCCCGACGCGCTCGGCGAGCATTTGGCGGCCATCGGCACGCTCGCGGCCGTCGCTGCGCCTGCGACCTTCAAGACCGTCGGCAAGCGGCGCGACCTTTTGCGGTTCGGGCTCAGCGAGCTGCATCGCCTGGCGCCGAAACCGGTCGACGTGATCGCCCTGCCGCAGGGTGCGCCGGTGGGCGCAATCAGCGTCGATACCAGCGGCTGTACGCTATGCCTCTCTTGCGTCTCGGCCTGCCCGACCGGCGCGCTTCGCGACGATCCCGAGCGGCCAGTGCTGAAGTTCGTCGAAGACGCCTGCGTCCAATGCGGCCTGTGCCAGAGCACCTGTCCGGAAAAAGTCATCAGCCTCAAGCCGCAGATCGATTTCCGCGCGGCCCGTGCCTCCGCCGTGATTATCAAGGAAGAGGAGCCCGCACTCTGCGTCCGCTGCGGCACGGCCTTCGGCGTCAAGAGCACGATCGACCGCATCGCCGCCAAGCTCGAAGGCCGGCATTGGATGTATCCGGCGGGTGATAAGCGGATCGCGGCACTCAGGATGTGCGCTGACTGCCGCGTCATCGTCATGAGCGAACAGCAATTCGATCCCTTCAAGGGCGTGCCGGAACGAACGCCACCGCGAACGACGGATGACTATCTCCGCCAGCGCGATGGCAAGGACTAGACGAAGCGGATATCTTCGCAGGATCGGAAGGGGCAATTATCGCGACGTTGCGCGGCCCAAGAAGTCGGTCAACGCACGGCGGTCCTCGGCCGAGCCGATGCGCTGCTCCGGCATCTTGGTGCCGGGGGTGTAGGCATTCGGCCCGATCTCGAACAGCTTTGCGACCGTCTCCGGCGTCCAGACGATGTCCATCGTCTTCAGCGCTTCGGAGAAACGATAGCCCGGTAGCGAAGCGATCTTGCGGCCGTATAATCCCGCAAGCGTCGGGCCCGCACGCTGAACCTCCTTGTCCGACAGCGTGTGACAGGCAACACATGCCCGAAATACATCGGCGCCAGGATCGCCGGCATAGGCGGCGAGCGGATCGGCCGGCGTTCCCGAGAGGTTCGAACCAATGGGATCGCCGGTGCGCGCATTCCAGCGCCTGATCTTGCCGTCCGCGCCACCCGTCATCAGTGTCTCTCGATCCGGAAGGAAGGCGACCGACCATACCGGCAAGCCGGACACGACCAGCGTTCGTAGCAGGCTGCGCGACTTACGATCGATGATCGCCACCGTGCCACCGATGCCGGCCGCAGCCATCAACGTGCCGTCTCCCGATATCGTCAAGGCCACCACTGGTGTGGGACCGGCCGCGACCTCGCCGCTGACCTTGCCGTCGGTGGTCAACATCCGCAGCATGCCATCGACCGCGCCCGTGACGATTTCACCATCCGGCGCCACAGCCACCGCGTTGAGCGGCGCCGGCAACGTTACGACTTCAGGCTGGCCATCCGGCAAACGCCAGATGCGTAACGTGAGATCATAGCCGACGCTGAGAAGCGACCTGCCGTCCGGCGTGAAAGCGACGCCATTGACGTTCTGCGAATGACCTTCGAGCACGCGCGACGCGCCGTCCGACAGCGACCAGAGCCGCACCGTCCGATCCCATGAACCGGATGCGAGAAGCGCACCATCGGGAGAAACCGCAAGCGCGACGATTGGACCTCCATGTCCCTCAAACACCCGATCCGGCTGCTGCCGGCCAGCCGTCCATACCGCAATCCGTGCATCGGCGCCGGCGGTGACCAGGCGATCTCCGGTCAAAAAGGCGACAGCATTGACGGCGCCAGCATGATACCGCAGCACTTGCTCTGCCGTATCCGTCTTCAAAGACCAGCGAATGGCGGCTGTGTCGAAGCTTCCGGACAAGAGGCCGTTCCCATCGGGGGAAATAGCGAGGGCCCGTACCGGGCCGCCATGTCCCACCATGTCGGCGTGCACGGATGATACCGCGAAAATGGCCCACAGGGCCGCGGCGCCACGCGCGCAGAAAGGTAACCTCATTGCCCCTCACCGGCTCTGGTCACATTCACGCCCTCAAGATTGCCAGAAGAGTCACCGGAGATGAATATCCGAACCGATCTACTTGGCTGGGGCCCTCATGCTCTTGGACGACCCTTCCGGCGCCGCCTGCATTCCGGGCGGACTCTGACCTTGGGGACTTTCGGCGGGCGCACCACCCGAACCCGTATTGATTGGACCCGTCCAGCCTTGCGGCTGTGCTTGGCCCTTCTCCTCGGGACGGGTTTGCGCCCCAGATGAGTTGGTTTGTGCGGGTTGGGCGGAGGCACTCTCGAAGAGGCAAAGTGCTGCGAAGCACAAAATCGCTGTCGGCAATTTCACGTCGGATCCTCCGATGCGCGTACTTAAACGGGGTGACGCTGCATTCCGTTCCGGAGTGTGCGTCGCAACAGGCTAACCTTGCGCATCCTGCTTGAATGCCGGTGGTCCGGACATTATCTCCGCCTAGTCACGTCAAGGATGACGGCATGCAGGGGAGAACGCGGCCATTTCTGCAGATACTAGCGCGATTGCGCGCTTTGCGCGCGCTCGATGGATCGCAAGATCCCGATTCCCGAGACGCCTCGCCGCTCTTGATCCTCGTTGCGGTCGTGCTTGCGCTTCTTCTTGCAATATTGGAAATCGACCTGAATCGCGCCGCACTCCAGTCTCTTGGCTTGATGGGTGATGCGTTTTCCGTCGATCCCGTGTTCAAGAGCCCGTAGGCCGCCTGTGCCTTGATGCAATCAACGAGTTTGCTCGCGACAAGCCGTGTCGTATAAATAGCTTGACGTTTCGATCGAGGGAGGCTGCGGATGAAGGCTTTTCTTCTTGGCTGCGTCGCGGCCGTGGTGATCGCGATTGCAGGGATGGAGATCTTGAATCGAGTTCAGGAGCCCGTCGCGCAAGCGTTTGCTACGACCGGGGTACGCCTCTGAGACACCCAAATCCCGGGGCGTCCGGGATCGCGGGCGGCCGCGATGCGACTCTGACGCAAAGGGCCGCGCGAGCTTCTTCCGCCGCTGCCTGCCAATCCCTACGTCTCAGTTCGGCGGTTTGGATGATCTCGGCCCAAGCCTCGAAACTCCGACCTCGCGGCGCCTCTATGAGCCGCAGGTTTGCGTCAAAGATATTGGCGGCTGTGAAGTACTTTACATCCCTGTGTTCGTGGTCGAGGCTAGAATGGCAAAGGCTTCTCACTTTGAAGGAGGCAGCCGATGTTCGCGACAATCAAATGGAACTCCCGAAATAAGGCTCGCGAATGGGTGACGATGGCTGGCATGCTTGTCGTCCAACTCAACGCCCGCAATGCGACACGACGGAAGGCTGAAAACAAACCAAGGCAGCCACTCTGGAAACAATTCGACGACAACCACCGTTGGGACTCAATCGCGGAAGAATGGGTGCCCAAACGTGATCAGTGATCGCACATTCATGCATCCTGCTGACTGAATTCCTACGCTCGCATTGGACAAATTCATCGATGCCCAATGGTGGGGAGTATCGATTTCAGGCGCTTCTGAAAGAAGGCAAGAATCTCGTCCCGAACTGCGAGAGTGAGCTGACCCACCTCATCGACAAGATGAACTGTGACGACGCTGTGGGGCGTCTTGACGAACTGCTCGAAGAACGGTGGCTTGGGCCCGGTATTCGCGGCCGTGTCAGGCAAAACGCGACCAACGAAGCGATCGCCGAGCGCGGCCTGGTAGGCGGCAAACCGTTCGGCGCGGCAAAATGAATCGCCCGCAAACCGGTAGGCAAGGACGGTCAGATCTTCGCGTTCCAGCCTCGAACGGACTTGCGCCAGTTCGTCAGCGGAGCTCTCGATACCTGCGGGATTGTCCAACGGGAGCGACGGCTGGGACAAGACAGGAGCCAGCAGTACCGGCTCCAGCATCATGTTCAGCGCGAAGTTGCCGGTAAAGCACATGCCGATAGCACCGACGCCCGGCCCGCCGCTCTCGCCATGGGCCAGCCTGGCGAGCGCCCGCAACCAGTTGGATACAGGGCTCGATGATCCGCCCCCGAGCGCTCGAAATTCAGCGCTGGCGCACGCGCGCCGAAAAACGCCGGCCGCAGTTTCGGCGTCGGGAACATCGCCATCCTTTCCGAAAAGCGACGGCACGTAGACGCGGAAGCCGGCGTCGCGAACCCAGCGAGCGAAACGCGCGACGTGCGGGCTAATGCCTGGCATCTCGGTCATGACGATGACAGCGGGTCCTTGGCCCGCAACGTAGACCGGTTTTGCCGCGCCCTCCAACGAGAGGATCCGCTGGTTGAAATCGGATAGATCGTCAGGCTTCAGCAGCGCATCACTCATATTGTCCTCCGGAAAAGGTTGCGCAAACGGTATTTCCCGGGCATTCATTTCGACAAGTGTCAAAAGTGACATTAATCGGGTCTATTTTGCCATGCCGCTCATTGACGTTCTGGTCCTGGAAGGAGCCTCCGCGGCCAGTGTCGCCATCACCGTCGAATTGATCGATGTGGCCAACGGCATTCGTGCAAGGGCCGGACGACCGCCCTGCTTTGACATCAGAATTTCCGGCTCCGGGGCAAGATGGGCAACGCGGCTCGCAAGGCTGCCCGCAAAGGCGAGCGCTAATAGACCTGCAGACGTGGTGATCGTGCCCGGGCTGGCCTGGATGGATGAGCAACTCGTTCGCGAAGGATTGCAGCGACGGGACGCCGAAATGGCCAGGAAGGCTCTACGTGCGGCCTTTCAATCCGGAGCTGAAATCGCCGGCTCCTGTTCGGCCGTCTTTCTGGTTGCGAGCGCCGGGCTGCTGGATGCCCGCCGCGCAACCACGACCTGGTGGCTCGCACCCCTGTTTCGGCAGCTGTTTCCAAGGGTGACGCTCGACACGGATGCGATGGTGTTGACCGACGGACGCGTAACAACGGCCGGTGCGGCGATGGCTCAACTGGACCTGATGCTTTCGATCATTGCCCGCCATGCAGGACCTGACCTCGCGGATAGCTGCGCGCGGTTTCTCTTGCTGGACCGCAGGCAATCGCAATCCCGCTATATGGCGCTATCCTTCCTCACCGCCGCGGACGAACGCGTTTCACGCGCGGAGCGCTGGGCGCGGGCGCGACTGCAACGGACCTTTTCAATCTCCGAACTTGCAAAGGCCGCGGGACTGGGTGCGCGCACCTTCGCGCGCCGATGCGAGCGCGCCACCGGGCTTTCGCCGGTGAGATTTGTCCAGAGGTTGCGCGTCGATAAGGCAATGGAGCTTCTGGAAACCACTCGGCTCAGCCTCGATGACATCGCCGAGAAGGTTGGGTATGCCGACCCCTCTACGCTTCGCAAGCTCTTGCACCGGGAGAAGACACCCGGCGCGCGGGCTTCGCGTGCCGCGCGCATGCGGGACAATGGCGCTGCGCCTTCCAGGACGCGTGGAGCCCGACGATCTGACCGACCGGCGGCGCGCAAACGCAATCCAGCGCTGAATGTATGATGACCGCCGCCGTCACGCTCTGCGCTGAGAGCCTGGGTTAGCGCGGCTTGAGGAGTTCGCGCGCGACGATCAGCTTCTGAACCTCGGTTGCCCCTTCGTAGATGCGAAGCGCGCGGACCTCGCGATACAGGCTCTCGACGATCTCGCCCTTGCGCACACCGCGACCGCCGAACATCTGCACCGCGCGGTCGACGACCCGCTGGGCGGTTTCGGTGGCGGCCAGTTTTGCCATCGCCGCTTCACGCGTGGTGGGAAGCTTCTGAACGTCGCGGCGCCACGCGGCGCGATAGGTCAGCAGCGCCGCGGCATCCGTTTCGGTGGCCATGTCGCCGAGTGCAGCCTGGGTCAGCTGCAGGTCCGACAGCGTCGTCCCGAACATGCGCCGTGTCTGCGCGTGCAGTCGCGCCTCCTCCAGCGCGCGTCTCGCAAAACCCAGCGCGGCTGCGGCAACCGAGGACCGGAAGATATCGAGGGTCTGCATCGCAATCTTGAATCCGCTGCCGGACGGCCCGATGCGGCGGCTGATCGGAATGCGGCAGTTGTCCAGACGCAGCGTTGCAAGCGGATGCGGTGCGATGATGTCGATGCGCTCGGCCACGCTGAAGCCGGGATCATCGGGAAACACGACGAAGGCGGAGATGCCGCGCGCGCCAGGCGCCTCCCCGGTTCGCGCGAACAGCGTGTAGACGTCGGCGATCCCGCCATTCGAGATCCAGGTCTTCTCGCCTTCCAGAACGTAGCTGTCGCCGTCCTCGCGCGCCGTGCACGTCATGGCCGCCACATCCGAGCCCGCCGCCTGCTCCGAAAGCGCGAAGGCAGCCAGCCATTCGCCGGAACGGACTTTCGGCAGCACGGCGTTTCGCAGCTCCGCCGAGCCGGCAAGCGCGATGGCGCCGGATCCGAGGCCCTGCATTGCAAAGGCGAAATCGGCAAGACCATCGGCATAGGCCAGCGTCTCGCGCGACAGGCAGATCGAGCGGGAATCGATGCTCGCCACGTCACCGTCCGGCGCCGCAACCGCGCAGTCGAGTAGTCCCGCCGCGCCGAGCGCGCGAACGAGCTTGCGGCAGGCGCCATCGACGTCGTTGTGGTCGGCCGCCTGAAGACCATCCTGCGTGACGAAGCGGTCGAGCGCCTCGCAAATTGCGCGATGACGCGGCTCGAAGAACGGCCAGTCCAACCAATCGCGGGAGATTGTCTTTGCCAGTGAGCTCATCTGTCGCTCCCCAAGGTCCGGTTGCCTGCCGGCGGCCTGCATGTTCTGTGGCGTGCCTGCGACCAAATCCGCACAAGCAGCCGGCGCCGTCGAATTGTTTTAAGCATAAACTATTTCTCTCATTGAAGACGTTGTCAAGGCACCGGCGCACAGACGATGTTCCGGCGCTTGCCCGGCGGTGCCGACGGGAAACACGGACAAAATCCGCCCCGGATAAGGGTATGCCCCTGCTCTTCCGGTCCCGCCTTGAATTTAGTTTTGGCACGAACTATTCTGTTGCGCATCGAATGGAATTGCGTTCGCCTTCAACGCGCCACGAGGCTCAGGAGATCGATTTGGCACTCGCAAAGGAGTCCTCGCCGGCGTCCAGCAGGAATGCGGCCGATGCGGAGGCCGAGTACAGGGCTCAGACGCGGCTTTGGCTCCGGCTGCTGGCCTGCACGACCCTGATCGAGGGGGAGTTGCGGCGCCGATTTCGCGAGGAATACGACTTTACGATGCCGCGCTTCGACGTTCTCGCTCAACTCGATCGGGAACCGAGCGGATTGGTGCTGGGGGAGCTGCCCAAGCGCCTGATGGTTTCGGCCGGCAACCTGACGCCGATCGTCGATCGCCTGGTCGAAGATGGATATATCACCCGGACGCCGTCAAATCTCGACCGGCGCGTGCAGATCGTCTGCATGACGGTCGAGGGCCGAAAGACCTTCAGGCGGATGGCGAAGAGTCACGGCGCCTGGCTCGCCGAATTGCTGGCCGAATTCCCGATCGACCGTCTCGATGGCCTCGTCGGCGCGCTCGACGACGTGAAGAGCGCCGTGAGGGACGCTCTGCAGCATCGCGAGCGGACGTGATGTTCAGCGCCTGACTCGAACACCGGCGGCTTCGCGGTCCCAGGTATCCGTCGTCACACCGGCCTGATGCAGCGCGACCTTCTTGATCTTGCCGTTCTCCGTCAGCGGCATCTCGCTCACGATACGGACATAGCGCGGAATTGCGAAATAGGCGATCTGCCCCTCGCAATGCCTGATGATATCGGCGGGCTCCAGCGACTGCCCCTGCTCCAGCAAGATCGCGGCCGCAACCTCATCCTCGCCCAGTTCGGACGGCAGCGGGTAGATCGCACACGCAGCGATCGCAGGATGGGCAAGGATGATCTGCTCGACCTCCCAGGAGGACACGTTCTCGCCGCGCCGGCGGATCGAATCCTTCATGCGATCAACGAAGCGATAATGTCCATCCGCGTCCCGGACGACGCGATCGCCGGAATGAAACCAGAGATTTCGCCACGCTTCGACCGTCTTCTCCGGCATACCGAAATATCCGGTGGCGAACGCAAACGGCTCCTTGGCGCGCAGGACGAGTTCGCCCGCCTGTCCGTCAGGCAGCTCTGAATCGTCTTCATCGACGATCCGGGCCCCGAAGCCTTCGGCCAGATATCCCATGGTCCCCGGACGGTCGGAGGGGATGGCGCCTGCGAACACGAAATTCGTCTCCGTCGACCCATAGCCGTCAACCAGCGGCACGCCGAACCGCTCGAGAAACGGCCGATGGATCTGCGGCGGCACGCCCCCACCCAAAGCGACGCGAACGCGATGAGCCGTATCGTGCTCGCTTCGAGGCTGGGCCAGGAGCATGGATGCCATGGCACCGAGCAGGTAGCCCACGCTCGCATTGTGGGCTCGCGCGGCGGCCCAGAAGCCTGAAGCGGAGAATTTCTGCTCGAGCACGTAAGTGCATCCGTTCAGCACGGCCTGATAGAATGCATTGAGCGCGTTGGTGTGGAACAACGGCAAGGTCGTGAACAGCACCTCGCCCTCGCGAATGCCGAGTGCCCGCGCCGAGCAGATGCCCCACCAGAACAGCTGCGCTTGCGGGCAGCACACGCCCTTGGCCGGCCCCGTGGTGCCGGAGGTGTAGAGGATGGCAACGGTATCCCCCGGCCGCACGGCACCAGCGGGCGCGATGGATGCGAGCGCGGGCAACGGCACCACTGCGATCCGTGGCGCCTCCGCGACCTGATCGATCGTCCATACGAGCGGCGGCAGAGCGGCCTCGGTGCCAACGGTCTCGATTGCGGCGAGAAACCCGGCCTCGGCGACGAGGAGCGCAGGGCGTGAGTTGCGGAAGATATGCGCGAGCTGCAGCCCCCGCAGCGCCGTGTTGATCGGCACCGTGATGGCCCCAAGCCAGGCGCAGCCGAGATAGACTTGAAGAAACTCCGGCCGGTTCGAGCACATCAACGCGACCCGGTCTCCCGATTTGATGCCGGCCTCGATCAATGTCTGCGCCGATGCAGCCGCTATCGCCGCAGTCTGCGCATAGGTCCAGCGCGTCTGCCCCGCAACCAGCAGGACGCGATCGCCATAGCGCTCCGCCTGCCGGGCGAGGATGGTCGAGAGCACGCGGTCGGAAGGTGGAAACAGCTCGACCGCACGCGCCCAGGCCGGCGCTTCCTGCGGCTGCCCGGCGGCATCATCCCGCATGCAATGCTCCGTCAAATCCGGCTCGACCGGGCCCGCCCGACGTCAAGGCAGGAGCTTGTACTTCCCATCCTCGATCTGAACGAGGACGCGCGAACGCGCATCGACGCCGTGCCGATCCGCCGGCGTGAAATTGTAGATTGCCTGCGTGCCGACGACTTCCTTGGTGGTGAACAAGGCCTGGCGCAGTGCGTTGCGGAATTCCGGCGAGCCCGGCTTGGCACCGGTCGCCAACGCGCGCTTGGCTGCGTCGACGAAGACCACCCAGCCATCGAACGAGTAGGAGGAGAACCCGTCCGTCGGCTGCTCGCCGTTCGCCTTCTCGTAAGCCGCCCGGTAGGCCAAGGCGACCTTCTGAATCGGATTGTTCGACGGAAGTTGTTCGGCCGCGATCACCGGCCCGGTGGGGCAGATGATGCCATTTGCGGTCTTGCCGGCGAGGCGAAGGAAATCGGCGCTGATCATCCCGTTGTTGCCGTAGAGTGGACCCTTATACCCGCGCTCGGACAAGGCAATGGCGGGCAGCGCGCCCGGCGTTCCAGTGCCGCCGAGCATGATGGCGTCGGGGCGGGCCGCAAGCGCGCGCAGCACCTGCGCAGTCACCGACGAGTCGGATCTGGCGTAGCGTTCGTTGGCAATGACCTTGATATCGGCCGCCTTGGCGCTCTGCGATAGCGAGTCATACAAGAGATCGCCGAGCGCATCCGAGAACCCGATGAACGCGACTGTCTTCAAGCCGCGCGCCTTCATGTGATCGACGATGCCCTGGACCAGCAGCGGCATCGGCTGCGGGGTCTGCACGACCCAAGGGCCGCCCTCGCCGGCCGGAACGGATGCGATCGGCGAGACAGCGATCATCGGCACTTTCATCTCGATCGCGGCGGTGGCCATCGCCAGCGTCTGCGGCGCCCCCGACGTCCCCATCAGGATGTCGACCTTCTCCTGCTCGACCAGCTTGCGCGCGTTGCGCGCCGAGGCGGTGGCATCGGAGGCGTCATCGAGCTGAATGAGACGCACCTTCTCGCCGGCGATTTCGCCGACATAAGTCTCCCCCGCGGCGATCCCCTTCGCGTTCGGAATGCCGATCGAGGATACGGGCCCGCTGAGACCGGTGACAAAGCCGACCAGGATGTCGGCTCGCGCTCCCTGAGGAATGGTCAGAAGCAGCAGCGCGGAGCCGAGCAGTGATTTCATCGAGATCATGGCACCTGTCTTTCGTTTCGTGTCTATCAATGTCGGGCAAGCGCCATGCGCGCGTTTCACGTCGAGGAGACCAGCGCGATCACGCGTAGCGGACTGCCCGAACCGTTTTTGATCTTCAGCGGCGAGGCCACGATGATCGCCCCGGTGGCGGGGAGCTGGTCCAGGTTGCACAGGCATTGCAGGCCATAGCGGCCCGCGCCGTGAAGAAAGTGATGCGCGGGATAAGGCGGCTCGAAATGCCCGGCCTGTCCTGCATCGGTGCCGATCGTCTCGGTGCCGAAGCCGATGATGCCGCGCTCCTCCACCAGCCATTTCATCACGGCCGCGTTCGGGCCCGGCGTGTGAGCGCCGTCATCCCCGAGGTTGGAATAGTCGCGCCATCCCTTCTTCGACCAGTCGGTCCGCAGCAGCACCCAGTGCCGGGAAGGAATCCGTCCGTGCTGGGCCTCCCAGGCCTCGACGATCGGCACCGTGAGCACGAAGTCAGGATCCTGCGCCGCCTGCGCGGAGCAGTCGATGACGCAGGCGGGCGCGATCATGTCCTTGGCCGGCATGGTATCGACCGCATTGTTGGCGAGGTCCTTGCCGGTGAACCAGTGAATCGGCGCGTCGAAATGGGTGCCGGTATGCTCACCGAAGGTCACGTTGTTCCAGTACCAGGCCGGACCGCGCGCGTCATAACGTGAAATCTCCTGGATGCGCACCGGCGCCGCCTGGCCGAATTCGGGCGGCAACACGATCACCGGAAAGTCGGGGCTGAGCGTGAAGCTCAGATCAATAACGCGCACCGCGTCCGAAGCGATCGCACCCGCCAGATCCAGAAGAGCCTTGCCTTGCATTGTCGCGTCCTCCAGCTTGATCGAATTGGCCGTTCAGCGGTCGAGCTCGCGCTCGAGTGCTTTTGGATTGGCCGCAAGGCGCTGCCGGATTTCCTCGGCGACGTCTCCGACATACATCTCTTCAAGTCCACCCTTGAGCCCGGCGACGACCGCCTGCGCGACTGCGCGCGGCGCCACCTTTGGCGGCGGCACGGTCTGAAACCACTCGGTGTCGACTGGCCCCGTGAAGACGTTCATCAACTTGATGCCGCCGGGCCGGAGTTCGGCGCGAAGACAATGCGAGAGCGAGAGGCACGCGGCCTGCGAGGCCGAGTAAGCGCCAAAAGCGGGCCAGTTCGCCAACGCATGGACGGAGAGGATGTTAACCCAGGCGACGCTGTTGTTGATGCCATCCGCGCCCCGCATCCGCATGACGGGCCCGAAGGCCTGCGCGAGATTGATGAAGCCGAGATAGGCCTGGTCGATCTCGTCGCGTGCAATGCTGGCGCCCTTGCGGTCCAATAGGCCACCAGGCCTCACATACTCCGTCGTATTCACGAGGATGTCGACCTTGCCGCCGATGTCGGCGGCGAGATCGCCGGCCGACTTTTCATCGGCCGCGTCGAGGGTCACGAGCTCGATGCCGTCCTGCCCTCGCAACAGCTCTTCGCCGGCAAACGGCCGCCACCGCTCCGCGATGCCGACGAACACCGTCTTGGTCCCCGCGGCCTTCAACGCCAAGGCAGCTTCCCGGCCGATAGCGCTGCGGCCGTTGGTCACGAGCACGCGTCGAAACTTGGGATCGGCGGTCATTTCACGCCACTGCCTGTCGTCGGCCATGTTGGGGGTCTCCCCTTCGGGTCGGGCAAAGGCCACCGCCTGACCGCTCTTGTCGAGCTGGAACGACATGCGGATAGGGGCGCCTTCGATACAGTCGGCATGGAGATGCGCCACGATGGTCGGCCCGCAATCCATCTTGACGAGGCCGACGCGCCAGGGTGCCCGCTCGCGGAAATAGACGTCGCTCGGCACGCGCGCCGTGGTCTCGGCAAGCAGCAAGCCGCGAGCCGGCGCGTCGACGAAAGCGAGCGCGGCCGACAGGCATGAGGGGCACGCCTCTCGCGCCGGATAGGTGAAGGTGCCGCAGCCCTGGCAGCGCTGCAGCATGAAACGCCCTTCGGCGGCGGCGCGCGTGAAGCCGTGCGACGTCCTGCTGCGCGCGCGCGGCGGCGCGGTCGGCAGGCGCGTCCGCAGCAGCGGATTCTTGCGCCGTGGCGGTTCAATCGGATCGATCATCGCGAAGGCCCGGCAAAGATCGCGGCGCCGGAGGCAAGTCCGCGATCATAGTTGATCATACCGAAGCCCGAGGCCAGGCCGAGGTTTGCATCCCTGACCTGTGTCGGGCCCGCAACTCCCAAGACCTGCCGCAGTCCTTCGACGAGACCGAGATAGGCGCCGGCTGCTCCGGCCTGTCCGACCGAGAGCTGTCCGCCAGATGTGTTGTGCGGAAAGTCTCCGTCGATGGTGAGATCGTGCTGGCGCACGAACTCGGCTCCCTCGCCCTTCCCGCAGAAGCCGAGATCCTCGAACTGCATCATCGAGATGACGGGATAATCGTCGTAGGTCTGGACGATGTCCAGATCGTCGGGCCTGACGCCGGCCATCGCATAGAGCTCACCGACGTCCATCGCCCAACCGCCGCGAACCTGCATCGGATCATCGGCAAAGGCATTGTGACGCTCGATCGTCGACAGCAGCCTTGCCGCCGGTAGCCGCAGCGAGGCGGCCGTATCCTCTCGCATCACGAGGAAGGCCTCGGCGCCGGCGCAAGGCATCACACAGTCGAACAGATGAATGGGATCGGAGATGGGGCGCGCCGCCAAATACTGCTCGATCGACAATGGCGTCTTCATCAGCGCGTGCGGATTACGCAAGGCGTTGGCGCGTTGGGCGACCGCGATCCTGCCGACGTCCTCACGCGTGACTCCGAAACGCCGCATGTAGTTGCGTGCAATGAGAGCGAAGCTCGAATTCGCTCCGCCCGCACCGTAAGGATAGACCGCGTCCTGATTGAAGCGGGAGAAATTCTCGAGCGTCAGGCGGAAGGAATCGACGTGGTTGGTATCGCCGGCGATGCACGCCACGATGTCGGCATCGCGCGCCTGAACCGCGCGCGCCGCCTTTCGCATCGCCGCGATGGCGCTGGCGCCACCGAGCGGAATCGTATCAAGCCATCGCACGCAGAGCCCGAAATGCTGCGTCAGGCCGATGCCGCTGTCCGTGCCCATGGTGAAACTGGAGACGCACAGCCCGTCGATATCGGAGACCTTGAGGCCGGACTCGGTGACGAGCGAGCGCAAGGCGCGACCTATCCACCACTGCGCGCTTTCGATGGAGTAGCGCACATAGGGTATCGTGACGGGAGCTGCCATCACGATGCCGTCATAGGGTACGCGCAGCGAATTCGTCACCGGCCGCCTGTCCTGTCCATCCGCCTCAGATCACCGTCAGCTTCACATCGATATTGCCGCGAGTCGCGTTCGAATAGGGGCAGCGTTCGTGCGCGCCGGCAACGATGGCTTCCGCCACCGAAGTCTCGACACCGGGCAGCCTGACCTTCAGCTCGACGGCGAGCGCATAACCGACGGGCACGGGCCCCATCGCGACCTTCGCCGTCACCGAAGGCTCCGCGGCCGGCACGACCTTCTTGGTGCGCGCGACGAGCTTGACCGCACCAAGAAAGCACGCGGCATAGCCGGCCGCAAAGAGCTGCTCCGGGTTCGTGCCCTCGCCTCCGGGGCCACCCAGCGATTTCGGCAGCGACAGCGACACCGACAGCGATCCGTCGGAGCTCGCTGCCTTGCCGTCGCGGCCCCCCGTGGCCGTGACTTCGGTTTCGTACAGGATCTTCTCAGGCGTCATCATGTCGTCTTCCCCAAACGCTGCAGCGGGCTCTAACGTCGGTTGCGCGCGAGCATCGCGCGGAAATCGTCGCGCGCAAGCGCGCTGGCGCGCTTGAAGCTCGGCCCGCGACTCGGCTCGGTACCGTTGAGGCGCCTGAGCTGCACCCACATCTCAGCGCTCTTCAGCGCCACCGCGGCGCAGTTGACCACCGGCGCATGCCTAATCTTCAGACCGTGCTCTCGCCCGATCAGCAAGCCCGGCAGCACGCCGGCGGGGATCACGACATCGGCGCCGCGCTCGACGAGCGGCAGCGCGCAGGCGACGAAATCCTCGATCATGCGGGCGTGCGCGGCTTGATCGCCCGCGAAGACGTCTGCGAAATCCTCGGGCTTGCAGTCGAGGCCCGTCACGTGAACGACGCGATCGCCGAGGCCATAACGCTCAGCCTGCTCGTAGTGCCAGACCTCGAAGACGGTATCGAGCGTGACGAGGCCGAGCCGCCGACCAAGCTGCGAGGCGGCAAGCAGCGTCGCCTCACCGGTCCCGATCACGGGAATATCGAGCGTCGCGCGAAGCTCGTACAGACCGGGATCCTGGAAGTGCCCCATGACGAATGCATCGAAGCCTTGCTCCTCCGCCGCGATACCATTGTCGATCGCCTGGACGGCGCAACGCAGTTCAGCAAGTCGTCCGAACTCCCGATCCGGCGGCGAAACGCCCTCGACATGGACTGTCGTGCCCGGCGCGGCGATGTTGTTGAGATACTCGGACAGCAGCGCCATGTACGGCGCGTTCAGGCTCGCATCAACGAAGCTCTGCCAGAAGATGCGCATCGTCCTTCTCCTCGAGCGGGTATGGGAGGATCGGTCGCCGGACTGTCGATGCAAATATTTCAATCATAAACTAATTGGCGCGTCAAATGTGTGCGGCGCATCGAAGATTATGGTCCGAGGCGCCACGGCCGCCGTACCCATTGCGCGCGGACAGAAAGCGCGAGATTTGGCTGCCGGTGCCGGAATTGTATGCAACAGCATTTTTTTGAAGACAGCCGTCACATGCTGTTGACGCCTCCTCGGAATATACTTTAGGCTTTAAGTAATACTTCGCCGACCGGCGCTGGCGGCGTAACAATAGTGTTGCAGGGCACGTTCTTGAGAGACTCGATCGTGTGGACAGTCTTCGAACCTGAACGACGCGCGGCAGAGCGCGGCTGCGCTAACCGGCAGCGGCAAGCCCGGGCATGATTGCGCCGCCCGCAAGGCAAAGGTCTTTTCAGTCGCGCCGACATTCGGCGCTGCAGCATCGCTTTCGATCCATTCGTTCGAAGTTCGGGCTCGGGCCCGGCAGCATCCAGTCACTCACATCCCTATCGAAGCAGGAGAAGGCAATGCGCAAGATCGTGAGCTTACTTGCACTTGTGGCTGGAATTGTCGTCGCACCGGCCGCGCAGGCCGACATCACCATCGGATTTGTCACTTCGCTGAGCGGCAACGGCTCCTCGATCGGGATCCCCTACGGGCGCGGCATCAACGCCGCCTACGAATACAGGAAGTCGATCAATGGCGAGACCATTCGCCTGATCCAGCTCGACGACGGGTCCGATCCGTCGGCTGCGACGCGCAACGCGCGCAAGCTGGTGGAAGAAGAGAAGGTGGATCTGCTGATCGGCACCGCAACCGCGCCATCGACGATCGCCATGGCGGCAGTGGCGAGCGAATTGAAGGTGCCGATGATCGCGGTCTCGCCGATCGTCAAGCTGCCCGATACGCCTGAGCAGTGGGTGGTCTCGGTACCACAGCCGGCGTCGCTGCTCGTCAAGATCATCGCCGATCGCATGAAGCGCGATGGCAAGAAGAATATCGGCTATATCGGCTTCTCGGATGCATGGGGCGACCTCGTCTACAACGGCGCCAAGGCGGCCGAGGCGACCGACGACCTCAAGATCCAGACCAACGAGCGCTATGCCCGCACCGACACCTCGGTCACCGCGCAAATCCTCAAGGTAATGGCTGCGCGGCCCGATGCCGTGCTGATCGGAGGCTCCGGCACGCAAGGCGCACTCCCCCTTCTCAGCCTTGCCGAGCGTGGCTTCAAGGGCAACACCTACGGCACGGTGGCGCTGGTCAATCCGGACTTCGTCAACGTGGGCGGCAAGGCGGCGGACGGAATTCAAGTCTCGGCCGGGCCCGTGATCGTCGCCGAACAGCTGCCCGACGAGCACTTCGCCAAGAAGATCGCGCTGGATTTCCGCAGCGTCTACCAGAAGACCCACAACATTCCGACCACGGACGGTTTCTCGGCCTATTCCTTCGACGCCTGGCTGATCTTCGCTAACGCCGCCGAGCGGGCGCTCAAGACCGCGAAACCCGGCACGGTCGAATTCCGCGCTGCCCTGCGCGATGCGATCCTCAGCACCAAGGAGCTTCCGGGCGTACATGCCGTCTACAACTTCAAGCCGGGCGCCGTGACTGGCGTCGACGAGCGCTCCCTCGTCGTCGTTCGCCTCACCGGCGGCGCCTGGAAGTACGCGCCGTAAAGCAGGACCAAGGGGCGGCAATCAGAAGGGGGATAGCGTCTCAATGACGAGCGATATCGCGGCCATACTTGCGATCGACGGTATCGCCACCGGCGCGGTCTATGCGCTCGTGGCGATCGGAACCGTGCTCATATTCACCGTGACGCGGGTCATCTTCGTCCCCTTTGGCGACATCGCGGCGTTCACTGCGCTGACGCTGGCGGCCCTCGATGCGAAGCGCTTTCCGGGGACGGGCGCGCTGGTCGTGGTGCTGGCCTGCCTCGCAACCTTGATCGAGCTCGTGTCGTTGACGCGCTCCGGCGAGCTTCGTCTCGCCCCGCGCGCCCTGCTCTTCTATCTCGTACTCCCCTTGGCTGTGGTCGGCAGCGCCTGGCTTGCCATGCGCCTTGATCCGCCCCTCGCCGTCAGGCTCGTGCTGGCGCTGATGCTGATCACGCCGATCTCTCCGCTGCTCGACCGCATCGTTTTCCGCCCGATCGCCGACGGCACGGTGCTGCTGCTGCTGACGGTGTCCGTGGCCCTGCATTTTGCGCTGGTTGGACTGGGCCTGTTGTTCTTCGGCCCCGAAGGTGTCCGCACCGAACCGCTGACCTCGCTCTCGATGGAGCTCGCCGGCGTGCTGATCTCGGGTCAGACCATGCTGATCGTCAGCGCAGCGCTCGTGTTCAGTGGCCTACTCTATCTCTTCTTCGACTTCACGCTGGTCGGCAAATCCCTGCGCGCCA
This sequence comes from Bradyrhizobium genosp. SA-3, assembly GCF_004212635.1. GTDB lineage: Bacteria > Pseudomonadota > Alphaproteobacteria > Rhizobiales > Xanthobacteraceae > Bradyrhizobium. Next base: position 45,363 of record NZ_PSRT01000037.1, on the reverse strand, counting down.
CCGCCGTGAACCGGACCGGCTCGCGACTGATGGGAATACGACCGGCGCGCGCCGGCACGATCGCCTATCTCCTCGGCTCTCTCATGGCCGGCGTATCGGGCATCCTGATCGCGCCCGTCAACACGGTGTTCTACGATTCCGGCTTCCTGATCGGCCTCAAGGCGTTCGTCGGCGCCATCGTCGGCAGCATGACGAGCTATCCGGGCGCGGCGATCGGCGCCGTCGGCGTCGGCATCCTCGAAAGCTTCGCATCCTTCGAGAGCAGCGCACTGAAGGACGTCATCGTGTTCTCGCTGCTGATCCCGGTCCTGATCTGGCGATCGCTCGCATCGCTGCATTCCGAGGAGGAGATCGAGGAATGACGCGCCTTCACGTTCAGATCGCCGCTGGCGCCGCCGTCCTGTGCCTCGCTGCGGCTCCCTTCGTCCTCGGCCCGTTCAGCATCACCTTAATGAACTACATCGGCATCTATTCGCTGGTCGCCATCGGGCTCGCGCTCCTCACCGGCGTCGGCGGCATCGTGTCGTTCGGACAGGCGGCCTTCGTCGGGGTCGCGGCCTATGCGACGGCCTGGGTCTCGGCATTGAATGGCCATTCGCCCTGGCTCGGCCTGCTGTTCGGCGTGGCCTTGACCTGCGGCGTTGCGACCATTCTCGGCCTCGTCACCCTGCGGCTGCAGGGTCACTTCCTCTCGCTCAGCACCATGGCCTGGGGACTGGCGATCGGCTTCCTGTTCGGCAATGTCGAGGGGCTCGGCCGGTTCAACGGCATCTCGTCAATCCCGCCGATCAGCTTCGGATCGTTCGCCCTCGTCTCCAGCGCGCAGATCTATTTCCTGATCTGGGGCATCGTGACCGCCATCCTTTTCCTCGGCTACAACCTGCTGGACTCCCGGCTTGGCCGCGCCATGCGCGCGCTGCGCGGCGGCAACACGCTGGTCGAAAGCCTCGGCATCAACGCGTTCCGGATCAAGCTCGTGACTTTCGTGATCGCGGCCTTCCTGGCCTCGCTGTCGGGATGGCTGTACGCCCACATGAGCCGTTTCATCAGCCCCGGCCCGTTCGATGCCGGCATGGGCATCGAATATCTGATGATGTCGATGGTCGGAGGTGCCGGCAGCCTTCTCGGTGGCGTCGTCGGCGCCGCCATCGTGACGCTGCTGAAGAACAGCGTGCAGGACTATCTGCCCTTGATCGCCAAGGGTGCCTCCGGGCAGCTCGAGATCGTCGCCTTCTCGGCGCTGTTCATCCTGTTCCTGCAATGGGCGCGACAGGGCATCGTGCCGTTCATCGCGCGCTACCTGCCGAAACTGCAGCACAAGCGGCCGCAACCGGCATCGCCCCTGCCCCGCCGTTCGCAACCGAAGCCCGGTGAGCTGCTCTTGAAGGTGGACGGCGCCGAGCGCCGGTTCGGCGGCCTGGTCGCCGTCAACAATGTCAGCTTCGAAGTACGGTCGGGTGAAATCCTCGCCGTGATCGGTCCGAACGGAGCCGGCAAGAGCACGATGTTCAATTGCCTGACCGGCGCGCTGCGGGTCAACAAGGGCGAGATCGTCTTTGCCGGACGCCCGATCACACGAGACGAGCAGTCCCGTATCGCCAAGGCCGGAATCGCGCGCACGTTCCAGCACGTCAAGCTGCGGCCGCGCATGAGCCTTTTGGAGAACGTGATGCTCGGCACCTATGGCCGCACCGGCGCGGGTCTGCTCGCCGGCGCCTTCCGGCTCAATCGGCGCGAGGAAGCGAGCGCGCGTCATGAGGCGCTGATGCAGCTCGAACGCGTCGGTCTCGGCGAGAAGCCGTTCGAACTCGCCGGCAACCTGCCGCTCGGGAATCAGCGCATCCTGGAGATCGCGCGCGCGCTTGCCGCAGACCCGACCCTCTTGGTGCTGGACGAGCCCGCAGCAGGCCTGCGCCGCCAGGAGAAGCTCAGGCTGGCCGAGCTGCTGCGCTCGCTCCGGGCGGATCATCTCACCATCCTGATCGTCGAGCACGACATGGAGTTCGTGATGTCGCTGGTCGACCGCATCGTCGTGCTGGATTTCGGCTCGAAGCTCTGCGAGGGTGCGCCGGCTGCAATCCGCAGCGACGCGCGGGTGCAAGAGGCATATCTCGGAGGCGTCGCGTGAGCTCGATGTTTTCCCTGTCGGACGTCACGGTCTGCTATGACAATGTCGAAGCGGTCCGCAACGTCTCCCTCTCGGTCGAGGAAGGGCAAATCGTCACCGTCATCGGCCCGAACGGCGCCGGCAAGACCACGCTGCTGATGGCCGCGATCGGACTGCTCTCCTCGAGAGGCCGCATGGTCTTTCAGGGCAGCGACATCGGCAGGATGTCGGTCGAGGATCGCGTCGAACGCAGATTGTGCCTGGTGCCCGAGAAGCGCGAGCTGTTCTCCGACATGTCGGTTGCCGACAATCTCCTGCTGGGCTCCTACAGCCTGCGCGACCGCACCGGTGTCCAGAAGACGCTCGATGAGGTCTATGACCGCTTCCCCCGGCTGAAGGAGCGGCAGCGCCAGGCCGCCGGCACGCTCTCCGGCGGCGAGCGCCAGATGCTCGCGCTCGGACGCGCGCTGATGGCGAGGCCCAAGCTGCTCATGCTGGACGAGCCGAGCCTCGGCCTTGCGCCCCTGATCGTGCGCGAGATCTTCCGCACCATCGCATCGCTCCGCGATCTCGGCGTGTCGATCCTGCTGGTCGAGCAGAACGCGCGCGCCGCGCTGGAGACGGCCGATTACGGCTACGTTCTGGAGACCGGAGAGATCGTGCAGTCAGGACCCGCCAAGGATCTCATCCACGATCCCCGGTTGATCACGGCCTATCTCGGCGGACATTAGCGACGGCCGCGATCAGGCGCGGCGGAGCTCTGGGGGGCCGCACCACAAAAAGTCGAAAAACAACCCCATGCACAGTAGCCCGTGATCACGATATCAATGGCTTAGCGGACCGACGCCATAGCTTCTGATTTTTCGAATATGAAGTTGACGCGTCGGGCAAAACAGTGGCATAGTGTCATCATCGCATGGCCTTGCGATAGTCTTCAACCGACCCACTCTCGGATCTCTCGGGTAACCGTTAAGCGCATCACCGACGATCTTTGGGGTAAGCTAGGCAACTAACCACAGACCGACGGCGCAGCCGCTCTCTCTCTCTCTGCCGAAGCATCTTATCAAAAATGGGCCGTGGCCTTGTATGCGATGGCAGCTCGCATTCCGGTTGCTGATTCAGTGAGGCGTGTGACCCAAGCAGCTCACCCGGCATGTCCGCTCATGCGGGATGATGCGGACTTGATTTGCTCAAACAGAGTTCTTCCGGGTATGACCAAAGCTGCCCTCACAACGAGGGCAGCGTGCGGCCGAGGGTAGCTGCAATTTCTTTCTCATCTGCAGGCGCCTGCGCGGGCTCAACTCACAGGCTGCGCCTCAGGGAATTTCCATGTGCCATCGAGGATTTCGGGTCGCGGGCGAAACATACGCACGGTGTAATTCCAGCCGTTCGTGATTGGGATGCAGTTCGGAATTTCACCGTCGCACCCACCGAACTGGATGGTGACCGAGCCGTCCTGGGCTTTTTTCGCTGTGATGCTGTTCACCGAATAGACGTTCGCTGGATTGGCCTCTAGAAATCCTTCGCCGTCGTAGACGGTGAGCGACCAAAAACCGTCAACAGGGATGTCCCTGACCGTGAGCTTGTAGATGGTGCTGCCGTCGTTGCGGGCTGGCATGATCGGAAGATAGAGCGCGTCCTTTTCGGGATTGCCACCCCACAACATTGCACTTCCGATCAGGTGCTTGACCGGATCGACTTGACGCTCGTTGGCGCCAAACATGCGCCGCGTGTCGGAGACCGCGGTTCCAAGCTGCAAGAGCGCTGCTTTCACCTTTCTGAGGCTTGCCTGATCCCAATTGGGGACTTCGAACGTGCCGGGGCGCTCTTGACTGGACCTAATCGCATCCTGCAAGGCATGCACTTGCTGGATCTCTTCCTTGTTCGAGAAATCGACGAGGAAACGGATGACGGCGATGGCATAGCGCGTGCCGACCATCTCTCGCGTGAGGGTGCGCGTGCCGGCCCCATAGTACGTCGCGGCGGTGTATTGATCCTCATTGACGACCTGCATCCCCATGAAGCGCTTGGCGCCATCCGGCAACGTAATCGTCACCGGTGCGGCATCGAAGTCGAATATCGCAAAAGAGTACAACGTATCGCGGTTCGGACGGACAATCCCCTGCTTGACGGGCTGAGCGAGCTCGCGGCCATGGCCGAATTTTCCGAAACCGCCATTCTTGACCACGTCGGCGAAATACACGTCGGTTTGGGCGCGATTGTAGTTCTCGACCGTGACGGTCTGAGTTGGCGCCGTTGATGTTTGTGCGGAAGCTATCGAACTCGCTAATGCTAATGACATGGCTGCCAAGATGCTCGTTTGGGTCTTCGTCATGGGTCTTTCCAAGTGAGGTCCTTTTGCGAGCCCACGTAGACCAACCAAATACGAAAATGAACTATCGTTATTGACAACGAGCCTCTCAATTCTGGTAGGCTTTGTCGCATGGATCTGAATGCCACGCGAATGTTTGTTGCGGTCGTCCAGGCAGGCAGTCTCTCAGCGGCGGCCAGCCGCCTCGGGATTCCCCTTCCGACCTTGAGCCGTCGAATACGAGAGCTGGAACAGCAACTGAAGGTGCAGTTGCTGGAGCGTTCGGCACGAGGCGCGAAACTTACAGATGCCGGAACGAGGCTGTACGACCATGCCGGCCGCGGCATCGAAGCGCTGCTGGAGGCCGAGCAGGCCGTTGTGAGTGACCAAGCGCGCCTAAAGGGACGCTTACGGTTGTCGCTGCCTCAGACATTTGAGCCATGGTGGGACCTGCTGGCCGCTTTCCAGCGCCGCTACCCGGACATCCAAGTCCACGTCTACACGACCGAACGTCGAGTGGATCTGATCGAGGACGGCATCGATGTCGCCCTTCGTGTCGGCGCGATCGTTCACGAGGCCATGGTGGCGCGACACGTTCTGTCCTATCGGCACATTCTCGTGGCAAGTCCACAGCTGCTCGAGCGCTTCGGCATGCCGGCGCAGCCCGATGCACTTCATCGCTTCCCGTGTGCAGTGTGGACGTCTAGCATCGATGTTCCAGCTCGATGGGAATTGGGCGAGCACTTGGTCGTGCCCAAGGCCGTCCTGTCCACAAATGACTACCATCACCTGCGCAGCCGCGCACTCGGTGGCGACGTGGTGACGGAGCTGCCACCCTTCTTGGCGGCCACGTACATCCGAAATAACCGCTTAGTGCAATTGCTGCCGCAGCATCCGTTGCCAGAGCAGCCCATCTGCCTCCTCTATCCGTCTCACCGCCACCCATCCACGATCGTCCGGACGTACTTAGACTTCTGCCAGAGCCATCTCCGGCAAATCGTTCAGACGTGTGAAACCTGATCGGCGAAAGGTAACGTCGGCTCTTGGCCCCAACACTGACTCTGTCGACCGTGGGCGTCACGGTGGCAGTGGGAGGCAAAGCGGACCTCCACGGACCGGGGGAGATTTATCTCGAAAAACGAGACCGGCCGCCAGACGACCCGCCTCGTCAGGCACTAGCCCGGAGCTATGGAATCATCGGGATCGGGATTGGCCTTGACCGCAGCGTCCAACTTTCTGGCCATCTGCCGAAACCTTTTGGCTAGCCGAGCGAAACGTTCGCGCTTGGCGGGATCAGCGGCAAGCTTGCTGAGCAGCGTGCAATCCTCGGCGTCCGTCAAAAGCTTTTCCAGCTTATCGGCGGCATCCATGGGGTGCTCAGCCTGGGCGGTTGGTCCGAAAACAGCGATTAGCCGATCTAGCAACCACAATTCCACGCCATGCTCATGCGGCAAGCACTGCGCGCGTTCTTTAGCTGCCTCATCGTCGGCGCATTCCAGGTCGATCCGGCTGGCCACATGGCCGGTCTTGTCCAAGAGGTATGCGCGATAGGTTGCCATGAAGGCGTCCCCAGCCCGTGAAACTTACCACTTTTTCCCGACTGCAGGGGAACTTAAATTTGCGACGAAGCACGTAAGCACAGCATCAAAACTCCAGGCCATCGCAGGATGTTTCCCGTTCTTGACCTTAATCAGCGGCCGCCGACACAAGGGCCCTCGCGGTGATGAGATACCAATCCCTGGAGGTTGCAGGCGGCGCAAAAAAAGGTTCTGACCGATCTCCGCGCTCAAAGGGGTGACGAAGAGGCCATTCCGGCGGCGGGGCCAGCAGGCGTTCTAGAGTCGTCTTGCGCAGGTGCAGTGGCAGCTTGCGTAGATCGTCGCCACCATCTGCCAGAATGGGACCGTGGTGCCCTTGGTCGGCAGATAAAACTCGAAGGTACGGCGCATGGCGCCAAGATAGGACGCCCATTGCAGACCTCCGGCGCGCCGATCAAGATGATGGACTTTTCCAGCTCTAGCAGGGCGCTCGATGGCACTCGCAATCAATCTTCGGGCCGATAACGCTTCCGCTTACGAAATCGAACGGCTATGGGACCAAGTTGCCGCCTTTGAGGACAAGCCGTCGATGCGTACCTTGGCGTACCGACCACATCTGACATTCGCGATCTATGACTCACCCGCAATTGAAGAGAAGACGGCGTGGAAAGCAATGCTGTCCGCGAGCGCAGGCGGAGTGCAATTGCCTATCGCCTTCAGACGAATTAGGTGGTTCGTAGGCTCACCACTTGTACTGTGGGCTGAGCCCGAAGCAAACGAGATCATTGGAAGGTGGCACGCTTCAATCAGCGCCACCATCGACCCGGCCCATTGTCGGCCACATTATCGGCCAGGCGCCTGGACCCCGCATTGTACACTCGGCACACGTATCGCCGATGCAAAGACCAAGGACGCCATTGCCTTCGCGACGTCCTTCGACCGACGTATCGAAGTGATTTTCGATGTGGTGGATTGCGTCGTCTTCCCACCCTTACGGGTCATTGCGCAACGGGAGCTGCCGAAGGGTGTTCCCTAGGTTCGTCGCCTTTGCCATCGTTCCTCGTTTAACTGACGCCGCGTTGGGAGACGGTCTCTTTCATTCAAACCCAAGCTTCTATGTCGGGTTGTGGCCCTTCTGAGAAGTCAGCGACCAACAGAACGCTCGCTTCGCGCCGACAGCCGACACTCCCCGCTCTGACAAGCGAGCGAACTCGCCGATCGCGTTGCGCTGCTGCGGCCGGTATGATCGAAGGACTATCGCGTCCGTAGCCGAGGATGCGTTTGAGGCCGGCTCCCGCCTGCGCAGCGCCCGCTCATGAAAAGCGACGTGGATCACGCCTGTTCCGATGGCAGACTAAACTGAAACACGGCCCCCCGCGGTTCATTCGCACGGGTCCAAAGTCGTCCTCCGTGCGCCTCGATGATCGTTTGGCAGATCGACAAGCCCATGCCGGTCCCGTCCGGCTTGGTGGTGTAGAAGGGCTCGAACAGGCGGTCAACCATTGCCACGTCAAATCCGGGACCGTTATCCCGCACGGCGACAACAACGAGACTTGAGGCATCCGCAGCCGTGCTGATCCGCAGCTCCCGTCCTGCGACGTCGAGGCAGTTCATTGCCTCGATCGCGTTGAGGATCAAATTGAGAACAACCTGTTGCAGCTGGACGCGATAGCCCTTCACGAGCGGCAAGCCCGGAGCGAGGTCGGTCTGGATCAAGACATCATGTTTGAGCAGCTCGCTCCGGACTATGGTGATCACGTCCAGGATTGCACCATTGACGTCGACGCTCTCCTTCGGCGCCGGAGTTTTCTTGATCAGGGAACGGATCCAACCGATGATCTCGCTGCCTCGCTTGGCTTCTGCGACAATGGATGCGAGCGCCTGCCGTGCCTTTTCGAAATTCGGAGATTGAGTTCCTAGCCAGTTCAGTGCGGCTTCTGCGTTGCAGAGCATCGCGGTGATTGGTTGGCTTAATTCGTGTGTCACCGAAGCCGTGACCTGGCCCATTGCCGCCGCGCGATTGGCGCGTGTTAGTTCAGCCTGCATCTCGCGGAGCGTCTCGGCGGTTCGCTTGCGTTCGGTGACGTCGCGGCTCAGACAAATGATCCGTGACCGGCCGCCTTCGCAGAATTCCCGCATACGGACTTCGACGGGAAACACAGTGCCGTCCTTTCGGCAATAGCGACTCTCGAGCGTAACGATGCCGCCGGCCTTGAGGCGCTCGCGGTTGATACGCCAGGTCGCTTCATCCATCTCCAGCTCGAAGAAGGACGCAGTTGCCCCAACCAGTTCGTCCCGGCTGTAGCCGAGGCTTTCGCAGGCATTTCGATTCACATCGAGAACGCGACCGTCTTCACTGTAGAGCATGAACGTATCGGTCGCGTGGTCCACGAGGGTACGGAAACGGGCCTCGCTATCGATCAGCGCCTGTTCGGCGCGCTTGCGCTCCGTGATGTGGCGCCCCACACCGCGGTAGCCCATGAAGTGCCCCGTCTCGTCAAAGATGGGCAGCCCAGAGACGGAAACATAGCGCTTGCCGCCGTCCGGCGTCGGCCGCGCGAGCTCGAAATCGCGAAAAGGGAGGCGGGCATCGAGTATCTCCCGGTGCTTGCGCCAGGCCTCTGCATTAGGCTCCAGATAGGGGACCTCCCATCGTGTCCTGCCGATCTCGGAGACCGGCGGTTCGGGAAGTGTCTCAGCGAACTCCTGGCAGATGAAGCGATGCTGCGCGTCAGTTTCCCAGTACACGTCAAAGGAGAATTGCACCAAGGTGCGAAAGCGCTCCTCGCTCTCGCGCAGCGCCTCCTCGGGGCGCTTGCGCTCATTCGAATCGAGCGCGACCGACGGCACTTGAATCGGAAGTTGCATAATCACCTCTTGCTCACGAGCGATGGATCAATCGACGCATTTCTCGTAACGGGTTGCGGGCGCCGGGTTGCGGGCCTGTCTCTCGTCCCCAGAGTCGCAAATAGCGCCGGCGATCGCTAACGATGCACGGCGGTCGAACCTGGCCTCGCAGCGGCCAATGATCGATCAGGATTATGCCTCGTGACGACTATACTCACGTATACATGGCCTCTCTATAACCATATTGCTGTGACGATCCCGACCCGACAACGCGAGCTGAACTCCGGTTCCATCAACGCATGCGTGAATGCGCGGTTTTCCGCCGCCTCTGGTAGTCAACCGGACATGGTGAGTGCGCGGCCCTAGTCCCGATTTTACTGTTCGAGCGCACTGGCCGAACTGATCCCGAGGCAAAGCGTTTTGCGGTCGTTTTCAAGGCCTTTTTTCTAAACGGGAGTTTGCTGTCGCAACGCCATAGGCTTGATCTTGGAGCCTACCTTAGAGAGACATTGCCACGGGGTTCAAACATATTGGGGGCTACCTCATGGCTTGGCTCATCCTGCTCGCTGCTGGGCTGTGCGAAATCGCCTGGGCAATCGGCCTCAAATACACGGAAGGCTTCTCGCGCTTCTTGCCAACAATCGGCACAGTGTCGCGATGGCGGCCAGTATTGGACTCCTTGGGCTCGCCCTTAAGTCGCTTCCGGTGGGTACGGCGCCCGCAATGTTATTTAGGCTCGCTCATATCGGGTTCATTCTCCTGGGCATCATCGGACTGAAAATCACCTCTTGACCATGCGGGCGCGATCGGGACCTGAGGGACGGTCGGCGCTCAAAAATAGTTTTGCAACGTGCCGCACCGCCGGATGTCGAGGGTGGCGCAATGGAAGGCTCCGCCAAATGCGGCATAGTGCAAGAACTCGCAGGGAATGGGCTCGAATCCCCAATTCTCCAACGCACGCATCGTTGCGGTATGATGCGGATCAGCGATGACTCGCTTCTCGTCCACCATCAACACGTTCATGTTGAGCCATTTCCCACATAACGAGGTAATCCTGAGCATAGGATCGGTTATCGGCTCGGGCTCCGGGGCCACGAGGATGTCCCATTTTTTCAAGATGGCCGGAAGATGGTCGGCGTCGATGTATTCGGGATTGATAAGAATCTTGCCGGGGCCAAGCGGCAAAATGGTGGTATCGATGTGCATCGGACTGGGACAGCGGCTCTTGATTTCATGAATGCGATAACCGTCGCCAAGATGCCGGCGCAGCCATTCAATACCGGACGCATTGGTTACGTTGCTGCGGGTCACGAACAGGTCGCGCCCGCAGCGAAAGAAATCGGCGGCGTCAAAGACCGGTTCAAATTCGGTGAGTATGTATGAAATCGGCTCGCCTTTCCCCGGCACGTGAAACTCTGGATCGAACAGCTCGTTCGTCAGCTGCGGCCTGGGCGCGGCAGTCCAGCGCGCGCCACGTCGGAAATAGTCCTTCAGGATCGGACGATAGGAGTGCGTTTCGAAGTAGCGACATGGCCAAACCATCGGCGTTTCAATGATCTCCCCGCCAATCACAAGCATGCTGTCGCGCGGACAGGAATTGCAGAAGCCCTGCGAGGACCATTCCGGCGTGCCGAAGCGCTTCTTGTGGTCGACCGCTTCCGGCCGCTTTACGACGATGCCCAGCGATTGTAGCAGAGCGACAAAATCGTCAAGCTCGCGCTGCGCGGGTTCAATCATGATCTTTGGGTAATGGAAGCCTGCGAACAGCGACTGGGCCCGCGCAGCCATGCCCGGAATGTTGCAGGTGACAACCGGATGGTCGGAGGGGATTACCGCGCCCTCGAGCCGTCCGACTATCACTTCCTCTAGCGGGTCCCACTCGTTGTGTGAGTTCACCGGAGCAGCTCGGCTCGCTGGGTCGGCATCCGCACTGTCAGCGCGCGTGACCATGTCCATGCATCAGGCCCTCGTGCGCTACAACAGCCGCTGGCCCTAGAGGTTCCGAAGATCGCACCACCGTGTGCCGGTCAACGGCAGAATCCCGGGTGTCGCCTATGGCCCGTAGCTGACTTATTCCTTGCCTGAGCTAGGACCGCCTTTGAACCCCAAGCCGAATAACGCTGAAGCTATTGTGATATCGGCTGTCGACGGTAAACGGGAGCGGAGCCGCGGTTACCTCGACAGCCGCTGGTGACCGAACCGAGACATCGGCGCGGAGCTTCTGTCCCGCGTCTTGCGATTAGGAAGACGGCGGCTCTTCGCGCGCCCCGGATGCCTCGTCATGGATCGTGACACCCGCCGACCGCAACCCGGTCAGCAGTACAGTTCTTACAAAGGCAGGATCGAATCCAATATCCTTGGCGTTTGGTGGATGTGCCTCGCTGCCCTTCAATCGGAGCGCCAAGTGCAATTGCTCGCAAAGGTGCTGAACGACAAGATTGACCTGATCGTCAGTCATGATCTGCTTTTCCTGCTACCATTTTGCTACCCAACTAGATAGCACACATGGAAATTGGGCGGTACGTCGATTGGACGGCCCAAGGATCACCCCCACGAGACTGCCCATGGCCGGGCTCCAAAATCGTCCGCCGATCGGCGCAGACCGGAAGCGGCGATTAGAACGATGCTTTTGACCCAGAGCGGGCCTTTGACAGAGAGCCTACCTTCTGCGGGTTACGGCACATGGCCCAAGCTACGGCTCATGGCTCTCGATCTTGCAATTATCTTCGAGATCGACGCCGCACTGCCCCCAGACGTGGGACTCTTGAACGTTTGCCTTTGGTTCTTTCCAAGGCCTCTTGCACCCGAGTGCTAAGGCTTCGAAGCTCCGCAAGCTGAGAATTGAGCGACCAGACACGTTGATGCAGAATGACCATACGGTCGCAGACCCGATCACGACTACTCATTTACGAGCCCCTGGAACTGCAATTGCCAAAAAAAACGCCGACGTTGGGCTAGGAAATAAAAAAGGGACATTCAGGCTAACGGTAGCATCGTTTCACGTACAAGATGTGAAGCGGTACACACACGGCAGAAAATGTATTCCACGCTCGGATACCGACCGATATGGCCCTTTCTTCTGCCAAGTGTTCAATTCGCATGGGGGATGAGATGGATCGACATCCCACCGTCATAAATCCGTAATCCTTGAGCAGCGCAGCACACAGACGTCCGGCTACTTCTTTTTTGGTGTCAACCAATCCTCGTCTTCCAGGGACGGTGCTTGCTTCTGCTGCTCCAGGATTTTCCTGTACTCCTCGGGGATGACCTGACTGCGCGACGTCTCGTGCAGCGTCTGCGGGAACCAGGTCGCAATCCCGGGGAAAGCGATCATAAGCCCAACGCATACCACCTGCAGGATCATGAACTGGAACATGCCGGCGTAAATCGTCGCGAGACTCCAGCCCTTGACCACCTGCTTGAGATAGTACGCCGACATGGCGACCGGCGGCGACAGAAAGGCGGTCTGCAGCACCACCGCAACCAACGCTCCGAACCATATGAGGTCGATGCCCATGCCCTTCACAACGGGATAGAAGATCGGCAGGAACACCAGGATGATGGCCGGCCACTCAAACGGCCAACCCAGCAGGAAAATGAGAAAGAGCACGACAATCAGCATGAAGCTCGGCGGCAACTGCAAGCCGAGCATCGTCTCGGTGATCCAGTTCGCCGAGCCGAGGCGAGCGAACACCGCACCGAAGATGTTCGATGTGACCGCCAGCAACAGGACCATGCTCGACGTCGCCATCGTCGAGGTCAGCGCGCGCTGCAGTCCGGCGAACGAGAACCTGCCATATGCGATGGCCAGAACCAGAGCGCCGACGCTGCCGATGCCGGCGGCCTCCGTCGGCGTCGCAAGACCCCCGATGATCGAGCCGAGCGTCGCCGTGATGAGCCCGAGCAGCGGCAGCGTGCCGACGATCACCTCGCGCGCAATGTAGCCAACGGAGTAGATCCGCTCATCCTTTGGCACCGGCGGCCCTAGTTTGGGATTCAGGAAGGCGCGGCCCATCAGATAGGCGATGTAGATGCCGGCCAGCAGGAAGCCCGGCCCGAAGGCTGCAGCATAGAGATCGGCGACCGACACCCCGAGCACTGGGCCCATCACGATCAGCATGACCGACGGCGGAATGAGAATGCCGAGCGTGCCGCCCGCCGTGATGGTGCCCGCTGAAAGCTTGGCGTCATAACCCGCCTTCGTCATGATCGGCGAGGCCATGATGCCAAGAACGGTGACGGCTGCGCCGACGATGCCTGTCGCCATCGCGAACACGGTCGAGGTCAGGATGACGACGAGGAAGAGTGCGCCGCGCACGGGCGCAAGCATCATGCGGAACGCCGTAAAAAGGCGCTCCATGAGTCCCGCCTGCTCGGTGATGAAGCCCATGAAGATGAACAGCGGCACGGCGGCGAGGAGCTCTTCCTTCATCATGCCGATGGTCTGGAAGTAGCCGAGCTCGAAGACCGTCGGGCCCATGCCCCAGTAGCCGAACGAAAAGGCGAGAAACAGCAACGTGAACGAGATCGGCACACCGATGAAGATCGCGCCGAGCAGCACCAGCAGCATGACGACGCCGATGAGCGCTTCTGCGGTCATATCTCGACCTTCTCCTTGTGCTCGAGCTCGACGCCGGTGCGCGCCATGTAGATGCTCTTGATCAGTTCGGACACGCCCTGGATCAGCAGCAGGAGGCAGGCGAACGGCACGATGAACTTGAACGGCCACAGCACGGGCCGCCACGGCGTCTGATCCGAAGTCTCGTTGATCAGCCAGGCGTAGTGAAATTCGTTCCAGCTGATCAGGAACAGCATGATCAGGCTCGGGAAGAAGAAGACGACATAGGAGATCGTATCGATCCAGCCCTTCCTGCGGATCGAGAACTTGTCCCAGAAGAAGTCGGTACGGATATGAGCACCCTTGTGCAGCGCGTAAGCGGCGCCAAGCATGAACAGCGATCCGTACAGCATGTAGGTTGCGTCATAGACCCATATGGTCGGCGCGTTGAACAGGTAACGCGCCCCAACCTCGTAAGCGACGGCCAGGACCAGCGGCACCGACAGCCATGAGATGATCGTGCCGGTTCGGTCCGTGAAGCCGTCGATGATCCTGATTATGGCCAGGAGCGCCGGCGACTGCCTGCCAGTTATCTCAGCCATCCCTCGCCCCTTCCCTTGACCGTTCGGGCGGCGCATTTGCGGCGCGACGCAGAGCGGGCGCATGAGCCGCATCAATGGAGGGCGGCCTGACCGGCCGCCCTCGGAGGAAGCCCTATTTCTCGAGAGGGAAGTAGTAGTTCGCCATGAAGGAGTACGGCGGGAAATAGGACCGCTTGTACGGCACCACAGCGCTGGCATAGGCCTTCTGCGATTCGTGCACCTTCTTGAAGAACGGGTTCTTGGCGCTCTCGGCCGCCGCGATCTCGTCCCACTTCTTGATGAAGGCCAGCAGGATCTCCGTCGGCGTGCGCAGGATCTGCACGCCGTGCTTCTGCTGCATCTCGATCAGCGCATCGGCGTTCTGGCGCTGCCACTTGGTCCACCAGACCAGGAATGTCTCGTTGGCCGCCGACTTGATGATCTCCTGATGCTGCGGGCTGAGCTCCTTCCACACATCGCCGTTGATGACGATTTCGCCGATCGTCACGTTCTCATGCAAGCCAGGCGAATAATGGTACTTCCAGACGTTGTGGAAGCCGAGCTGCAGGTCCTCGATGCCGCCGACCCATTCTGCGCAATCGATCACGCCGCGTTGCGCAGAGGGAATGATTTCTCCGCCCGGCATGTTGACCACCGTGAAGCCGAGGGCCTGCCACACTTCGCCGGCCATGCCGGTCTGGCGGCATTTCATGCCTTTCATGTCCTCGACCGTCTGGATCGGCTTCTTGAACCAGCCGAACGCCTGCGGCCCCGCGGGCAGGATGGGGAACACGACGAGGTTGAGCTTGAGCTCCTTCTGATAGAACTCGTTGTATAGGTCGAGGCCGCCGCCGTGATAGAGCCAACCCATCACGTCCATGAAGTCCATGCCAAAGGTGCCGCCGGGACCGCCGGTGAACAGGATCGCGGCCTTGTTCTTGCCGGTCCAGTAGCCGGCCCACGCATGCGCTCCGTCGAGCACCCTCTTGTGGGTTGCGTCCAGCACCTCGAACGCCGGCACGACCTGGCCAGCGGGCATTGCCTCGATCTTCAGCGCGCCGGCCGACAGCTTGTTCACCCGGTCGGCGAAATAGGTGAAGTTGTCATAGAGCGTGAGCGATGCCGGCCATGTGGCCTGCATCTTCAACACTTTCGTCTGCGCCATGACTGCAGTGGTGGATACGACAAACGCCGAAGCGATCAGGGCAACGGCGACTAACCCCAGAAACATGCGTTTCATGAGCCATCTCCTCCCTTGGACGACGTGACCGGGGCGATCGCTTTTTCTTCGTTGTTCTTGGTCGCCGG
The DNA here is from genome assembly GCF_004212635.1 of Bradyrhizobium genosp. SA-3. Classification (GTDB taxonomy): domain Bacteria; phylum Pseudomonadota; class Alphaproteobacteria; order Rhizobiales; family Xanthobacteraceae; genus Bradyrhizobium. Next base: position 30,113 of record NZ_PSRT01000037.1, on the reverse strand, counting down.
ATCTTCAAACCACGTCTGCCACCATTCTGCCACCATCGCCGCAAGTTGTCATCTTGCTTTCTGGCCGCAGCAAGCGCCGGCAGGTTACCGCAGCGTGGCGCGTTCTTGCGCCAGCCGCGCCGACGGACCTACCGCGGCTTGTTGCGCCGCGGCCGATGTTCGTACAGACGAAGCCTTGAACGATTATCTCGGCCGCCTCTCGGGCGGAGCTGCCTGCTCTATTTGACGTTGTCCGCCGATGCCCGCTTTGCGCGCGCCCTCGCCTCTAAGATTTAGATGCAACAGTTCGCGTCAGCATCGGAAAATGCTTGTTGCCCCCTGCGAACGGCGGGAACTGGACGAAGTCTGCGCGCATGCGCTTGATCACGTCGGAGCTCAGCGCGCGCGAGAGGGCTGCCGGACTGTCGAACACCAGCTTGTTTCGCTGCATGTGCTCGACCCGCCGCGACGGCAGCCGGTCGACCCAATCGATCCGCGTATAGATCTCGATCTGGCGGACGTCCGGGAAGGTCCGCATGATCGAGGGGTGATGCTCGAGATAGTGCAGATGCCAGGCGTTGATGTCGTCCGCCGGCCCGGGATAGTGCACGAGATAGCTGCACGGGGTGGCCGTGCCGGGAGGATGCGCGGCGACATCGACCGGAAAGGAGCGTGTCAGCATCACCTGGTGGGTGACGTCCAATCCGGTGAGGCTCGATAATCCGCCGCCGGTTGCGAGGCTGGCGAGCGCTCCGTCGCGCCCCAGCGCAGCTTCACAAGCGAACAGATCCGGAAACCGCAATTGCAGCGCGAAGGTTGGCCCCGGACCGTCGGCCTTGTAGGGATGATCGACCGATTGCTCCAGCGGCGTGAACAACAGGCCCTCGGTCATCTCTGTGACCGCCCCGACCAGCACTGCGGCGGCGTCCAGCGCGTCCGATCCGACGCGCCGTCCGCCCGTCGGGTCGACGAATGTCATGAACAAGGAGATCATGATGACGCTGCTTCAATTTCCTCATCGACATCTAGATGCGCGACAAGCGCAGCCCGAACATCGTCGGGCCACGGAATGGCATGGTGATCCACGAGCGAGGTTGCGGCAAGGATCTGGCGTGCGCGCCAGCGCAGGCCATCCGAGCCCGAGACGACGTGATCCAAATGCAGCGATGATCCACCCACCCGGCCGATGTGCAGCTTGAACGTCAAGAGATCGCCGAACATCGACGGCCGGGAGAAATCGCAAGCCAGATGCACGGTGGGCGTGCCGATCTTCCGGAGCGTGATCAATCCGGGCCAGGGAAATCCGATCGCCTCCCAGAAATCCTCGACGACTCCGTTGAGCATGTTCAGATAGGACGGAAAGTAGGCGATTCCGGAGGGATCGCAGTCCGCGAACCGCAGCTTGCGGTCGAACGAGAACGCCGTCATCAGATCGCGACGACGGGGTGCCGGATGACACCGACGCCGTCGACCCCGGCCTCCACCACGTCGCCCGGCCACAGCCATTCCTGCGGAGTCATGCCCGCGCCCACCCCTTCCGGCGTTCCCGTCGCGATGATGTCGCCCGGCTCCAGCGTCATTCCGGACGAAATGTCGGCAATCAGGGCCGGAACGTCGAAGATCATGTACTTGGTGTTGGAGTCCTGCTTCGTGACCCCGTTCTTCGTCAGCCACAGCCGCAGGTCATGTGGATCGGCAATTTCATCCGCGGTCACGATGCAGGGGCCGAACGGCGCATAGGTGTCCATGCCCTTGGAAAAGATCCACTGCCCGGCCCGGCGATTGTCGCGCGCGGAAATGTCGATCATCACCGAATAGCCGAACACGTGATCCATCGCCTTCTCGGCCGTGATGCGGGTCGCGGTCCTGCCGATGATGACGGCAAGCTCGACCTCCCAGTCGAGCTGCTGCGTCATCTTCGCATTGTGCTGGATCGCCGCGCCCGGACCGATCACGGAGGTCGGCGGCTTGGAGAAGACGACCGGCTGTTTCGGCAGATCCTTGTCGGTGTCCAGGCTCTTGGCGGACTCCGCGACATGCGCGCGATAATTGAGCCCGATTCCGAAGATGTTCTTGCGGGGCCGCGGGATCGGCGCCTGCAGCTTGACGTCCTCGAGGGGAACGGCAGCGCCGGCCGGCAAGCGCCCATTGGCGCTTTCGAGACCACCCTTGAGCGCCGGCAACAGCGTCGCGTTGTTGTCGATGAACGACAGCATGTCGTTCGGCCATGCCAGACCGGACGATGCGCCGAGGCGCTCGACATCGACGACCAGCCCGTTGACGAGCGCTCCAAGGCGGGCACCGCCGGAGCCGAAGGTATAGGTCACGAGACGCATGGAAGCTTGATCCGACCGTTTCCGTTCAAATTCTGTGGGAGCACGTGACGTCAGGCCGCTGCCGGCTGATGGCCGGCATTGTCGCCATAGGCCTCTTCCCGATAGAGCCCGAGACCTTCGATCACAGGCAGGTCGTTGAAGCAGAACAGGCAGGCGTCCTCGCTCGCGGAGGCATTGCCGTGCTCGTGCCAAGCCCAGGACGGAACGCAGAAGATGTCGCGCTCCTGCCATTCGAAGCGCTTGCCTGCGATGACGGAATAGCCGCGGCCCTTCGCGACCTGGTAGATGAAGCTTCCGGTATGCCGGTGCGACTTCGTCTTCTCGCCCGGCCGCAGCATTTGCATGCTCGCGCCGATCGTCTGCATCACGTGCCCGCCGGTGATCGGATTGACGTAGTTCATGAGGATGCTGTCGTAAGGCGAGCCGTCGGTCGCAGCCGCATATTTCTGCAAGGCTTCGTAGGTCAGCTCCCACTCATATTTGAACATCGGCGAATAGCCCTTCGACCACGGTGCGTTCACCGGGCGAAGCCCGGGGTTACCCCAGGTCTTGGTCACGTCGTCGACGGGATAGCCGGACTCTTCCTGCTGGATGTTGGGATGCACCACGAAGAAATTGGCTTCGAGCGCGTTGACGAGCGGGATGTCGAGCCCGTCCTGCCAGATGCACACAGAGCCGCCAGTGTCGACCCCATGCTCGTGCCAGGTGCCGTTTGGTGTGAGCACGAAATCGCGGGCCCCTAACGTCATCTTGTGCCCATCGACGACGGTGTAAGCACCCGAGCCTTCCATGATGAAGCGCAGGGCCGAAGCCGAGTGCGCGTGGGCCGAGGCGACCTCGCCGGGATGCATGACCTGCAAGCCCGAATAGAGCCAGCCGACGGCTGCCGATACGTCGCGACGACCGGGATTGTTGAGATAGATCACCCGACGCCCGGCTTTTTCGGGAGAGACCAGCTCGACCGAGCGCAGCACATGTTCGCGCAGATCGCCGTAACGCCAGAGCACGGGAACGGACGCCGATTGCGGCTGCCATGGCTCGATCTTGTTGGCGACCGTCCACAACGCACCGGCTTCGTATTTCTCGAGATCCTTGTAGTAGGCCTTGAGCTCCGGAGTGTCCTCGACATTGGCCCGGCCGATCACGTTGTCGCGCATCTCATCCTCCAAGTCCTGTGCTCCAAGTCCTGTGTCGTGGCGTCTTAGGGCGTTCGTTGGATCGAAGCGTGCCATCCATTGATGGCCAGGGATCGACCATCCAGTTCCAAACGGAGATGGCCGGGAACATCGTCGCGGCAGGCCAACGAGGCCGGCTTGTCGGCCATTGCGCTGGCGCTAAGATGCCGAGATGAAGCCTGCATGGCGGCAGCCTTGACGCGAGGCAGCTTGAGCATCGGCCCTACCCTGTCGCTGGTCACGACCGCGCCCGAACTGGGATGGCGGCATGTCCGCGCATTGACTTACTTCATATGTAAAATTATGGTAATGCATATTTCTGGAGGACGCAATGGCTGAACGGTCTTTCGCTCGCGAGGTCGAAGATCTCCGGCTCGGCGCGGGCGACACCTTCCGCGGCGAAGGCATCCTCGCCATCACCAAGGCGCTGCTGCAATCCGGTGTGGCCTATGTCGGCGGCTACCAGGGTTCGCCGATCTCGCATCTGATGGACGTGCTGGCCGACGCCAAGGACGTGCTCGACGATCTCGGCGTCGTGTTCCAGAGCTCGGCCAACGAAGCGGCCGCCGCGGCGATGCTCTCGGCATCGGTGATGTATCCGCTGCGAGGCGCGGTGGCCTGGAAGTCCACGGTCGGCACCAATGTCGCCTCCGATGCGCTCGCCAATCTCGCCTCCGGCGGCGTCACCGGCGGCACCATGATCATCGTCGGCGAAGATTACGGCGAAGGCTCCTCCATCATGCAGGAGCGCACCCACGCCTTCGCCATGAAATCGCAGATTTGGCTGCTCGATCCGCGGCCCGATCATGAATGCATCGTCAACCTGATCGAGAAGGGTTTCGAGCTCTCGGAATGCTCGAACACGCCCGTGATGCTGGAAGTCCGCGTTCGCGCCTGCCACATGCATGGAAGCTTTGCCTGCAAAGACAATGTCAGGCCGGCGCACACCATCAAGGACGCGCTCAACAACCCCAGGCGCGACGTTGGCCGCATCGTGCTGCCGCCGGCGGCCTATGAGCATGAGCAGGAGAAGATCAAGACGCGCATGCCCGCGGCGATCGGCTTCATCCGCGACAACAAATTGAACGAATGGATGGGACCGAAGCGCGGCAAGGTCGGCATCATCATGCAGGGCGGCATGTACAACAATGTCATCCGCGCGCTGCAATATCTCGGGCTCTCGGATGCCTATGGCAATACGCAGATCCCGCTCTACGTCATGAACGTCACCTACCCCGTGATCGACGCGGAGGTCGCCGAGTTCTGCCTCGACAAGGCCGCCGTCCTGATCGTCGAGGAAGGCCAGCCGGAATATCTGGAGCAGGCGATCAATACCGTGCTGCGGCGCAAGGACATCCAGGCGCGCGTCCACGGCAAGGACGTGCTGCCGATGGGCGGCGACTATACCGCGCAGGTCCTGCTTGGCGGTGTCAGGGAATTCCTCGAGAAGACGGAGCCGAGATTGCTCGGCAACAGGCCACCGGCACCGGATGCTGTTCCGGTGCTGAATCATCCGGCGGTCGAGAAGCTCAAGCAGGTCGTGCCGGCCCGGCCGCCGGGCCTGTGCACCGGCTGCCCGGAACGGCCGATCTTCGCCGCGATGAAGCTGGTGGAAGAAGAACTCGGCGAGCACCACGTCTCGGCCGACATCGGCTGCCATCTGTTCTCGATCCTGCCGCCATTCAACATCGGCGCGACGACGATGGGCTTCGGCCTCGGTCCGGCCTCGACCTCCGCATTCAACGTCAAGGCCGACAAGCGCTCGATCGCGGTCATGGGCGACGGCGGTTTCTGGCACAACGGGCTGACCAGCGGCATCGGCAACGCCGTCTTCAACAAGCATGACGGCGTCTTCGTCATCGTCGACAATTTTTACACCTCGGCAACCGGCGGCCAGGACATCCTGTCGTCCCGCGCGGTCAACAAGCGGCGCAAGACCAACAATTCGATCGTGCAGGCGGTGAAAGGCATTGGCGCCCAGTGGGTGCGGCAGATCGACCGCACCTATGACGTCGGCAGGATGCGCGACACGCTGAAGGAGGCGCTGACGACGAAGGATGACGGTCCCAAGGTGATCGTCGCTTCGTCCGAATGCATGCTGAACAAGCAGCGCCGCGTGAAGCCGCAGACGAGCAAGGCGATCAAGGACGGGGTGCGCATCGTCAAGGAGCGCTTCGGTGTCGATGAAGACGTCTGCACCGGCGACCACGCCTGCATCCGCCTGTCGGGCTGCCCGTCCCTCTCGGTGAAACAGCTCGACGATCCCTTGCGCGACGATCCGGTCGCCGCGATCGACAATTCCTGTGTCGGCTGCGGCAATTGCGGCGAGGTCGCCGAGGCCGCCGTGCTGTGTCCCTCGTTCTACCGCGCCGACGTCATTCACAATCCGACCCGCTGGGACAGCTTCAAGTCGAACATCGCGATGACGGTGATCGGCTGGCTGCAACGGCGGCGCGAGCGCCGCCGACCGGCGCTCGAGGCGCTGACATGAGAGACGAGACGGTTCGACTTGCGCTTCCCGCGGCCGGCGAAGCGACCGAGCGCCCGATCTCGATCGCGATCCTCGCCATGGGCGGCCAGGGCGGCGGCGTGCTGACCGACTGGATCGTCCAGCTCGCGGAGAACCATGGCTGGGTCGCGCAGTCGACATCGGTGCCCGGCGTCGCGCAGCGGACCGGCGCCACGATCTACTACATCGAGGCGATGCCGCCGCTCGATGGGCGCAAGCCGATCCTGTCGCTGATGCCGACACCTGGCGATGTCGACGTCGTGATGGCCGCCGAATTCATGGAAGCGGGACGCTCGATCCTGCGCGGCCTGGTGACGCCGGACCGCACCACCCTGATCGCCTCCAATCACCGGTCCTTTGCCATCGGCGAAAAGATCGCGCCGGGCGACGGCATCGCCGACAACGGCGCCGTGCGAGGGGCGATCGGTGTTGCCGCCAAGAGCGAAATCATCTTCGACATGAACGCCCTGGCCATCGCACATGGCAGCGTCATTTCCGCTGCGATGTTCGGCGCGCTCGCCGCCACCGGAGTGCTGCCGTTCGGCCGCGACAGCTATCTCGCGGTGATCCGCGCCGGCGAGAAAGGGGCCAAGGCGAGCGTCGAGACTTTTGAAGCCGCTTTTGATCGCGCCCGCGTCGGGGCGCCTGATGCCACCGCAGCATCCCAACCGGAGAAGGACAAGCGAAGCCCCTCGCCTGCGAGCCTCGATCCCCGGTTGGCCAAACTGCTCGAACGGCTAAGACACGAGCTGCCGCAGCCCGCACTCGAACTGGCCCACGCCGGGCTGAAAAAGGTGGTCGACTTCCAGGACATCGCTTACGGCGTCGAATATCTCGACATTCTCAGTGGGCTGCACGCCGCCGATCACAGCGCCGGTGGCGCGGACAGAAGCTTTGCCTTCACACGGATGGCTGCAAAGTACCTCGCCAATGCCATGACCTATGACGATGTCATTCGCGTTGCCGACCTGAAGACACGCTCGGCGCGCCGCGCGCGGATCGAGGGCGAGCTGGAACTGGCGCAAGGTCAGGTGCTGCAGAGCACCGAATTCATGCATCCCCGCATGGAGGAGGTCATGGGGGTGTTGCCCGCGGGCTTTGGTCGCTGGCTCGAAACCAGGCCGCGGCTCATGGGCTGGCTCGATCGCCGCATCAACAGGGGACGCCGGGTGCGGACCTATTCGCTGCCTTGGTTTCTCGCGCTTTATATCGTGGGCGGGCTCCGGGGGCTGCGCCGCCGCTCGCGCCGCCACGCCATTGAGACGGCGCATCGCGACGAATGGCTCAAGGCCGCCACCGCGGCGGTCCGCACCAATTACCAGCTCGGCGTCGAGATCCTGCAATGCCGCCGGCTGGTCAAGGGCTATTCCGATACCCACAGCCGCGGCCTGTCGAAGTTCGACAGGACGCTGGCCGCGATCACACTGGTTGCACAGCGCGAGGATGCCGCGGACTGGGCCCGCCGCCTGCGGGAGGCGGCGCTGAAGGACGGCCCGGGCAAGCAGCTCGACGGCGTGATCCAGACCATCAAAAGCTTCGCCTCATGAGATTGACCTTAGCGCCGGATTGCCGTTCAAGCTGACGCGGGTCAGAATCGAGCTGCTTGACTGCGATTCCCGGTTCGCTAATCGGGGCTGACGATCTTCGGAACACCTCCGCCAGACCACCCTGTCCTCCTGGTCACGCAATGCCGGCAACACTGAAAGAGAACATCGTTCCCCTCGGGCAGATAGAGACCCGACTCTGGCTGCAGCTGCTGTCGCTCCACGGTGACATCTTCGCGTCGCTGAATGCGCTGCTGATCTCGGAGTTCGGCTTGTCGCTGGCGAAGTTCGACGTGCTGGCCCAACTCGACCGCGACAGGAACGGCCTCGCGCTCGGGCAGTTGTCGCAGAACCTGAAGGTTTCCGGCGGCAACGTCTCGGGTTTGGTGCAGCGGCTCCTGGCCGACGATCTCATCAGCAAGGAAATGTCCAGCGAGGATCGCCGGTCCTTCATCGTCCGCCTCACGCCGAAGGGCGAAGCCCTGTTCAGGAAGGCCGCCGACATGCACAAGAGACATCTCAGCCAAAGGCTCGAGACCATTTCGGCCGACGAACTGGACACCGCGCTGTCGGTGCTGCGGTCTCTTTCGGCAAAAATTCGTACCCAGAGCAAGAAGCAAAGTCGCAAGAAATAATGGCGAAAGAATCCAAGAGCAGGTGGAAATCCGGACCGCCGCGGTCAAGAGACCAGCTGCAAGCCTACATCCCCTATCTGTTCAATCGACTGGCCAATCGCTGGAACCTCGACCAGAACCGCGATCTCAGCGAGCACGGCATCAACAACGTCGTGTTCCGGACACTGTCGATCCTGTTCATCTACAAGACTCTCACCGTCAACGAGGTCGCCGTTCTCGCCGTGACCGAGCAGTCGACCGCCAGCAGGATGGTCGAGTCAATGGTGTCCTCGGGTCTCGTCAAGCGCGAAATCGCCGAGGACGACCAGCGCCGCCGGGTGGTGGCGTTGACGCCGGACGGCGAGGCTCTGCTGCGCAAGATCTGGCCCATCATGGAAAAGAACTATGAGCGGCTGACCGCCGGCATCGATCCGGACGAGATCGAAGTCTGCGCGCGGGTGCTCGCCAGGATGGTCGAAAACATCAAGCAGAACCAGATCTGATCCATCAGGGGCCGAGACCGACCAGGCTGGTGCCGCCGCAGACATACAGCACCTGCCCCGTCACGAAATCCGAGCGCTCGTCGAGGAAGAATTCGACCGCGTGCGCCACGTCCTCGCGCGCACCGAGCCGGCCGATCGGGACGTTACGCGCCATGCTCTCCTGCCGCTCGGAATCCTTGGGGATGATGCCCCAGAAATTGTCGGTCAGGATCGGGCCCGGCGCGACGACGTTGACCGTGATGCCGCTGGACGCCAGCTCCAGCGCCCATGTCCGCGCCATGCCGTGCACGCCAGCCTTGGTGGCGGAATAGGCCGAGCGGGTCACGGCGCCCATCGCCGCGCGCGAGCTGACGAACACGATGCGGCCGAAACGGCGCGAGATCATGCCATCCAGAGCGGCCTGGGTCAGAAGCATCGGTGCGCCGAGATGCAGCTGCGCAAGCGCCAGGATGTCTTCGGGCTTCGCATCCGGCAACAGGTTCGGCAGGATGATGCCGGCATTGTGCACGAGGCAATCGATCGCGTGGTTGGCGCCGATCTCCTGCGCGATGGCCCGCGCCTCCTCAAGGCTGGTCAGGTCCGCGCAATAGGCCGCGAGCAGATCGTGCGTCCAGCCCGGCTTCTCCAGCCCCACCGAGACGACGCGCTGTCCCTTGTCGACCAGCCTCTTCGCCAGCGCTTCGCCGATCCCGGAATTGCCGCCGGTGATGAGAGTGGTGCGGGTCTGGCTCATGATCGGTGTTCCTGCGGGCTTTTCGGGTCAGACCTGCCGCCGCTTCATCTCGCGGAGATCGAAGAACGCGCCGTCCTGCATCAGCCTGGCTACGAGATCCTTCAAGCCGCCGCGCTGGATCTTCTCGGTTGCAGTCAGCGGCAGCCGGTCGACGAAGCAGATCCAGCCGGGTGCCTTGTAATAGGCCATCTGCTCCAGGCTCCAGCGCACGATGGCCTCGGCCAGCGCGCGGTCAGCGCCGGCCTGCTCGGCGATGATGACGGCCGCGACCTCGTCGCCACGCACCTGATCCGGGGTCGCCGCAATCGCGGCCTGCCGGATCGCGGGATGACGATTGAGGACGGATTCGACCTCGACCGCGGCGATGTTCTCGCCGGAGCGGCGGATGACGTTTTTCTTGCGGTCGACGAAATGCAGATCGCCATCCGCATCGCGCGAGACGATATCGCCGGTGTGCAGCCAGCCTCCGGCCCAGGCCTCCGCCGTGGCCTCGGGGTTCTTGAGGTATTCCCGGAAGAAGCCATAGCGCGGATCCGCGCCTGCTCGCCGCACCAGGAGCTCGCCCGGCGTTTCCCCTTGCGTATCGACGCCGCGGTCATCGACGATGCGAATCTCGATCTCAGAGGCCGGGCGGCCGAAGCAGCTGGTGCCGACCTTGCGCGGCTCAAGGTTGGCGGCGATCACGCCGCCACTGCCGGTCTCGGTCATCGCCCAGGCCTCGATCAGCGGGAAGCCAAAGCGGGCCTCGAAGGGCGCATGGAGCAGCTTGTCGACGCCGGCGCCGAACCCGAAGCGCACATTGTGCTGCAGGTCCTGTTCGGACGGCGCGGCGCTCATCAGCATCGAGGGCATGACACCGAGATAGTGCAGGCACGTGGCCCGGCTCTCCCTGACCGAGGCCCACCAGCTGCGTGGGTGAAATCGATCGAGCATGGTCAGGCTGCCGCCGACCGAGACCATCGCCATCAGCGAGACCGCCATCGCGTTCATGTGGAACAGCGGCAGCGGCGTGATCATGCGCTCGCCATCTGGCTTCAGGCCGATCAGCCCGCCGGCGTCGCGATACCAGTTTCCGCTGTGCAGGAAATATTCGTTGGTGAGAACGCAGCCTTTCGGTTGCCCCGTCGTGCCGGAGGTGTAGAGCAGCGCGCATTCGGTTGCGCCGCCCGCCGGCCGCAACGACCGCGCACCGTCGTATGGCGCGGGAACGTCTCCGTCGTCGGTCACGACTGGGATCGACCGGCCGGCTTGGCGCGCCGCCGTCGCCACCTCGGCGCAGCGCTCGGCGAGAACGAAGGCGGCATTCATCTCGGAATGGGAGATGATGTATTCGAGTTCGCTGATGCGCAGATCGGGATTGATCGGCACCACGGAGACGCCAAGCGCATTCAATGCGAACCACAGCTCGACGAATACCGGCCGGTTCTGAAGCAGAAGCCCGACCCTGTGTCCTTCGCCATAGCCGCGGTCCGTGAACGCCTGCCGCCGGCCCTCGATCCGCGCGAGCATCGCGCGGTAGGAGATCTCGCCGGCTGCGATGCCGTAAATGCCGGCGGTCTCCGGCAACACGTTGAGGAAGCCGGCCTCGCCGCGGCGTAGCGCGGTCTCGCGAAAGCGGGCGTAGACTGTGGTCGCAGCGGTCAAGATACACTCACATGAAGAGCTGGATGTTGCCGAACGGCGCGTCGAAATTGACGAGATCGACGCGCTTGAGCTTGATCTTCAGGCTGTCGCCGACCTGCACGAGATCGTGCGATGCCCATCCCGAATAGCGCTCCAGCAGATCGCCGCGCGTCTCGGTGTAGATGTAGGACGTTCGTGCCTTGAACACGCCGGCCGCAGCATCGCAGGCAATGATACGTGGCGCCTGGAGCAGATGGTGGCACCGGCTCTTCGGCTTCTGGCTGAAGGTGCGTTCACCGGCGAGGCGTTCGACCCGCACCTTGAGCAGCAGCAGATCCTCGTACATCAGGGAAGGCTGGAGTACTGGATCCTGCTGCTGCCATTCGAGCGGCATCCAATAGCGTCCTTCGGGATGAAACAGATCGAGCCAGCTCTGCCACTGCATGGTGTCGAGCAGCTCGGCCTCCCGATAGATGAAATCCGTGACGGCTTTCTCGTCGATCATTCCGCGGCCTCGGGATGCTGGTCCATGTCCATGGTCATGAATTTGGCCCAGGCGTGAAACTGGTTGCGCATCTGCCGTTCGGACGTCCCGTTGATGACGGCGGTGACATCAGGCTGTTCGTCGGGCTCGTAGAGGCGGCGCAGATTGATCCACTGATTGCCGTTGGACTTCAGGCCTTCCTGCGCCCGCTCGTACATCTCCAGATCGTCGTGCCCGACGATCGAGGTCGGTGCGTTGATGAAGCGGTTGTACATCAGGGCACGCTCGTAGAGCTTGTCGGGCGCGCCGACCAGGCGATAGACCCAGCTCTCGACCAGCGTCCTATCGACCGCGATCGGGATGAAATTGCGCAGGATCTGGACGGCGCCTTTGACCATGACGTTCGGGAAGTAGACGGTGTTGTGCCGGATATCGCCCAGGATTTCGTGAGCCCGCGTCTCGCCATAGGCCGCGACCATCTGCTCGAGATAGCCGTCGACGTCGGAATAGTTCGAATGGATCGAGTTGGCGACGCCGGTGTGGCCATGGCCGTTGGGCCAGATCCTGATGCCGCTCTGCTCGTAGAATTCGTACGGGCTCATGAACGGGCCGTAGAGCTGCACCGCCATCGGCGTCTCCGTGGAATCGCCCTGCTCGCGTTTCCAGACCTTGACCGCCGTACCCGCCGAGCTCTCGTGAGCGACCATGGGATGGCAGGTGTCGGTCTGGTTCTCGACCAGCATCTTCCAGTTGCAGGTGTGCATGTAGCGGATCGGCGCGGCCACGACCTCCAGCTTGCCCAGTGGCGAGCGGTCGACCATGTTGTCGATGGTCGAAAGGCTCGGGCCGAAATAGTCCTCGAAGGAAACGCCGGTCTCGCTCAGCCGCGCGAAGATGAAGTCGCGATGGATCGCGACGTTCTTTATTCTTGATAAGCCTTCATTCGCCTGGGTGTCGCCAAAACCGGTGCTCTCATAGCCCTTCTTCAAGGGGATCGCGAGCAGCGAGCCGTCGGTCTTGAACGACCATGCGTGATAGGGACAGCGAAAGAACTTTCCGGCATTGCCGCAAGGCTCCGAGGCGATCTTGACGCCCTTGTGCGGACAACGGTTGTAGAAAACGTGGATGGAGCCGTCGATATGGCGGCTCGCCATCACCGGCTGCCGGCCGATATTGGCGGTGATGAAATCGCCGGGCTTCGCCAACTGGCTCGCATGACCGACATAGACCCAGCTGTTGGGAAACAGATGTGCCATCTCGAGCTCGAAGATCTCGGGATCGACGTAGACGTCGCGATGCACCTCGGCCTCGCGCACCAGCGCTGCGATCGAGCGCGCATTTCCAGTGTATCCATCCATGACGTTCCTGCCCTCGTCCTAGAGATCCAGCACCAGCCGTTCCGACTTTGCGCGCGACACGCAGATCTGCATGACCTTGTTGGACGCCTTCTCGGCGTCGCTCAGGATGACATCGCGGTGATCGGGAACGCCTGCGATAACGCCGCACTGGCAGATGCCGCAATCGCCGCGCCGGCAGTCGGAGAGAACCTCGTGCCCCGCCGCTTCCAGCGCCTCGATGATGCTGCGATCGGCTGCGACCGTGATGACCTCGCCCGTCGATTTGAGCTCCACCTCGAACGAGCGGTTCGGCGCGCCCGGCGGCTCGGCCTTGAAGAGCTCGTCGTGGATGCGATCGGCGGCAATGCCGCTGGCGAGAGCAGCGGCCTTCACCGCTTCGATCATGCCTGCGGGACCGCAGACATAGACATGGGCGTTCGCAGGCGAGCCGTGCAGCGCCGCTGCGATGTCCAGGCACGAAGCGTCGTTATCATAATGGACGGACAGGGTGCTCGCGCACACCGTCTCCAGCTGCGGCAAGAACGCCAGCAGACCCGGGGCCCGTCCGGCGTAGTGAAGACGGTGAGACACGCCCCTCGCCTTCAGCTCGGCCGCCATGGACAGGATCGGCGTGATGCCGATGCCGCCGGCGAACAGCAGCGCAGGCGCATCGTCCTCATGCAGCGGGAAATTGTTGACGGGCGCCGAAGCCGTCACGACATCGCCGATCTCGAGCGCATGCATGAAGGCCGAGCCGCCGGTCGACGTCAGCTCGCGCAGAACGCCGAGCGCAAGGACTCCCTCGGGCAGGCCCGGCAGGGCTATCAGGGAGTAAGGCCGGTCTCCCCCGCTTGGCAGCGACACGCGGATATGCGCACCCGCCTGCCATCGCGGAACCGCACCGCCCTGCACGCCGAACAGAAGGCTTCGGATCGTCGGCGTCTCCGCCGTGACCGACTGCACCTTGAGCCTCAGCGGATGCGTGTCCATTGGCCGGGTCTTACAATATATGAATTTGCATATTTTTAGACATATAATAATTTGGATGTCAATCGCCCGCTCGGGTCGACACGCGTTGGCCCAAGCCTCGCGCCGGGCCGCCCCTATTCGATCGGCGCCGGCCGCACCAACTGGAAGAGCTCACGAGGCCTCGCATACCAGCCCGAGCCGTGCATGCGGGCAATGAGGTCGAGGCTGATCGTATCGATATGGCCTCGGCGCGCGTCGATCACGAACTGCTCCGCCACATGCGCGCAGACGACCTCGCCGATCACCGCGATTTGCCGGGGCCCGGTCTCATGGACCGAGAGCGAGCGACATTCGAACGCAACCGGGCATCCCTTGATGAGCGGAGGCGAAATCATCTGCGACGGAAGCGTCTCCAGCCCCGCAATCTCGATCTCGTCGATCTCGGAGGGAGCATCGACCGCCGTCGCGTTCATGGCTTCTGCCATCTGGTGCGGCACCAGGTGAACGGCGAACTCACCCATCTCGACGATATTCTGCGCCGTGTCCTTCAAGCCTCGCTGCGGATGACGCAGCAAGCCGAGCACGACCGTCGGCGGCTCATGCCCGAGAACGTTGAAGAAGCTGAAGGGCGCCGCATTGGCGATCCCATCCCGGGACCTGGTCGTCACCCACGCGATGGGTCGCGGCGTAACGGTCGCGGTGAGGATCTTGTAGCGGATATCCGCTGGAAGCTGACCCATATCGAAGAGCATCGGTGCCTCAATTGCGCGCGCGAACGGAGCTGACGGCTGAGAAGTTGCGCCCCGCGGCCAAATGCGAGACGCTTTATTTGGTCATATACATATGACGAGGTCAAATACACGCGCGACGGCATCAGCCGCTGTCGTGATGCCCTTCTGCCGAACTTCACCGCCCTATCCGCACCGATCTTCGACCAGGCCGGATCATGATCGCGGCCATCACGATACGAATCTCTTATCTAATGGTGCGATGACGCTCGATAGATGAAAGATCAGGCGACACTCCGAGTCCCGGGTCTTGGTCCAATTCAACGGTGCCTTCCGTCACGTTGAGGACCGGGCCGCAAAACAGATCGCGCAATGGATTGTCGTTGGCATCGACTTCCAGCCAGCCATCACCTCCGATACCGGCGAGGAGATGCGCGGATGCGAGCAAGCCGAGGCCTCCGCCGAGATAGTGCGGGCAAAACGTCTTGCCCGCCTTCAGAATGTCGCGCGCCAGTGGAGCGCAGACACTGAGCCCGCCCCATTTCGCAATATCAGGCTGAACCACGCCGAGCACGTCTTCGGCCAGCACTTCTTTGAAGCCCTCGACGCTCGAAATGTTTTCGCCGGCGGCAATCGGCATCTTCGCTGCGGCGCGCAGCCTGCGCCATTCCTCGCGCGGCCGATCGGCGCGAATCGGCTCTTCCAACCAGCGCAGATCGAACTCGGCAAGCCGCGGCAGCATCTCCATCGCCTGCGTGACTGACCAGCCCTGATTGGCATCGATGGCAAGCATGCCGGCACCGACGATTCCACGCAGCGTGGCCAAATTGGCGAGGTCGGTCTCGGCGCCGAAGCCAACCTTCAGCTTCAGCGCGCGATGGCCGCGCTTGAGCGCGGCCTCCGCCGTCTGCGCCGCACCGCCGGGATTGATGCCACTGGCATAGACCTTGATCTGGCGTGACTGACCGCCGAGAAGCCGCCACAACGGCAAGCGCCGGCGGCGCGCCGAGAGATCCCACAGCGCGAGGTCGATGCCCGAAATCGCCTGCGCGAACGGACCGGGTTCACCGCATTGAAGCGCCAGAACTTCGATGCCCTTGGTCAGCGCCTCGAAGGCCTGGCCAGGACCGTTGAATTTGCGTCCGACGAGGCCGGGTGCGAGCACCTCGTTGACGAGCCGGGCGCGATGCTCCGCGCCTGGAGCTGGAAAGTTGGACCAGGCCTCACCCCATCCCTCGATGCCGTCCTCGTCGACAGCGCGAACGAAGACGGCGGGACGGTCGAGCATCTTGCCGAACGACGTCACCACCGGCATCGCCAGCGGATAGCGATAGCAGAACGCCTCGATCGAGCGGATGGTGAAGCCGTCAGTCATGTTGTGGATCCTGCGATCGGGATGAGACCACGCAGAGCCACTATCTCAATAGGCGCGCGCGAAGTCACCTTCCTGCTTGATATCAGTGAACACCGGAAAGCGCGCCTTCCACGGCGTGCCCTTGGCCATGGTCAGCTTGTTGAGCCGTTCCAGCACGCCGAGGCCGTCCTTGCGCAGGCTGGCCGACACCGCCGCGCGGTCCGGAAAGTTCTTCAGGACGGCATCGAGCCAGATGGTGCGGCCCGCCAGGAAGCCGCCCGCTCCCGCCGCATAGGCGAAGTCGAGGACGCGCTCGAACTTTTCCGGCGCAGCGCCGCCCGAGAGCAGCACCCAGGGGATGCTGCGCTCGCGGCAGATATCGCCGATCGCATCGAACTCCTTCTGTGCGGCCTTCGCTTCCGCGCTGACGTCGCGGGCCGGCAGGCTGCCCGCCGCAAGCGGGCTCTCCAGCTTGAGGAGATCGACGCCATATTCGGGCTTGGCAAACTCGCGCACGCTGTCGATGACGAGTCCCGGGAGCTTGCCCGGCGATTCCACGTAGTCGGCGGTGTGATTGGCGCTGCCGAGGAATGGGTAGACCAGCAGCTCGAGGACATAGGGAATGTCGTGACGGGCGCAGTCCTCGCCGATCTCGCGCACGAAGCGCTTCTGATGCTCGTTCACCACAGCGTCGGCATCCGGCCGGTACCAGGCCAGCACCTTGACGGCATCGCCGCCCATGGCGCGGATTTTCTCCACGCTCCAATTGGTGATCGCGCGCGACTTGCGGCCGCCCGCCGTTTCCTCGACGCGGTGCTCCTCGAGAGTCATGATCAGGCCGCAGCGCGGCGGCAAGAGATCGATCGCCGCCGGCACCGCAAAATTCGGGTCGAACAGCATCGAGCTGCAATGCGGCGCGAGATTCTCGACAAGGAGGCGCTTGGCCGCCGTGACGTCGGAATATTCGACCTGTTCCCGCGTGATGCCTTTTGCTTTCGCGATGGCGTCGAACAGTGGAGGCCGCTGGTCCAGCGCGACCATGCGAAAGTGGCCATCCGCGTCAGCAAGCCGTGCCAGGCCGCGGTTCTTTCCAATCGTTCTCATGGCTTCGTCCTCATGAATGCAAGACACTCGTTGATCTCAGGGATTCCGTTGCGGCCACCGGCGTGGCGGCATTTCATGGCGGCCGTGGCCGCCGAAAACGCCATGGCGGCGCGCACATCGAGACCGACGCCGATCGCAAGCGCATAGGCGCCGTGGAAGACGTCGCCGGCCCCGGTGGTGTCGACGACCTCGACGGCATAGGCCGCCTGCCGATGCGGCTGGCCATTCTCGTACCAGCTCACGCCTCCCTCGCCGCGCGTGACGGCGATGACCCGGCAGTCGAAGCGCGCGAGCGCCGCGAGCGATTTGTCTTCGGCTGAGCCAGCAAATGATGTGAGTGCGGGCTCGGAGAAGATCGCATGGTCGGTCAGCGGCAGCAGCCGCTCGAACACTTCGGCGTCGGCCATGTCGCCGTCGAGCACAGTCGGAATGCCGCGCGCGCGGGCTTCGCGGAACAGCGTCGCTGCGCCCTCGACCCAGCGCGGATCGGCCAGCACGGAGGATGCGCGCGCGATGGCTTCGAGCGGAAGCCAATCCGCAGCTTCCGGAAAGAGTCCACGGAAGTTGACGATCTGCCGCTCACCGGAACTGTCGACGATGATCCCGGAAACGGACGAGCGGCCGTCGGGAAACAGCCGAAAATTCTCGACATCGACGCCCTCGGCCGTGAAGGCCGATTTCATCTCATGGCCGGCGGCGTCGTTCCCTGCCCGTCCCCAGAACGCGACGGACGCGCCGAGCCTTGCTATCGCGACCGACGCGTTGGCGGCCATGCCGCCGCCAAGCGTGCCGTAACCGACGGCCTTGAGCTTCTCGCTTTGACCCGCGAACAGGCGATCGACGCGCCAGACCTGGTCGAGTGCCGACAGACCCAGGCAGATCACGTGCACGGACCTGGCCTTTGACGCCACGGCCGCCAGCGCCGAGAGATCACCGATGTGCGCGGATGCACTCACCGCAGGACCTGTCCGTTGGCCGCATCGAACAAATGCGTCTTGCCCGGTTGCGGACGAAGGCTGAGACGATCGCCGACCTTCGGCCGCAGCGATGGATCGACCCTCGCGATCGCGGAGGCGCCGGCGAGATCGAAATGGATCAGCGTATCCGAGCCAAGCGGTTCGACCAGCTTGACGTTGACGGCAAGTCCGTCGACGGCATCCGCGGCCACTACGAAATGCTCAGGGCGGATGCCGAGCACGGCATTGCCGGCCTGACGCAGGCGGCCTGCGGCCTCGCCGTCGAGCGGCACTGCCGTTCCGCCTTGCGAGAGAACCGCACGCTCCTGCCGCCACTCGACCGGGAAGAAATTCATGGCGGGCGAACCGATGAAGCCGGCGACGAACTGGTTGGCGGGCCGCTCGTAGACCGTCTCCGGCGTGTCGTATTGCTGAATCGTGCCGCTCTGGAGCACCACGATCCGGTCGGCCATGGTCATGGCTTCGATCTGATCGTGCGTGACGAAGACCATGGTGGTCTTCAACTCCTGCGACAGCGCCTTGATCTCGGCCCGCACCTGCCCGCGCAGCTTCGCGTCGAGATTGGACAGCGGCTCGTCGAACAGGAACGCCTTGGGATTACGCACGATGGCACGGCCCATGGCGACGCGCTGGCGTTGTCCGCCCGACAGCTCCTTCGGCTTGCGGTCGAGATAAGGCTCGATGTGCAACAGCGCCGCTGCGCGCTTGACGCGCGCGTCGATCTCCGCCTTCGGCACGCCACGCAACTCCAGCGCAAACGACATGTTGTCGTAGACCTTCATGTGCGGATAGAGCGCGTAGTCCTGGAACACCATCGCGATGTCGCGCTGCGCGGCCTGCACGCCGTTGACGCGCTTGTCGCCGATGTAGAGGTCTCCCGACGAAATCGGCTCGAGGCCGGCGATGATGCGCAGCAAGGTTGACTTGCCGCAGCCGGAAGGGCCGACGAAGACGACGAATTCGTGGTCCGCGATCTCCAGGTTGAGATCGGGGATCACGGTGAAATTGCCGTAGCGCTTGACGAGATTGCGGATCGAGATCGAGGCCATGATCGCTTAGTCCAGCGCCAGAACCGGCTTGATCAGCTCGCCCTTGGCGAAGCGGGCGAAATTCTCGGGCAGAGCCGACAGGCCGAACTCGCCATCGACGAGGACGCGGTATTCGTCCTTGTACTTGCGCAGCAGCCCGACATTCGGCTCGAAATCCGAGACCGGGAAGTAGAAGGTGCGGATCATGTAGAAATCCTTGCGGCGGAATACCTTGCCTTCCTCGATGGTCCAGGGCGCGGCGTTCTCGCCGACCAGCACCAGCGCGCCACGCGGCAGGACCAGCTCGATGCCGAGGTTGCGCGCCGCATGCGCGCCGGAGCATTCCATGATGAGGGCAAATCGCCTGGAGGTATCGCCGACGGGATGCGCCTTCGCGCCGAAGGATTGCGCGATTCTGAGGCGCGCGGCATTGGGATCGGCGACGTAGACGTTGTCGTAGCCGAGTGCGCGGAGCGCCAGCACGACGCCGAGGCCGACAGGCCCTGCCCCCATCACGAGAACCGGGCCAGCCTCGGCCGGCGGCACGACACGGCCGACGAAGCGCACGGCGTGACCGGACGTGCCGATGGTGTCGAGCAGCAGCGGCGCAAGGCTGTCCTCGATATCATCAGGCACCGGCAGCAGGCAGTTTTCCGGCACCGGCACATATTCGGCATAGCCGCCCGGCCTGTTCCAGCCGATCAGGCTGGAGACTTCAAGGCACATCTGGGTGTCGCCGCGCTTGCAGGCCGCGCAGTGATCGCAGTGCAAGGGGATATAGATGGCGCAGCGGCGGCCGTGCAGGCGATGACCGGGCTGCTCGACGACGCCAAAGATCTCGTGGCCCGCGGTGAATTCGGCGCCCTTGTGCCAGAGCTTGAAGTCCGAACCGCACAGCGCGGTACGCAAGACGCGCACGAGCACCTCGCCTGTGCCGACATCGGGCATCGCCACGCGCTCGATGGTGATGCGGTCGTTGCCATGGAAGACTGCGGCCTGCATGATCGAATTGGGACGGGGTGACATATTCATCAGACAACTAACCTTTCACCGCACCGAGCGTCAGCCCGGAGACGAGCCAGCGCTGAACCAGGGCCGCCAGCACCAGCGGCGGCAATGCGATCAACGTCGCCGCGGCCATCAGCGCGCCCCACTGCGTCGAGCCCTCGCCGATGAAGTTGAAGGCCGCCGCGATCAGCGTCTTGGTGTCGCCGTTGGAGAGCACCAGCGCAAACAGGAAGTAGTTCCACGAGAATACAAAGGCGAGGATCGCCGAGACGGCGACGCCGGATGCCACCAGCGGCAGCGCGATGCGCCAGAGGATGCGCGTGACGCTGCATCCATCGACCTGCGCCGCCTCGAAGACGCTGCGCGGGATGCCGTCGAATGACGGCAGCAGGACCCAGATCACGATCGGCAACGTGATGACCGCGTGGCTCAGGATCAGCGCGGTGTAGGAGCCGATCATGCCGACCTGCCGGAACATGACGTACCACGGCAGCAGGAACAGCGTGCCCGGCGCCATGCGGGCGGCCAGCGTCAGGATCGCCGGCCACGAGATCCGCGTCCAGGAGACAGCGAAAGCGGCGGGGATTCCGAACAACAGTCCAAGCGCCGTCGAGCCGACGGTGACGATGAGGCTATTGAGCGCATAGTTCAGGAACGGCGTGGTCTTGGTCAGCTCGACATAGTTATCCAAGGTCGGCGTGAAGATCAGCGTCGGCGGATAGGCCGTCACCTCGAAGGACGGCTTGAACGAAGACAACACCATCCAGACCGTCGGCGCCATGATGATGATCCCGGCCAGCACGAGCTGCACCAGGTTGAGCCAGCGGATCCAGCGGTCGGTATTGGCAGCGTCCGTCATGGCGTCACCAGGCGACTGCGCCGCGCAGGCGGTTGAAGGCGAGCACGGCGCCGAACACGATCGCCGTCAGCGTCAGCATCAAGGCGCTGGCATAGCCGATGTTGAAGAATTCGAAGCCGACGCGGAAGCCGTAGATGTTCAGCGTGTTCGACGCGTTGCCCGGACCGCCCTGGGTGGTGATGTAGATGATGTCGAAGAAGCGCAGGAGATCGACGCTGCGCAGGATCGCCGCGGTGACGATGGTGGGCAGCAGCAGCGGCAGCGTGATGCGCTGGAAGGTCCTGAACGGGGATGCGCCGTCGATCTGCGCGGCCTCGTAGACGCTCGGCGGGAGAGATTGCAGGCCGCCCAGAACGATCAAGGCGACGTAAGGCGTCCACTGCCAGCTGTCGATCAGAGCAACCGTCGGAATGACCAGCGATGGTGAGGCCAGCCACTCCAACGGCGGCAGACCGAACGCTTGCAGGATGTAGTTGGCCGCCCCTAGTGACGGATCGAGGATCACCAGCCACATCATGCCCGCCACCACCGGCGGCATCATGAAGGGCGAGATGAACAACGAGCGCACGATCCCCGGCAGGCGCTTGGCGTGAAACAACACCAGTGCGAGCCAGACGCCGAAGACGAGCTGCAGCACCAGCGACAGCACATAGAGCGCGATCGTGACCCATAGCCCGTGCCAGAACTCGTAGTCGGAGACCAGCTTGGAATAATTGGCAAGGCCGGCGAAGGACTGCTTGCCGGTCGAGGAGAAATTCTGGAAGCCGAGCCAGACCGTATAGACGACGGGAAACGCGATCATCGCGACCGTGAAGATCACGGCCGGCGCCGAAAGCGCCGACATTTCCAGCTTCTGCCGGTCCTGCGTGAGTGTCGCAGCCGCATCCGACATGCGTGCGTTTCCTTGAGAATGAGGAGGCGCCGGCGGGCAGCAAGCCAGCCGGCTGAGTGTTACTTCTGGGCGATCAGCGCATCCAACGCCTTGTCGGCATCCGCGCAGGCCTGATCGATCGGCTTCTGCTTCAGGATGAGATCCTGCACCGCCTGGCCGATGAACTCGCGCGATTCCGGATTGGCGACGATGGGATAGCCGACCTCGGACGAGCCCTTGGTGGCGAGCACGTCGAGCGCGGCCTGCCATTCCTTGCGCACCGGCTCCTCGTCGATCCACTTGCGATAATCGGGATCCTTGGCGACCGACGGGCGCGGCGGGGCAATGCCCTGGAGCGCCATCTTCTTCTGCACCTCGGGGCTGGTCGCCCATTGCACAAAGTACCAGGCCGCCTCCGGCTGCTTGCTGTGCGAGGACACCGCCATACCCCAGCCGATCGTGGTCGGCACCTGGCCGGCCTCGCCGGCCGGGAACGGTAACAGGCCGGTGTCCTTCAACCGCGCCCCGCCTTCCATCACCGTGCGCAATTCATTCGAGGATTCGAACGCCATCGCGGCGCGGCCGCCGCGGTAGAGCGCCGAAATCTGCTGGAAGCTGTAATTGACGACGCCGGGCGGTCCGAAGTCGCGCAGCAGCCGGCTATAGGTGTCGAGCGCCTCCTTGCCCTTGGCCGAGCAGAGGTTCGACTTGCCGCCAGCAATGTAGCTGCCGCCGATATTGTGCAGCATGTTGCTGAAGGTGTAGGCGACCGCAGGCTTGAGACCGCGCGAGACGAACGGCGTCACCGCACTGTCGCAGGTCTTGATCTTCGCGGCCGCAGCCTCGACCTCCTTGATGGTCTTGGGCGCCTCGAGGCCGCACTTCTTGAAGATGTCGGTGCGGTAATAGAAGATCGGCCCCTCGATGTTCATCGGCATGCTGGTTAGCTTGCCGCCGAACGTTGCGGCCTTCAGCAGCGCCTGGCTTAGCCCTGCCGGGTCGTATTCCTTGGCCACCTCGTTCTTGGCCATCGCGGTGAGATCGCCGTACCAGCCGGCGGCGGCGAACTGCTCGCCCTCGCGCGAGGGCAGCGTCATGAACACATCGACCTCGTCGCTGTTCGCATTCATGACGGTGACCAGACGCTGCCGCATCTGCTGCTCCTGATAGCCGTCGACCTTCAGGGTCATGCCGGTCAGCTTCTCGAAGTCGGCCTTGTAGGTCAGCAGTGCCTGCGCGACCGGATTGTTGTTGGCGAGAAATGTGACGGTCTTGCCCTTGAACTTCATCCAATCGAAATCGGCGGCATGCGCCTGCGCACTGGCCGCCGCAATCGCGAGAATGGGCAACGCGACATGGGTCGCGAGCATCCTGGCCTTCATCGAACTCTCCTCCCGGCTGGCCGCCTTAAGCTGGCGGACCATTTTGAACGCGTTTAACACCACTTGAAAACGGTTACAATCTAGACCGCACATCCGTGGTGTCAAGCGGTGGACAGGCGTCACAATCTGCGGCAGATTTACCTCATTGCCGCCACTTCACGGTCCGCCACGCAGGATGTAACGTTACATTCATGAAACTGACCAACGCCAAGTCCGTGAAACAGGGCATCCGCGCCGTGGCGGCGCGCGCCGGCGTGTCGACGGCATCGGTCTCGCGCGCTCTCAACAATCCCGATGCGGTGAGCCCCTCCCTGCGCGCGCGGATCGAACAGGCCATCGACGCGCTCGGCTACATCCCGCATGCGCCGGCGCGCATCCTGTCGTCGCGGCGCTCGCGCACCCTCGGCGCGATCGTGCCGACCATCGACAACACGATGTTCGCGCGCGGCATCGCCTCGCTTCAGCAGTATCTCTCCTCGGTCGGATACATGCTGTTTCTCACCACGAGCGGATATGATCTCGATGTCGAATTGCAGCAGGCGCGCAACCTGATCAGCCGCGGTGTCGACGGCCTCGTGCTGCGCGGCGATTGTCATCACGATGGATTGCGCAAACTGCTGGCCGACAACGCGGTGCCGTTCATCAATGTCGGCATCTACCAGCCCGACCGACCCTACCCTTGCGTCGGCACTGACAACGAGGCAGCCGCCCATCGCGCCGCCGCTCACGTCATCGAGCTCGGCCATCGCCGCATCGGGATCGTCTCGGCACTCCAGCGCAACAACGACCGCGCCAGCGCCCGCGTCGCCGGCTTTCGCCGTGCGCTGGCCGAGAACGGGCTCGAGCTGCCGCCGCAATGGCATGTCGAGGTGCCCTATACGCTGGACGACGCACGCGAGGCGGCGCGCTATCTCCTCAACCTCAAAGACCGTCCGACGGCCGTGGTGTGCGGCAACGACGTCATCGCTTATGGCGTGTTGCTCGAGGCGGAGCGCGACGGGTTCGCCGTGCCGCGCGATCTGTCGGTGGTCGGCTTCGACGATCTCGACTGGAGTCGCCATTTGCGGCCGAGCCTGACCACGATCCACGTTCCGACCGGAGAAACCTGGCAGCGGGCCGGAGAATATCTGGTGCGCAGCCTCGCCGGCGAGCAGACCATCATGCATCGCGAGATCGACTTCTCGCTGGTGGTCCGCGAATCGACGGCTCCGCCTCCGAAATCCCTGAAGTGAGATCCTACGGATGAATTCGAATTTCTCCCTCGCAACCGGCTTTCATGCCGTCGTGATCGGCGGCGCCGGCGACATTGGCGCGGCGATCAGCAACCAGTTTTGCGACCTCGGCGCGTCGGTGACCGCAACCGGCGCGAACGAGGTCGATCTTGCCCGCACCCTGCTCAAGCCACGCACCGGGCTCACGCTCGCGACGCTGGATGTCACCGATGATGCCGCCGTCACATCCTTCGCGCGGCAGCACACGCGCGTCGACGCGCTGGTCAACTGCGCCGGCATTCTCGCGCGCGACAAGGAATTCGAGATCGAGACTTTCATGAAGGTGCTCGACGTCAATCTCACCGGCACGTTCCGAACCTGCATGGCGTTCCACCCGCGGCTCGCGGAGACGAATGGCTCGATCGTCAACATCGCCTCGATGAATGCGACGTTGGCGCTGCCACGGATTCCCGCCTATTGCGCCAGCAAAGGCGGCGTCGTGATGCTGACCAAGGCGCTGGCTTTGAAGTGGGCCGACGAAGGCATCCGCGTCAATGCGGTGGCGCCCGGCTATATCGAAACGGCTATCAATGCCGCCGGCCGCACCGACCGTGCCCATTATCAGCGCATCGCCGACCGAACCGCGTTCAAGCGCTGGGGACAGCCGGAGGACGTCGCCGGGGCCGTCGCCTTCCTGTGCATGCCGGCTTCGCAATATGCGACCGGCACCGTGGTCGCGGTGGACGGAGGATTCCTCGCGGGATGACCCCGCTCCCGCGACCTGTTGCACCGCGAAACCATTTGCGCCGCAACATCCAAAATGAGACTGCCCGTCAAGCCGAACGAGGCGTCCGCGCATGCACCGCATGCGACTTCGGCTAGCCTTCCCGTCAAATCCGCGAGCCCTTCGAGCTGCGGGCGCAGCGCCGGTCCGGCGTGGCGACAAATCGACGACACAGGGAGGAGCACAATGTCGAAATGCAGTGTGGGGCTGCTGGTGCTGAGCAGCCTGTTTCTTTCAGGCGCCGCGATCGCTCAGGAAAAGATCAAGGTGGGGGTGACCGCAACGCTCGAAGGCACCTACACGGTGCTCGGCGAGGACGGCATGCGCGGCCATCAGACCGCCCTCAACGTGCTCGGCAAGAAGGTCGGCGACAAGGAACTCGAGTTCATCGTCGCCTCGACCGACGCAACGCCCGACTCCGCCGTGCGCGCAGTGCGCAAGCTGATCGAACAGGACAAGGTGCAGATCCTGCTTTCGCCGCTCTCCGGCGACGAAGGCATCGCGGTGAAGAATTTTGCGAAAACCCATCCCGAGCTGACCTTCATCAATGCGGCCTCCGGCGCCCAGGAAACGACTTACGTCGATCCGGCCCCGAACTTCTTCCGCTACAACATGGACGGCGCGCAGTGGCAGGTCGGCCTCGGCAAATACGCCTATGAGGAAAAGAAATATCGCAAGATCGCAACCGTCGGCGAGGACTACTCCTTTATCTACACCCAGGTGTTCGGGCTGGTGCTCGAGTTCTGCGGCATGGGCGGACAGGTGACCAACCGGCAATGGGTGCCGCTCGGAACGAAGGATTTCGCCTCCGTCATCGCCGCCCTGCCCGACGACGTCGACGCTATCTATCTCGGACTCGGCGGCGCGGATGCCGTCAACTTCCTCAACCAGTATCAGCAAGCCGGCGGCAAGGCGCATCTGATGGGCGGTTCCATCATGATCGACCAGACCATCCTGTCGTCGAAGGGCAACGCCAAGAACGCGCTGATCGGCACCATCGCAGCGAGCGGTCAGGCCGACACCTGGGAGGATCCAGGCTGGCAGAAGTTCGTCAAGGCCTATCAGGACGCCTTCCCGCCCAACAAGCGCTTCCCGAGCCCGTCGCTGCTCGCGACCAACTACTATGATTCAACCATGGCGCTGATCCTCGCGCTGCGTCAGGTCAATGGCGACCTCTCCAACAACCAGGCAAAATTCAAGGAAGCACTGGCGAAGATCGAACTCGATGCGCCGAACGGCAAGATCAAGCTCGACTCCAACCGCCAGGCGATCGGCACCAACTTCGTCACCGAAGTCGTCGATGACGGCAAAGGCGCGATGTTCAGCAAGGTCGTGAAGGTGATCCCGAACGTGAACCAGACGCTCGGCTATGATCCGGCCGTGTTCTCCAAGATCGGGTTGCCAGGCCGCACAGTACCGGAATGTAAGAAATACTGACGCATCACGCCTGCGCAGGCGGAGAGCGACTTGCTGACGCGGTCGCTCTCCGCTCTTGCAATCTCGTCGGCGTTGTTGAACGCTGGCCGAAAAGACAAGAACATTACGGAGGGGAAGGCATGAGCCGTGCGCTCGCCGTCTTCCACGGCCGCTTCGGCCGGGCGACGGTTTATCAGTTGAACCGCCCTTTCAATATTCACGCCCATCGTGAAGGTCATCTGATCTTCCATGTCGGCGGCATGCCGGCATGCATCGATGTCTCCAACGGGCATTACGATCTCACCGAATCCTCCGTCGTCGCCGTCAATCCGTGGGAGCCGCATAACTTCCTGCCGGCCGATCTCGACGGCGGCGCGATCTTCTTCGTGCTTTACGTCAATGCCGAATGGTTTGCGCCTGATGCATCCGGCTCCGATCGGCTGCGTTTCGGCCGCACCCAATTCAAGCGCACGCCTGCACTCGACAAGCACATCAGGCGGACCGCCGCGCTCGTGTGCGGCGCACCATCGCTTTCCAGCCTCGATTCCGAGCTGCGCCGGCTGATCGACATCTGCTACGACGAAAGCTGGCAGCAGGCCGAGATCGCGCGCGATGCGCGCGCCAATGGTGCCGTGACCGACTTCCGTGTGCGCAAATGCATCAGGCTGATGTCGGAGAGCCCCGGGGCCGAGATGGAGCTCGATACGATCGCGCGGGAATCCGGGCTGTCTCGACCGCATTTCTACCGGCTGTTCCGGGTCCAGACCGGCGTCACGCCGAACCTCTATCTCAACACGCTGATCATGGAACAGGCGCTCGAAGCGCTGGTGGCGAGCGAGGCGCCGATCGCCGATATCGGCTTCGATCTCGGCTTCTCCTCGCAAAGCGGCTTCACCCGTTTCTTCGCCGCCAATGTCGGGATGGCCCCGACCGATTATCGTCGCGCGGCCAAGGTTTTGCGCGCCTGATCGCTGCGCGAAAAGATACTCACGATCAAACGTCCTCCTCGCAGCCCGGCTAGAATGTGGGCAACGCGATCCCGCTAGAGGATTGCGAGTTCAGGGAGGACGTTCGCCCATGGCGAGGTACGCAGCCGACAACGGCTTGCACGCCGCCTCGCCCCGCTTGCGGGGAGAGGGTTGGAGTGCGCCCGCGCCGGAGCCTGTCATCGGGCGCGCCTTTGGCGCGACCCGTTGGGCGCGACCTCTCCCCGCAAGCGGGGCAGGGCAATCGCATATGAAAGCGGATTCCCTGCGGCCCATCCTTCGAGACGCCCGCTTTGGCGGGCTCCTCAGGATGAGGGCGGAGTGTGCGGCAGCAGTTTCAACGGGCCCGATGCCAATTAGCCTCATCCTGAGGAGACCGCCACCGGGTCCGCGCAAAGCGCGGCCCGATGACAGGCTCCGCGGTCGTCTCGAAGGACGAGGCGCTTGCTCAGGCCGCTCCAAGAGATCATATGCGATTGCCCTGGCAAACGGGGCGAGACCATGAGCCGCTTTGTCGAACGCCATCCCGCCTGGGCGCTGATCGCAATCATTGCCATTGCCGTCGGACTCTGGCTGATCTTCGCGGTCTGGCCGCCGGGCCTCGAAGAGGCCATCGGCCGCAAGCGTGTCTTCCTCAACGCCGTCTTCAACGGCATCACGCTCGGAGGGCTCTACTTCCTCGTCGCCAGCGGCTTCACGCTGATCTTCGGCCTGATGCGCAACGTCAACCTCGCGCACGGCTCGCTCTATCTGTTCGGTGGCTATGTCGGCTACGCCATCAGCGCCTCCACCGGCTCCTGGATCCTCAGCTTCATCGTCGCCTTCATCCTGGCTGCCCTGGTCGGCGTCCTGCTCCAGCTGATCGTGTTCCGCCGGATGGAGGGACAGGATCTCAGGCAGACCATGGTGACGATCGGACTTTCGATCGTATTTGCCGATCTGATGCTATGGGCCTGCGGCGGCGACTTCTATCAGATCCAGACGCCGAATTGGCTGATCGGCCCGGTGGAGCTGCCGCTGATCACCGCGATCAAATCCTCGGGCGAGCCGGTCTATCTCAGATATCCGCTGGTGCGGCTCGTGATCTTCGCCGCTTCCGTGATCATCGGCGTGGCGATGTGGCTCGCGCTCAACCGCACCCGGATCGGCATGATCATCCGCGCCGGCGTCGATGATCGCGATATCCTGGCCGCGACCGGCGTGCGCATCCAGCTCGTCTTCGTGCTGGTGTTCGCCTTCGGCGCGGGTCTTGCCGGCATTGCCGGCGTGGTCGGCGGCACCTTCCAGTCATTGTCGCCCGGCGAGGACATCCGCTTTCTGCTGGCTTCCCTCGTCGTCGTGATCGTCGGCGGCATGGGTTCGATCCCCGGCGCCGCGCTCGGCGCACTGATCATCGGCCTCGCCGAACAGCTCGGCTCGGTCTACATCCCGACCTACGCCATCGTCGTGACCTTCCTGATCATGGTGCTGGTGCTGGCCATCCGGCCGCAAGGCCTATTGGCGAGGCGCTGAGATGTCGCTCGCCCACGATGCCCGCGTTGCCGTACGCCCCGCCACGATGGCGCAGCGCCCGTCGCGGCCATGGCCGGAGGTCAACAATCCCGCGGCCTGGATCGTCGCGGCCATTCTCCTGATCATGCCGCTGATCGCCAACGGCTTCTTCCTGATCGAGATCTTCGCCTCCACCTTGATCCTCGGCACCATGGCGCTGAGCCTGATGTTCCTCGCCGGCTATGGCGGCATGGTCAGCCTGATGCAGCTCACCATCGCAGGCTTCGCGGCCTACATGGTCGCCGTGTTCGGCGTCAGCGGCAATGCCAATATCAGCCTGGGCTGGCCGTGGTGGCTCGCGGTCCCGATGGCGCTGGCGCTGGCGACCGCCTTCGGCACGCTCGGCGGCGCGCTCGCGGTCCGCACCGAGGGCATCTACACCATCATGATCACGCTCGCGATCGGCGCGGCGTTCTACTATTTCACCAACCAGAACTGGGCGATCTTCAACGGCCATACCGGCATCAACACCGTGGCCACCCCGCACTTCTGGGGCGTGAACTGGCGCGCCGACATTCCTTTCTATTACGTCGTGCTCGCGGTCGCCGCGCTCTGCTATTTCGCAGTCGAATATCTCTCCCGCGCTCCTTTCGGCCTTGCCCTTCAGGGCGTGCGTGACAATCCGCGACGGATGGCTGCACTCGGCTTCAACGTCAATGCGCACCGCGTCGCCGCCTACGCGTTCGCCTCCTTCGTAGCCGCGCTGGCCGGCGTGCTCCAAGTCTGGAACTACCGCCAGATTTCGCCGGGCTCGGTCAGCGTCGGGGCCTGCATCGACGTGCTGATCATCGCCGTCGTCGGCGGCATCACGCGCCCGATCGGGCCTTTCATCGGCGCGCTGATCTTCGTGCTGCTGCGCACCTTCGCACTCGACTTCCTGGTCCGGCTTGGACTCGATGGCAACCGCTTCCGCCTGCTGATCGGGCTCGGCTTCCTCGCCATCGTATTTTGGTCCTCGGACGGCGTCATTGGCCTATGGCAGCGCTGGCGCAACCGTCAGCGCCGCAGCGCGGACCGTTCCGGCGGAGGGCGCCGCCATGGATAGCGT
>NZ_PSRT01000036.1 GCF_004212635.1 Bradyrhizobium genosp. SA-3 | reverse complement strand
CCCTCCGCGGCTGCAGTCTGGATTGCTTCGTCGCAAGGGCTCCTCGCAATGACGGTGGAGCAAGAGCCGCTATTTACGCCCCGCTACGAACTCCCGCCACCCCTTCGCCCGCAGGCCGCACGCCGGGCATTCGCCGCATCCATAGCCCCACTCGTGCTGCGCACCGCGTTCGCCGAGATAGCAGGTGTGCGACTGCTCGCGGATGAGATCGACAAGCCCGTCGCCGCCGAGGTCGTGCGCGAGCTTCCACGTCGCGGCCTTGTCGATCCACATCAACGGCGTGTGCAGCTCGAAGGATCTCGCCATGCCAAGCGAGAGCGCGGCCTGCATGGCGCGGATGGTCTCGTTGCGGCAATCGGGATAGCCG
Source organism: Bradyrhizobium genosp. SA-3 (assembly GCF_004212635.1). Taxonomy (GTDB): domain Bacteria; phylum Pseudomonadota; class Alphaproteobacteria; order Rhizobiales; family Xanthobacteraceae; genus Bradyrhizobium. The sequence goes on along the minus strand of NZ_PSRT01000036.1, from coordinate 63,656 downwards.
GAATAGTCGGTCTCGCACATGCCGCCGACGATGTGGGTGATGCCGCGCCGGTAGGCCAGCGCCGCGGCGAAGGTCAGAAACACCAGATTGCGGCCGGGCACGAAGGTGTTGGGCAGGCCGTCGGCACCCATCGCGATCGCGACGTCGCGGGTCAGCGCCGTCTCGGATACGGCCGCCAGCGTCGGGATCGACAGCGTGTGGCTGTCGCCGAGTTTGGCGGCCCAATCGGCGCGCAGGCCCTTGATGCCCTCGAACAGGCGGTCGCGGCAGGCGAGCTCAATGGCATGGCGCTGGCCGTAGTCGAACCCCAACGTCTCCACGCGGGCGAAACGGCTGAGCGCCCAGGCGAGGCAGGTGGTGGAATCCTGGCCGCCGGAAAACAGCACCAAGGCGGTCTGTGATGAAAATGCGTCGCTCATGGCCCGCGCTTTAGCACTGCGCAGACCGCCCGCCAATCGGTGGAAATCGGCCTGTTCCGCCGCGCCCCGCTGGGAACGGCCGCCCGCTTTTGGCATAAGGCTCTTTGGAGCCAGGAGACCGCCCCGCAATGACCCCTTCCCGCGACATTTCCCGCCTGATCGAGATCATGGCGGCGCTGCGCACGCCGGTGACCGGCTGCCCCTGGGATCTCGAGCAGAATTTTGCGACCATCGCGCCCTACACGATCGAGGAAGCCCATGAGGTGGTCGATGCGATCACACGCGGCGATCTCGACGATCTGCGCGAGGAGCTCGGCGACCTCCTGTTGCAGGTCGTGTTCCACGCCCGGATGGCTGAGGAGCAGAACGCATTCGCGTTTGGCGACGTCGTCGAGGCCATCACCCGCAAGATGATCCGGCGTCATCCCCACGTCTTCGCCGACAAGGACGGCAATCTCGCCTCACACCACGTCAAGGAAGTCTGGGACCGCATCAAGGCCGAGGAGAAAGCCGAGCGCGCCGCGCGCCGGCCGCCGAAGGACGCGCCGGCGCACAAATCGCTGCTGTCGGGCGTGAAGGCCGGCCAGCCCGCGCTGACGCGCGCCATGGAGTTGCAGCGCAAGGCCTCCACCGTCGGCTTCGACTGGAACGACCCGCGCGCAGTGCTGCAAAAGATCCGCGAGGAAGCCGACGAGATCGAAGCCGCGCTGGATCGCAATGACAGGCAGGAGCTAGCGGAAGAAACCGGCGACCTGATGTTCGCACTGGTCAACCTCGCCCGCCATGTCGATGCCGATCCGGAGGCCGCGCTGCGTGCGACGAATGCAAAATTCGAAAGACGTTTTGCGTTCATCGAGCGGATGCTGGAGGCGCAGGGCCGCACGCTGGAGCAGGCCTCGCTGGCGGAGATGGATGCACTATGGAATGCGGCGAAGGGCGAGGAGATAGCGTCAGAGGAGCGCAATCGAGCCCGCCGCTAACTCCGCCGTCGTCCCGGACAAGCGCGCCTCAAGCGCGCGCAGCTCCGGGACCCATAACCCCAGGGAGCAGTTGGAGCGGTAAGCTGATAACCACGAGTCTTCGCCAAACGACGTCCTGTGGCTATGGGTCCCGGATCTGCGCTTACGCTTGTTCGGGACGACAGCGCCGTTGAGGAAGCAGTGCGCAACTCACGCGGCGGGACCTACGTCGCGTGATGCGGCACCGCATCGAACCGGGACACCACGATGTCCCGCTTGGTCTCGTCGACCCGCACGGTCATGTCGAAGCGGCCGTCGTGCAGCTCCTTGGCCAGCACCTCTGAATTCCGGTGCAGCCAGCTGATGCCGGCGCCGTCGGCGGCGTCGATGGAGAGGTCCAGCGTGGTGCGTTTTGCTGCGAGCCGCTGCTCGATCGCGGCGAGCAGTGCGTCGATCCCCTCGCCCGACACGGCGGAGACCAGCATCGCCGGATGATCTTCCGGCCGGCGCGCGGCGATGTTCAAAAGCTCTTCCCGCTGCTCGGCGTCGTAACGGTCGATCTTGTTCCAGACTTCGATGATGCGGCCGGAGTCATCAGGGTTGATGCCGAGCTGGCGCAGCACCGCGTCGACGTCGCTCTGCTGCGCCTCGGCATCGTCATGCGAGATGTCGCGGACATGCAGGATGACGTCGGCCTCCAGCACCTCCTCCAGCGTGGCGCGGAAGGCGGCGACGAGCTGGGTCGGCAGATTGGAGATGAATCCGACCGTGTCGGACAGCATCGCCTTGCCGCCATGCGGCAGGTTGAGCGCGCGCAAGGTCGGATCCAGCGTTGCGAACAGCATGTCGGCGGCCTGCACGTCGGCGCGGGTCAGGCGGTTGAACAGCGTCGACTTGCCGGCATTGGTGTAGCCGACCAGTGCCACGACGCGATATGGCACGCGCTGGCGTCCGGCGCGATGCAATCGTCGCGTCGCCTGCACCTTCTTCAGCTCGCTCTCGAGCTTGGAGATGCGCTCCTGGATCAGGCGGCGGTCGGCTTCGATCTGCGTCTCGCCGGGGCCGCCCATGAATCCGAAACCGCCGCGCTGGCGCTCCAGATGGGTCCATGAGCGCACCAGGCGCGAGCGCTGGTAATTGAGATGGGCGAGCTCGACCTGGAGCGAGCCTTCCCTGGTCTTGGCGCGGCGGCCGAAGATTTCGAGAATAAGCCCGGTGCGGTCGAGCACCTTGGCGTGCAACTCCTTCTCGAGATTGCGCTGCTGGATCGGCGCCAGCGCGCAATCCATCACCACCAGCTCGACGTCGAGGCTCTTGGCCAGCGCGGCGATCTCCTCGACCTTGCCCTTGCCAATATATGTCGCGGGTCGGATCTGGCTGACCGGTGCGATGATGGCGTCGGCAATAACGAGATCGATCGCGCGCGCGAGGCCCACGGCTTCATCGAGCCGGGCCTCGGCGTCGCGCAATACTTGGCTGGACAAGCCATGGCTTTCCGATTGCGCGTCGGCACTTCCCGCACGCACTCGCAAGTAGGGGCCGATGACAAGCACCCGCCCCGTCTGCTTAGCCCCTGCCGACCGCGGACGGTCGGCGTCCCCGTCAAAATTCCGGGGTTCCAATCAGAGCACTCTCAAGCCGGCTGATCCTCGCCGCCTTCGAACAACTGGATCGGAGCGCCCGGCATGATGGTCGAGATCGCATGCTTGTAGACGAGCTGCGAATGACCGTCGCGCCGAAGCAGCAGACAGAAATTGTCGAACCAGGTCACGATGCCCTGGAGCTTCACTCCATTGACCAGAAAGATCGTTAGTGGCGTCTTGGTTTTGCGAACGTGATTAAGGAAGGTGTCCTGTAGGTTTTGTGCGCGGTCTGCCGCCATTTTTTTTCTCGCTTTGAGTTTCTTTTTATTGCGCCGGTTGCGCCCCTGTTTTGGTTGATGCGGGGCCTTTCCCGGTTGCCGTCCCTCATGAGATCCCCCTCGGAAGGAACAGCTGTGCGATTAGAGGACAGGTGGAGTTATTAGGCAAGCCGCTTCACGCGCCAGCCCTCGCCGTCTTGCCCCGAAAAACTACGGAAATCGATGATTTTCCTCGCTTATCCCTGATGTCTCACCGCAACGTCGCGGCGCGACATCTTGTTCTGACGCGTTTTCTTTACGCGAACCGGTACCCACTTCGCTCGAAAACGCTTTAGCCGACACCGAGCGCCTTCAGCTTCCGATGCAGCGCCGAACGTTCCATGCCAACAAACTCGGCCGTGCGAGAAATATTTCCTGAGAAACGGCTGATCTGTGCAATCAAATAGTCGCGCTCGAATACTTCGCGCGCTTCGCGCAGCGGCAGGCCCATGATGTGCTCGCCATTGTTGCTGGTCGGCATCGCCGGCACCATGGAGCCGACGTCCTGCGGCAACATGTCGGCCGTGATGATGACCTCGGGCCCGCCCGCAGCCAGAATCATGACTCTCTCAACGTTGTTGCGGAGCTGGCGCACATTGCCCGGCCAGACGTGCGATTGCAGCACCGCCATCGCATCCTGCCCGATCTGGCGCTTCGGCAGGCCGCTGCCGGCCGAGATCTGCTCCATGAAGTAATCGATCAATTCCGGAATGTCCTCGCGCCGCTCCGACAGCGCGGGCACGCGGATCGGCACCACCGAGAGCCGATGATAGAGGTCCTCGCGGAAATGGCCGGCCGCGATCTCCTCTTCGAGATTGCGCGCGGTGGAGGAGATGATGCGGACGTCGACCTGCACCTTGGCGGTGCCGCCGACGCGCTGGAACGACTGCTCGACCAGCACGCGCAGAATCTTGTTCTGGGTCTCGCGCGGCATGTCCGCGATCTCGTCGATGAACAGCGTACCGCCATGGGCTTCCTCGAGCGCGCCGGGCTTGCGTGGCTGCTCGCCGTTGGATTGCTCGACGCCGAACAGTTCATGCTCCATCCGCTCGGGCGTGATCGCGGCCGCGTTTATGACGACGAAGGGTCCGTCGGCGCGGCCCGAGGCCGTGTGCAGCGTGCGCGCCGTCAGTTCCTTGCCGGCGCCGGCGGGGCCGACGATCAGGATGCGGCTGTTGGCCTTGGCCGCGCGCTCAATGGTCTGGCGCAGCTGGTTCATGCTGGGCGAGCGGCCGACGAGCTGGCTGGCGCTCGGCGCGAGCTGCTTCAGCTCCTTGACCTCGCGTTTGAGCCGCGAGTTCTCCAGCGCTCGGGTCGCGACCAGGATCAGGCGGTCGGCCTTGAACGGCTTCTCGATGAAGTCGTAGGCGCCGCGCTTGATCGCGGCGACCGCGGTCTCGATGTTGCCGTGGCCGGAGATCATCACGACCGGCAGGTCGGCGTTGTCCTTCTTGACCTGCTCCAAGAGCTGCAAGCCGTCGAGCTTGGAGCCCTGGAGCCAGATGTCGAGGAACACCAGATGCGGCCTGCGGTTGGCGATCTCGGCCAGAGCCGTATCGCTGTCGCGTGCGGTCCTTGTGACGAACCCCTCGTCTTCGAGAATGCCCGCAACGAGATCCCGAATATCGGCCTCATCATCGACAATCAGAATTTCACTTGCCATGGGTCGCGCCTGCCTTGTCAGCTACCTGTTGAGGCTTCGATTTTCGTTGAATCATTGGTCTTTTCAGTCGGCTCTTTGGTTTCGGCGTCCGGCTCTTTTGTTTCCGTGTTCGGCCTGGATTCCTCGACGGAATCCGCAACCGCTTCCTTGTTGTCCGGCTTGGTTGCTTCCTTGGCCGGGGGCGCCGGCTCGGCTCCCTCGGACTTCGCGGGTTGCCCGGAGATCGCAAAGCGCATCCGCATCCAGGCGCCGCGCTGGCCTTCGCGGAAGTCGGAGGCGTCCTTCAGCTCGATGCGTCCGCCATGGTCTTCCAGCACGCGGCCGACGATCGCCAGCCCCAAGCCGGTGCCCTTGGCGCGCGTCGTGACGTAGGGTTCGAGCAGCCGCGAGCGCGCGACCTTGGGCAGGCCGATGCCGTTGTCGATGACGTCGATCAGCACGTCCTCGCCATCCCGCGACACCACGACGTCGATGCGGCCTTTTCCGTTTTCCCGGCCGAGCTCCTCCGGCGGGACCTGCTCGATCGCCTCGGTGGCGTTCTTGACGATGTTGGTCACGGCCTGGGAGATCAGTCGCCGGTCGAACTGGGCGCGCAGCGGATCCTCTTTGAACTCGGCCTCGATGTCGATCTCGGGATGGGCAACCTTCATCAGGAACACCGCCTGCCGCACGGTGTCGGCGACGTCCTCGCCCTCCATCACCGGTTTCGGCATCCGCGCGAAGCGGGAGAACTCGTCGACCATGCGCCTGATGTCGTCGACCTGGCGCACGATGGTGTCGGTGCACTGGTCGAAGATCTGCTTGTCCTTGTCCTCGGTGATGGTCTTGCCGAATTTGCGGCGGATGCGCTCGGCCGAGAGCTGGATCGGCGTCAGCGGATTCTTGATCTCGTGGGCGATGCGGCGCGCCACGTCGCCCCAGGCCGAGGTGCGCTGCGCCGACACCAGTTCGGTGATGTCGTCGAGCGTGATGATGTAGCTGTCGCGCGGCTGGCTGGTCTTCTCGGCGCTGACGCGGACCGAGAGATTGCGCTCGGTGCCGTCGCGGGTGATCGTGATCTGGCCCTGCACCAGGCGCTGGGTCCCTTCCCGCGCCGCCTTCATCATCTCGTCGAGCTCAGGCAGCACGTCGGAGAGCGGGTGGCCGAGCGTCTCCGCTTCGGAGTGCCCGATCAGTTTCTCAGCGGAGCGGTTGAGGATGCCGACGCTGCCGGACGCGTCGACGCCGATGATGCCGGCGCTCGCGGAGGACAGCACGGCCTCGATGAAGCGGCGGCGGCTGTCGATGAGGTCGCTGGCGTTGACGAGTTCGTCGCGCTGGCTGCGCAACTCCTGCGTCATCTTGTTGAAGGTCTCACCAAGCTGCGCGAGGTCGCCTTCCGACTGGTGCACTGGCACTTGGACATGCAGGTCGCCGGTCGAGACCGTGTGGGCCGCATTCATCAGCCGTCGGATCGGCGAGACCAGCGAGTTGGCGAAGTTGAGGCCGATCAGCACCGAGGCCATCAGGATGGTCAGCGCGATCACGGCAAACATCAGCGCGAAGGCGACCTGGATGCCGAGCCGGCGCGACTCGATCTGGGCGTATTCGGCGACGCTGACCTCGGTCTGCTTGAGCTGGTTGACGACGTTCGGATCGAGTGGCCGGGCGACGTAGAGGAAGGTGTCGTTGAAGGCACGCAGGCGGATCACCGCGGCAACGAAGCTCGCATCTGGTAGCACCGCGATTTCGGGTTCGTTCTCGTTGACGTTGCTGAGGAAGTCCGGCGCGGGCGGCGAGTAGGCCAGCCGCATGCCGGTGTCGGCGGATTCCAGGATGTTGGTGTTCTTGTCGATGATCATCGCACCCGGCAGATTGCGGGAGCCGGCGCTGGCGGTCAGCATCTCCCGGAACGAGCGGCGGTCCTGGTCGTAGAGCGGCCGGGCGTGCGCGATGTCGTTGGCCATGCCGAGAATGTCGCCGCGGATCAGCTGCGCATGGTCCTGCATGTAGGCCCGCGCGATCGTCAGCGAATTCTGGATCACTTCCTTGGTCGGGCCCGAGAACAGCCGGTCGAGACCGCGCTCGATGGTGACGTTGGCGACGACGGCGACCAGCACCGCCGGCAGCACCGCCACGATCGAGAACAGGCTGACGATCTGGACATGGAGGCGCGCGGCCGCCCTGCCCCGCCGCCGGGCCAGGATCAGCTGCCAGAGTTCCCGGATGATAATCCCGACCAGGAGCAGGATCGTGGCCGCATTGATCAGATAGAACGAGCGGACAACCTCCGGCGTCGGCTCGATCTTGGTGAGGCCGGTCAGAACCAGGAAGGTGAGGAAGGCCGACAGCAGCGCCAGGGCCACGGCAAAGGGTGCCAGCCAGCGCCGCAGCGACCAGCGCTTGGGCTCTTCGGCTGGGGCCGTGTCAAAGGATGCGGCCGAGGTATCTGCGCTGGTCATTCCGGCAATGGGTGCTGAAAACGGGTCCGCGGGCGCGCGGATACTGATGTATTCGTACCACATTGTTGCCGAATTGCGACAATTCCGCGGCGTCTCGGCTGCGACCGACGCGCCCATCCACAAGACATGGCGGTTGGACGGGAACGGATTCCAGCCATCCCGGTTTGACGGGCATGGATAGATTTTTTCTCGCGACGATGGTCTCGGCCGTTCTTCTGCTGATTGTGGCCGCCGACCTCCTGGTCAACGGCCTGGGCCTCCAGCAGCCGCCGGTGAATGTCGCCAGCGTGATGCCGGCATCCGGCCGAGTGGTCAGATAGATGTGATGCCGAGCCTTGCGGCCGAATGACCAATTTGAATGTGCGAGCGGAACATTTCGGTCCGATCCGGACTTCTGCTCACCGCGTCAGCCGCAATGGCCAACGCGATCCGGACAGGCTCAGCTCCGCCTTGGGTGGGGAAGCTGAGCCACCGTCCGTTGTGAAAGCCTAGCCCCCGCTCCGATATACCTGGATATCGAGGTCCCGGATCTTCTTCCGCAGCGTGTTGCGGTTGAGGCCGAGCAGGTCCGCGGCGCGGATCTGGTTGCCGCGGGTGGCGGCAAGCGCGGCCGTGAGCAGCGGCACCTCGATCTCCTTGAGGATGCGGTGATAGAGGCCCGGCGGCGGCATGCCGTTCGGGAAGCCCTGGAAGTGCGAGGACAGATAAGCCTCCACCGCGCCGCCGAGATTGTCGACACCCTGCTGGACCGCGGCGCCCGGGCTGACCGAAGGCGGCGCGAGCTCGCCGTCGATGACCGACGACGTGATTACGTCCTGCGGATAAAGCGCGGCGAGGCGCCGGGCAAGGTTTTCGAGCTCGCGCACATTGCCCGGCCAGCGATGCTGCTTCATCCGCTCCAGCGCCAGCGCGTCCAGCTTCTTCGGCGGCAAGCCGTCCTTCTCGGCCAGCGTGAAGAAGTGCCGCACTAGATCCGGCAGGTCCTCGATGCGCTCGCGAAGCGGCGGCAGCCGCAGCGGCACGACGTTGAGGCGGAAGAACAGGTCTTCGCGGAACAGGCCCTGCTGGATCAGGACGCGCAGATCCTTGTTGGAGGCCGCGACGATGCGCACGTCGGTCTTGATCGGGGTGCGGCCGCCGACGGTGGTGTATTCGCCCTGCTGCAGCACGCGTAACAGACGGGTCTGTGCCTCCATCGGCATGTCGCCGATCTCGTCGAGGAACAGCGTGCCGCCCTCGGCCTGCTCGAACCGGCCGGAGGCGCGGGTGTTGGCGCCGGTGAAGGCGCCGCGCTCATGGCCGAACAATTCGGATTCGATCAGGTCCCGCGGGATCGCGGCCATGTTGACGGCGACGAACGGGCCGTTGCGGCGCTTGCCGTAATCGTGCAGCGCGCGCGCCACCAGCTCCTTGCCGGTGCCGGACTCGCCCGTGATCATCACGGTGAGATCGGTCTGCATCAGACGCGCCAGCACGCGATAGATTTCCTGCATCGCGGGCGAGCGGCCGACCAGCGGGATCGCCTCCATCTCGGCGTCCTCGTCTGGCGTCGAGACCCGCTCCTTCGGCTCGGCGAGTGCGCGGCCGACGATGGCGATCAGTTCCTTCAGGTCGAAGGGCTTTGGCAGATATTCATAGGCGCCGCGCTCGGAGGCGCGGATCGCCGTCATGAACGTGTTCTGCGCGCTCATGACGATGACGGGCAGATTCGGCCGCATCTTCTTGATCCGCGGCAGCAGGTCGAAAGCGTTCTCGTCGGGCATCACCACATCGGTGATGACGAGATCGCCCTCCCCCTGGCTGACCCAACGCCACAGCGTTGCGGCATTGCCGGTCAGCCGCACTTCGTAGCCGGCGCGGGACAGTGCCTGATTGAGAACAGTGCGGATGGCGGTATCGTCATCAGCTACGAGAATGCTACCTGCGGGCATCGCTAATCCTCATTTTGCCCCCTGTGACGCAGACGACAACTTCCCGGCAGAGCCGTCGCGACTGCTTTGATCGGCATGTTTCACCGATGTGGAATACATCGGCATCAGCACGCGGAAGGTGGTCTTGCGCGGCTGAGATTCGCATTCGATGATGCCCCCGTGATCGCCGACGATCTTGGCGACCAGTGCAAGACCCAGGCCCGAGCCGGTCTGTTTGGTGGTCACGAAGGGATCGAACAGGTTGGGCAGAAGGTCGTCCGGCACGCCTGGTCCGTTGTCTCTGACGCAGAATTCGAGCGGCAGGGATACCCGGGATTTTTGACCGGGGACTGACAGGCGCACGCCGGGGCGGAACGCGGTGGTGAGCTGAATTTCGGCGTCGGGCACGTCGATCAGGGCTTCGGCGGCATTCTTCACGAGATTGAGGAACACCTGGATCAGCTGGTCCTGGTTCGCCAGCACCGGCGGCAGCGAGGGATCGTAATCCTCGATGAAGCGGATGTTGCGGGCAAAGCCGGACTGCGCCAGCCGCTTCACGTGATCGAGCACCGAGTGGATGTTGACCGGGCCGCGCACCACGGGGCGCTCGTCGCCGAACACCTCCATGCGGTCGACCAGCGTCACGATACGGTCGGCCTCGTCGCAGATCAGGCGCGTCAGCATGCGGTCCTCGGAGGAGGCCTGCTGCTCCAGGAGCTGCGCCGCGCCGCGGATGCCGGATAGCGGGTTCTTGATCTCGTGCGCCAGCATCGCGGCCAGCGCGATCACCGAGCGCGCAGCGCTGCGATGGGTGAGCTGGCGATCCATCTTGTCGGCGATGGTGCGCTCCTGGAGCATCACCACGATGTGGCCGGGCCGCTCCGTGAGCGGGGCGACATGCAGATCGACCTGACGGTCGCCGCCCATGCGCGGCGTACCGAGATCGACCTTGTATTCATTGACCGGCGAGTTCGACGAGCGCACCTGGTCGATCAGTGCCAGCAAAGGGCTGCCGAACGGCACCAGTTCCTTCAGCGACTGCCGCTTCAGGAACTGCGTCGAGATTTCGAAGAAGGCTTCGGTCGCGATGTTGGCGGCGACGATCTTGCCGTCCGGCCCGATCATCAGCACGGGATTGGGGAGCGCATCCAGGATCGCGTCGCTGTCGGACGGCCGGCGATGTTCAGCGGCTGAACTCATGCAGCAGCGCTCCATGCGAAGTCGTCGAAGGCGTCTTGCAGCGATCGGTGGACCAGGCGCGGATCCTCCGAGGTCAGGATCTTCTGACGCCACCCCTTCAGCTTCTCGATTGAAGCGCCGCTCGCATCCGCCGCGATATCGAGCGCCCAGCCGAGATGCTTGCGCGCGTGCCTGAGCCCGATGCGCAGGCCGTACAGCGTGCAGACGCCCTCATAGAGCGTGCGGACATAATGCAGCTGCGTCTCGAGCGCCGGCGTTGCTTCCTCTTCACCGCCCTTCAGGCGGCGACCGATCTGGCCGGGCAGCCAGGGCTGGCCCTGCGCGCCGCGGCCGATCATCACGGCATCGGCGCCGGAGGCGTCGAGCGCCGCGAGCGCCTTGTCATAAGTGGTGATGTCGCCATTGACGACGAGCGGAATGGAGATCGCCTCGCGCACGGCGCGGATCGCATCCCAATCGGCCTCGCCCTTGTAGAACTGGCAGCGGGTGCGGCCATGCACGGTGACGAGCTTGATGCCTGATGCTTCCGCGCGCCGCGCCAGTTCCGGCGCGTTGCGGCTGCGGTCGTCCCAGCCGAGCCGCATCTTCAGCGTCACCGGCACCTTCACCGCCGCAATCGTCGCGTCGATCAGGCTGACGGCGTGGTCGAGGTCGCGCATCAGGGCCGAGCCGGACTGGCCGCCGGTGACGTGGCGGGCCGGACAGCCCATGTTGATATCGATGATGTCGGTGCCTTCGGCTTCGGCGATCCGGGCCCCCTCAGCCATCCAATGCGCCTCGCAGCCGGCGAGCTGGACCACGTGCGGGCCGATCCCCGTGGCTTCGCAGCGCAACCGCGACATCCGGTGGCCGTTGGCGAGCTCATCGCTGGCGGTCATTTCCGACACGACGAGACCTGCCCCCAGCTCGGCGGCCAGCCGCCGAACGGGCGAGTCAGTCACCCCCGACATCGGCGCCAGGAAGACCGGGGTGGCGACATCAATATCGCCTATTTTCAACGGCTTAGAGCCGGATACTGCCGAGCCGGTCACAGGGGTCTCGTTGACTGGACAGGGCCTCATCGCGCCTGCCATGACCTATCTTGCGCACAATTCTTGTGCAGTCAAGCGTCATGCCTACAGTTTAGACAGTTCTGCAGATCTTTCAAGTGCAGTGCAGCAAAATGCTGTTTCCCACAAAGCGGGGAAACCCCCTTTTTTTGCGGGCCTGCCGTGCTAGAGGCATGCCGTCAAATCACCCCACTCCCCGACTCTTCATCACCAACTGAGTATTTGAGTCCTATGGCGAAATCACAACGCACCGCGGTCGTCCTCGTCGCAGCCGGTCGGGGCTTGCGCGCCGGCGCCGGCGGGCCGAAGCAATATCGCGAGATCGGCGGTGTGCCCGTGATCTATCGCGCCATGGAAGCCTTCAGCCGTCACCCCGACGTGTCGACGGTGCAACCGGTGGTGAACCCCGACGACAGCGCCATGTTCACGGCCGCGGTCGCAGGGCTCAAGCACGAGCCGCCGACCAATGGTGGCGCCACCCGTCAGGCCTCGGTGCTCGCGGGTCTGGAAGCGCTGGCCAAGCACAAGCCCGACATCGTCCTGATCCACGACGCCGCCCGCCCCTTCGTCTCGGCGAGCATGATCTCCCGTGCGATCGAGGCGGCGAGCCGCACCGGCGCTGCGATCCCCGTCGTCCCCGTCACCGACACCATCAAGCTCACCGGCGAGAGCGGTCATATCGAGGACACGCCGGACCGCGCGCGGCTGCGAATCGCGCAGACGCCGCAATCCTTTCGTTTCGACGTCATCCTCGAGGCGCATCGTCGCGCGGCGAAGGACGGACGCTCGGACTTCACCGACGATGCCGCCATTGCCGAATGGGCAGGATTGACGGTTGCAACCTTTGAAGGCGATGTTGCCAATATGAAGCTCACCACTCCCGAGGATTTCGTGCGCGAGGAAGCGCGCCTGGCCGCCCAGCTCGGCGACATCAGGACGGGCACCGGCTATGACGTGCACGCCTTCGGCGACGGCGACCACGTCATGATCTGCGGCGTGCGCGTCGCCCATACGAAAGGCTTCCTTGCCCATTCCGATGGCGATGTCGGCCTGCATGCGCTGGTCGACGCCATCCTCGGCGCGCTCGCCGACGGCGACATCGGCTCGCACTTCCCGCCGAGCGATGCGAAGTGGAAGGGAGCTTCCTCCGACCAGTTCCTGAAATACGCCATCGAGCGCGTCACCCAGCGCGGCGGCCGCGTCGCCAATCTCGAGGTGACGATGATCTGCGAGCGGCCGAAGATCGGTCCCTTGCGTGACACCATGCGCGCGCGCATCGCCGAGATTTCCGGCGTCGACATTTCGCGCGTCGCGGTGAAGGCGACCACCAGCGAGCGGCTCGGCTTCACCGGCCGTGAGGAAGGCATCGCGGCCACCGCGAGCGCCACCATCCGTCTTCCGTTTAACGAAAAGACTTGGAGCGTCTAAGCCATGGGCGGCAGCGACGCACGCGCCCTCTCCCGCTCGCTGCTCGATCTGTGCCGGATGCGCAAGCTGACGATCGCGACGGCCGAATCCTGCACCGGCGGCCTGGTCGCCGGCGCGCTGACCGATATCCCCGGCTCCTCTGATGTCATCGACCGCGGCTTCGTCACCTATTCCAACGACGCCAAGCGCGCGATGCTCGGGGTCGAGGCGAGCACGCTCAGCAATTTCGGCGCGGTCAGCAAGGAGACCGCAACCGCGATGGCGATCGGCGCCCTCGAGCGCGCCGATGTCGATCTCGCGGTCGCCATCACCGGCATTGCCGGCCCCGGCGGCGCCACGCCCGGCAAGCCGGTCGGTCTCGTGCACTTTGCCGCTGCGGCGCGCGACGGCCGCATCATCCATCGCGAGCACCGCTTCGGCGCGATCGGCCGCAGCGCCGTGCGTGCCCGCTCCGTGGTCGAGGCACTGCGCATGCTGATGGACCTCGCCCGCGGCCCACAAGCCCAGGCCAAGCCGCGTCCCGCAGCCGCAAGCCGCCTTCGTCCCCGCGTCACCCGCTCGCCGCGCCGGCATGCGGTGAAGCGCAGGCCGCCGCGCTCGCCGCGGGGCTAAAGGCGCTCTCAGGCCGCCGCAAGCAGCGCACTCGCATGATCGAGCACCCGCTGCTTGATGGCATCGGCATCGGACGGCTTCACCTTTGCGCTCACCGTCAACTCCACGACGGGCGCTGCGGGATCGGCAGCGATCACCTTTGTTACATTGACCGAGGGGGCGGTCCTGTCGTCGATGCGGGGATCGTCGCGCAGCTCCTTCAGAATCTTGTCAGCGAGCGCATTGGCCGAGCCGGCCCTGACCGGAAACGTCACCTTGATCTCGCCCGTGCCAGGATAGGCGCTGTGGTTGATGATGGCCGCGCCCCATACCTGCCCGTTCGGCAAGAGGATCTGCGTGTTGTCGGGCGCGAGCAGTTCGGTCATGAACAGCGACAGGGATTTCACCTTCCCCGCCTTGCCGGCCACCTCGACGTCATCGCCGATGTGAAAGGGCCGGAACAACAGCAGCATCACGCCGGCGGCGAGATTGGAGAGCGTGCCCTGAAGCGCAAGACCAATGGCGAGTGATGTCGCGCCCAGCACGGCAACGAGGCTCGCGGTCTGGATGCCGAAGAGCTGAAGCACGGCGATGCCGACGACCGCGAGCACGGCATAGCGAACGACGCTGGCAACGAACAAGGTCACCAGCGGATCGACGCGGTGCGTGACGCTCAATACGCGCGTGACGAAACGCTGCAGTGCGCCGGACAGATACCAGCCGACCGCGAGCAGAAGCATCGCGTAGATCGCGTTCAAGCCATACAGCACGAGCGATGCTTTCAGCGTGTCAAAATTGATGGTCATGGCGGCTCCAACCCGGACAATCCGTTGAGAACCCGCGACGGCGCGAAATGATCCCGGCGGATGTCGGGGGAACACGGGTGCCGTAGCCCGGACTACGGTTCGCTCCTTCAGGGCAGCAAGCTACAATCCGTTGCGTTGCCCGTCGGGCAAAAAACCCCACGGCTCGGTCAATCGGCTCACACCAAAATATTCGTCTTTACAGAATTTCTGATTTGTCGCATTCTCCCGCCACCTCATCCCCAGTCAGAGGGGCGTATCGCGATCGTCACGAAACGCGGGATGGGCCGTGGTGGACGTTGGCAGCACCGGCGCGATGAGGCAATCGCAGGGCGGGAGACCGTGAGCGATCGCCACGCGCAAACGACAGGTGCGACCAGCGTACGGCAAAACCGTGTCGTCCTGACGCCCGGGGCCTGTGCGTCAAGTCTTGCGGTGATGCGTTTCGTTCCAACCGGGCGCGCGCATCAGCGATCTGCAAGGCGACGGGGGCAATAGTGCATCGCTCCCCGGGGAGAGCTCGGCATAAGCCGTCAAACCACTGCGCAGGGAAGGCCGGGTTGTTTCCGGCTCCACCTGTATGCTTGTAGCACACGCTTTCGCACAGTGGACCGCGGGTGCCCAGCCGGCACCCGGTCTTCCCTGCGCCCTCTGACATCGGAGGGCGAGACGACGAAGCAGGCCTCGGGCAGGAACTGTCGCGAGAGTGCGGTGTCATGCCCAGTTTTCAAAAAGCACGCAAGTTTTGGCGAATTCGATCGGGATCGCTCATGCAGAGACCGCGACCAGACGTCATCACGCGTGCCCGATCTTGCGCGGGACCATATTGGCGCAAAATGCTCCCCTACTTTGTGATCCGGAATCAACCGGTCCTGTTTTGGAGGGGGACGAGAGTGCTCGCTCGCACCACTGCTCTGGCCATTGCCACTTTGGCCGCCATTGACGGTGCGGCCGCACAAACGGCCAACCAACCGCCCGACACGATGGCGGCGCGGGTCGAAGCGTGCACGCCCTGTCACGGCAACAAGGGCGAAGGCACCAGCGACGTCTATTTTCCGCGCCTTGCCGGCAAGCCGGCCGGCTATCTCTACAACCAGCTGCTCGCCTTCCGCAACGGCCGGCGCAAATACCCGCCGATGAACTATCTGCTGGAATTTCTGCCCGATCCTTATCTGCAGGCGATGGCGGAGTATTTTGCCAGCGAGCATCCGCCGCTGCCGTCGCCCGCGCCGAGCGAGGTCAGCAAAGAAGTGCTGGCGCACGGCGAACTGCTGGCCACCAGCGGCGATGCAGGTCGCAACATTCCGGCCTGCGTGAGCTGCCATGGTCCAGGGCTCACGGGAATGCAGCCCGGTATCCCCGGCCTGCTTGGCCTGCGCGCCAACTACATCAGCGCTCAGCTCGGCGCTTGGCGCTACGGCACGCGAACCGCGAAGTCGCCCGACTGCATGCAGCTCGTCGCCGGTCATCTGACCGAGACTGACGTCACCGCCGTTGCGGCGTGGCTCGCGACGCGGCCGGCACCGGCGAATCCGGCCCCCGTGCCGAAAGGCACCTACGCGCTGCCGTTCGGCTGCGGCAGCCAGCCCAACTGACGAGGCGGATGATGGGCTCCAAATTGTCGATTGTGCTCCTTGCTTTCGCCGCGCTCACCTCGGCCGCGCAGGCGCAAGACAAGGACAAGACCGGCGACATCATCGCACGCGGCGAATATCTTGCCCGCGCCGGCGACTGCACCGCCTGTCATACCGCGCCGGAGGGCCGCCTGTTCGCGGGCGGCCGCGCCATGCCGACCCCGTTCGGCACGCTCTATACCTCCAACATCACGCCGGATCCCGATACAGGCATCGGCAAGTGGAGCGCGGACGATTTCTACAAGACCATGCACAGCGGCCGCTTTCCGGACGGCGGGCTGATCTATCCGGCGATGCCGTTCGCGTCCTACACCAAGGTCACGCGCACCGACAGCGACGCGATCTTCGCGTACTTGCGCTCGATCGCGCCGGTGAACCAGAAGAACAAGCCGCACGAGCTGCGCTTTCCTTACGACAACCGTCAGCTCATCCTCGGCTGGCGCACGCTGTTCTTCAGCGAAGGCGAGTTCAAGCCGGATCCGAAGAAATCGGCGGAATGGAATCGCGGCGCCTATCTGGTCGAGGGCCTCGGCCATTGCGGAATGTGCCATTCGCCGATCAACGCGCTCGGCGGCACCTCGCAATCGGACGCCTTCAAGGGCGGCCTGATCCCGATGCAGAACTGGTACGCCCCCTCGCTGACGTCGAACCGCGAAGCCGGGCTCGGCGACTGGAGCATCAAGGACATCACCGACCTGCTCCAGACCGGCGTCTCCATGCGCGGCGTCGTCTATGGCCCGATGGCCGAGGTCGTGCACAACAGCCTGCAATATCTGAGCGACGAGGACACCAAGGCGATGGCGGTGTACCTCAAGGGCATCGCGGAGCCCTCGCCTCCGCCGCCGGCAAGCTCGACGCTGCCGACCACCGAGAGCAGCCTGCTGATCAGCCTCGGCAAGACCGTCTACGACAAGAATTGCGCGAGCTGTCATGGCATGCAGGGCGAGGGCAAGCCGCCGCACTGGCCGCCGCTCGCCAACAACCAGTCGATCGAGATGCAATCGGCGGTCAATCCGATCCGCATGGTGCTCAATGGCGGCTATCCGCCGGGCACCAAGGGCAATCCGATGCCCTACGGCATGCCGCCCTTTGCAGGCCTCCTCTCCGACAACGAGGTCGCCGCCGTCGTCTCCTACATTCGCACCGCCTGGGGCAATCGCGGCACGCCGGTCTCGGCGCGCGAGGCCAATGAGCTGCGCTCCGCACCCCTGAACTGAGGCCGCTATGATCAATTCCGATCCGCCGACCAGCCCAGCCGCCGCCGATCAGGCCGTCGAGGAGGTCGTCGCGCAAGGGCCGTCCGGCGCGATCGTGCTCGCTGGTATCGCGACAGCCTGCGTGGTCGCGATGTGGCTTGCCTTCTACCTGTTCGTCTTCCTGCCGCGCGGATCGCTGCAATGAGCACGGAGGAAGCCCATTCAAGCGCCGAGATCGCGGCCCGCGTCGAGCGGCGGTGGGCCACGGTTGCCGTGATCATCATCGTGGCCATGGCCCTGCTGGCGGCCTTTGCCGGCATCCATCGTGCGACCATGCCGCAGCCGCGCGTCGAAATCACCGATCCGTCGCGGCTGCATTTGTCGGGCGAATTCGTCGAGAGCAATCTCGGCAGCGTGCTGGAGGCCAATGGCAATGTGACCGTGCGCGCGATCGGCCAGCAATATTCCTTCACGCCCGCCTGCATCGTGGTCCCGGCCGACACGCCGATCACGCTGCGCGCCACCAGCGCCGACGTGGTCCACGGCATCCTGATCCAGGGCACCAACGTCAACACCATGCTGGTGCCGGGCTACATCTCCGAGCAGCTCATGCGCTTCACGAATACCGGCGACTATCTGATGCCCTGCCAGGAGTTTTGCAGCTTCGGCCACGAGGGCATGTGGGGCAAGGTCAAGGTGATCGACAAGACCGAATTCGCCGATCGGGCGAAGGGCGGCGGGAGGCTGAGCTGTGTTGGTCAATAGGAAGCTCATCCTCGCCCATTTCTGGCTGGCCTTCGCCGTGTTCGGCATAGCCCTCACGCTCGGCGCCTGGCAGATGTTCATCCGCAGCCCGATCGGCACCTGGCTGTCCAATCCCGAGCTCTATTACCGCTCGCTGACCGCGCACGGCACGGTGATGGGCTACGTCTTCCCGACCCTGGTCGCGATGGCGTTTGGCTATGCGATCAGCGAGTCCGCGCTGGAGCAGCGCCTGGTCGGCCTGCGCTGGGCCTGGGCCGGATTCTGGCTGATCGTCGCCGGCAGCATCATGGCGGTGATCCCGGTCGCGCTGGGACGCGCCTCGGTGCTCTACACCTTCTATCCGCCGCTGATCGGCAACGTCTTCTACTATCTCGGCGTCGTGCTGGTCGTGGTCGGCTCATGGATCTGGGTCGCGCTGATGTCGATCAATCTGCGCGTCTGGCGAAAGGCCCATCCCGGCGCGCCGGTGCCGCTCGCCATGTTCGCCAATGTCGCAGGCTCCTACTTGTGGGCCTGGACCGCGGTCGGCGCCGCGCTCGAGCTGCTGCTCCAGATCATTCCCGTCGCGGCGGGGCTGAAGACCACGATCGACGCAGGGCTTGCCCGCGTGTTCTTCTCCTGGACGCTGCACGCCATCGTCTATTTCTGGCTGATGCCGACCTACATCGCTTATTACACCATCGTGCCGCGCGCGATCGGCGGCCGCGTCTATTCCGACACCATGGCGCGGATCTCCTTCATCCTGTTCCTCGTGGTCGCGATGCCGATCGGCATGCACCACACCTTTGCCGATCCGCAAGTCGGCGCCGGCTTCAAGTTCATCCATTCGGCCTTCACGGCGCTGGTGGCACTGCCGACGCTGCTGACCGTGTTCACGATCTGCGCCTCGGTCGAGATCGCCGCACGCCTGCGCGGGGGGCGCGGCATGTTCGGCTGGATCAGGGCCCTGCCCTGGGACAATCCGATGATGCTGGCGCTTGCCTTCTCCTTCGTGATGCTCGGCTTCGGCGGCGCCGGCGGGCTCATCAACATGAGCTATCAGCTCGATACGTCCATCCACAACACGCAGTGGATCACCGGCCATTTCCACCTGATCTTCGGCGGTGCCATCGTGATCATGTATTTTGCGATCGCCTATGATCTGTGGCCGCATTTGACTGGCCGTGAGCTGGCCGATCTCCGCCTGATCCGCACCCAGCTCTGGCTGTGGTTCGTCGGCATGATCGTCACCACCTTCCCGTGGCATTGGGTCGGCATCCTGGGCATGCCGCGCCGCATGGCCTATTTCGACTTCGGCGATCCCGCGATCGCGCCGCAGGCGCTTTCGGTCACGTTCTCGGCGATCGGCGGATTCATCCTGCTGGCCTCGGGAATCATGTCCATCGCCATCCTGGCGCGCGGCATGCGTGCGCCTCAGGCCGATGCCGGCCCCTACCGGTTTGCGCTGGCCGTGCACCAGCCGGCGACCGTGCCGGTCGCACTCAACAGCTATGCACTATGGGTGGCACTGATGATCGGCCTCACCCTCACCAACTACGGTTATCCAATCGTGACGCTGGCGCTGAGCGAGGGCACGTCGGTGCCGGCCGTCTATGTGGGAGCGCAGTGATGAGCAAGCGCGACCTCTTCACCTTCCGCAACAGGCATTTCACGCTTGGAGTCGGCATCACCGCCGCGATCCTGATCGTGACGGCGCTTGCCGGCTTCATCGTGCTGCCCTTCGCGCAGCCCTGGGTTCAGTTCGCCAATGTCTGGGACGCCATCTGTAGCGCCGCCGGCGTGCCGCAGCGAGCGCTGAGCGTGACGGCGCCCGAGCTGAGCAAGCGCCTGTCGGAGGTCGTGCTGACCTCGTCCACGCTGTCACGCTCGAGCCAGGAAGCGATTGGCCGCGGTGCGACGCTGGCGCAGCGCTGCGCCATCTGCCACGGCCCGACCGGCATCAGCCGCGCGGATTCGCCGAACCTCGCCGGCCAGTATGCGGCCGTGATCTACAAGGAGCTGCACGATTTCCGCTCCGGCGCACGCAGCAATGCCGTGATGTCGCCGTTTGCCGTCAACCTGACCGACCAGGAGATCGCTGATCTCTCGATCTACTACGCCTACCTGCCGCGGCTGCCGGCCTACCACCCGACGCCGCAGCTTCCAAAACCGAACATCGTCATCTACGGCGCGCCGATGCGCGGCATCGCGCCCTGCGGCTCCTGCCATGGCAGCCTCGACAACAAGACCGGCAGCCCGTGGCTTGAAGGCCAGTCGGAGGCCTATATGAAGGCGCAGCTCCAGGCCTTCGCCTCCGGCGAACGGCGCAACGACATCAGCCAGCAGATGCGCAACATCGCGCGCGCAATGACGCCGCAGGAGATCGAGCAGGCCGCGGCGTACTACGCCTCGCAGCCGCCGGATGTGGTGAAGGCGGTGGATTGAAGCCTCGTCATTGCGAGCGCAGCGAAGCAATCCAGACTGCCGCCGCGGACGCACTCTGGATTGCTTCGTCGCAAGAGCTCCTCGCAATGACGGCGGAGAGAGCGGTGCCCGCCGGGAAGACTAGGACGACGCCAATTTGGGCCGGCCGTAGATCGCGTCGGCCCGCTTTTCGAACGCAGTGGAGAATCGCGCGAATGCAGCGTCGAACATCGAGCCCATCAGCATCGCCAGCATGCGGCTCTTGAACTCGTAGGAGAGGAAGAAACCGACGTCGCAGACGCCCTCGCCCTTGGGCTCGAACGTCCAGCGGTTTTCCAGATTGCTGAACGGACCTTGCAGATATTCGACGAGAATCTTCAAATTGGCGCGGTCGAGCGTCACCCGGCTGGTGAAGGATTCCTTGACCAGCTTGAACGAGACCGTCATGTCGGCGACCAGCACCTCGGTGCCATCGGGCTTCGCCATGCGCTGACGCACCTTCAGCGCGCTGCACAGCGGCACGAATTCCGGGTAGCGCTCGACGTCGGCGACCAGATCAAACATCTCGGACGCGCTGTGATTGACGCGGTGCTTGCTTGAAACTCGATGCATTGGAACTCAGCGCGCGATCGCGGCCCGCGCTGCCTTCAGTCTCGCAAAATCCTCGCCCGCATGATGCGACGAACGGGTGAGCGGACTCGCCGACACCATCAGGAACCCCTTGGTATAGGCGACCTTCTCGTAGGAGGCGAACTCGTCGGGCGGCACGAAGCGCATCACGGCGTGATGCTTGCGAGTGGGTTGGAGATACTGGCCGATGGTGAGGAAATCGACCTCGGCCGAGCGCAGATCGTCCATCACCTGGAGCACCTCGTGGCGCTCCTCGCCGAGCCCGACCATGATGCCGGACTTGGTGAAGATGGTGGGATCGAGCTCCCTGACCCGCTGCAGCAGCCGGATCGAATGGAAATAGCGCGCGCCGGGCCGCACCGTGAGATAGCGCGACGGCACGGTCTCGAGATTGTGGTTGAAGACGTCGGGCTTCGCCGCAACGACGATCTCGAGTGCGCCCTCCTTGCGCAGGAAGTCCGGCGTCAGGATCTCGATCGTGGTCGAAGGACACGCGGCGCGGATCGCACGGATGGTCTGGGCAAAATGCTCGGCGCCGCCGTCGGCGAGGTCGTCGCGGTCGACCGAAGTAATGACGACGTGTGCCAGCCCCAGCTTGGCGGTTGCCTCGGCGACGTGCTGCGGCTCCGAGGCATCGAGCGCGTTGGGCAGGCCGGTCTTGACGTTGCAGAAGGCGCAGGCACGGGTGCAGGTGTCACCCATGATCATGAAGGTCGCGTGCTTTTTGTCCCAGCACTCGCCGATATTTGGGCAGCCCGCCTCCTCGCATACCGTGTGCAGGCCGTTGGCCCGTACGATGTTGCGGGTGTCGGCATAGCCGCGGGTGTTGGGCGCGCGCACGCGAATCCAGTCCGGCTTCGGCGGCGAAGCGGAATCGGGCCGGTTCACCTTTTCGGGGTGGCGCGGGCGCAGCGGGTTCGAGATGGTATCGACAATAACGACCATGGGGTGTCCGGTCTGTTCTGGTCCTACCTAGTCGGTCTGGCCAAGCATCGCAACCCGGCTCGCCCCGCTTCAGAGAACATGGCAGATATGGGCAATATCCTGCTCTGTTCTCAGGCGATTCTCACCTCGAATGGCTCCAAGATCGAATGCCTCTCCATTGCGGCTTGGCAAGCCGCTGAAGCGGACCTTTTTCGGCCGCAGCGTCCACGAGGTCGCGCCCGACCTGATCGGCGCCACCATGCTGGTCGATGGCGTCGGCGGAATCATCGTCGAGGTCGAGGCCTATCATCATACCGACCCGGCCGCGCATTCCTATCGCGGGCCGACGCAGCGGAACCAGGTGATGTTCGGTCCGCCCGGCTATGCCTATGTCTACCGTTCCTACGGCATCCACTGGTGCGTGAACTTCGTCTGCGAGGAGGAAGGCTCGGCCAGCGCCGTGCTGATCCGCGCGCTGGAGCCGACCCATGGCTTGGCTGCGATGCGACGCCGCCGCCATCTTCAGGACATGCACGCGCTGTGCTCGGGCCCGGGCAAACTGACCGAAGCGCTCGGCATCACCGTCGCGTACAATACCCTGCCCCTCGACCGGCCACCGATTGCGCTGCATGCGCGGACGGAGGATGTCGAGGTCGCGACCGGCATCCGGATCGGCATCACGAAGGCGGTGGAGCTGCCCTGGCGCTACGGCATCAAGGGCTCGAAGTTTCTGAGCAAGCCGTTTCCGAAATAGGGCTACGACGCCTGCTTCAGCCGCTCCAGCGCCTCGAGCAGCTTGGCCTTGCGCGCCAGTGCCGCCTCGCGCTTTTCGCGCTCCTCCTCGACGACCTCCTCGGCCGCGTTAGCAACGAATTTCTCGTTCGCCAGCTTGGACTCGGCGCGCTTGATGTCGGCATCGGCCTTGCCGATCTCCTTGTCCAGGCGCGTGCGCTCAGCGGCGACGTCGATCACGCCCTTCAGCGGCAGCGCAGCCACTTCGCCGCGCACCAGCAGCTGAACCGCACCGTCCGGCGCGCGGTCGGCGAAGGATATGTCGGACAGCCGCGCCATGCGCTTGATGACATCAGTCCAGCGCGGCGCGCGCTCCCTGGTCTCGGTCGAGGCGCCGGCGAGCACCAGAGCCGTCAGACTTGCCGGCGGGATGTTCATCTCGGCGCGCACCGAGCGGATTTGCGTGACGAGGTCGATCACCCAGCCGATCTCGGCCTCGGCCGCGGGATCGGTGAAGTCGGCATGGTCGAAGATGGGCAGCACCCAGGCCGGCGAGACGAGCGGATCGGTCGGCCCCGTCGTCGCCGCGAGCATCGCAAGCTGCTCGGGCGTCGGTTCCGCCCGCTTCAGTGGCCACGCCGCCAATGCGAGCAATCCGTCGCGCTTCGCCGTCACCTCCCAGAGCTCTTCGGTGATGAAGGGCATGAAGGGGTGCAGGAGCTTGAGGATCTCGTCGCGCGCCCAGGCGACCATGGCGCGGGTTTCGTTCTTGGCGGGACTGTCGGGACCGAGCAGCACGGGCTTTGCGAGCTCGACATACCAGTCGCAATAGACGTTCCAGACGAAGCGGTAGATGCTGCCTGCGGCGTCATTGAAGCGATATGCTTCGATCGCCTCGGTCACCTCGCGCGTGGTGTGCGCGCTCTCATGCGCGATCCAGCGGTTCAGCGTCTCCTTCGTCTTCGCCGGCTCGAAACCTTCGGGCACGGCGCAATGGTTCATCTCCGCGAAGCGACAGGCGTTCCAGAGCTTTGTCGCGAAATTGCGGTAGCCCTCGACGCGGCTGGTGGCGAGCTTGATGTCGCGGCCCTGCGCCGCCATCGCGGCCAGCGTGAAGCGCAGCGCGTCGGCACCATATTCGTCGATCAGGTTGAGGGGATCGATGACGTTGCCCTTCGACTTCGACATCTTGGCGCCTTTCTCGTCGCGGACGAGGGCGTGGATGTAGATGGTCGAGAACGGCACCTCCTTCATGAAGTGCAGGCCCATCATCATCATGCGGGCGACCCAGAAGAAGATGATGTCGAAGCCGGTCACCAGCGCATTGGTCGGATAGTAACGCTGTACCTCGGGCGCATCTTCGGGCCAGCCGAGCGTCGAGAACGGCCACAGCGCCGAGGAGAACCAGGTGTCGAGCACGTCCTCATCGCGGGTGATGAAGCCGTCGCGCTTGTTGCGGTCCAGCGCCATCTCGCGCCCCTGCTCCGGCGTGATGACTTCCTGCTCGACGTAATAGCCGAGGGCGTGGCTGATCGCCTCCTCCTCGGTCTCGGCGACGAACACTTTGCCATCCGGACCGTACCAGGCCGGGATCTGATGACCCCACCAGAGCTGGCGCGAGATGCACCAGGGCTGGATGTTCTCCATCCACTCGAAATAGGTCTTTTCCCAGTTCTTCGGCACGAACGACGTTTCGCCCGAACGCACCGCCGCGATCGCCGGCTTGGCCAGCGTCTTGGCGTCGACGTACCACTGGTCGGTCAGATACGGCTCGATCACGCTGTTCGAGCGATCGCCATGCGGCACCATGTGGGTGTGCGGCTCGATCCGCTCGACGAAGCCGAACGATTCCAATCGCTCGACGATGCGCTTGCGTGCGACGAAGCGGTCGACCTTGTTGAACTCCTCGGCGAATTGCGAGGCACCTTCGGGCAGGTCGCGCAGATAATCCTCGTTGCCGAGCAGATCGAGGCAGCCTTCCCTGTCGAGCACACTGATCCTGCGCAGGCCGTGGCGATTGCCGACCTCGAAATCGTTGAAGTCGTGCGCCGGCGTCACCTTCACCGCGCCCGAGCCCTTGTCCGGATCGGAATACTCGTCGGCGACGATCTGGATATTGCGGCCGACCAGCGGCAGGATGACGTTTTTGCCGATCAGCTTCTGATAACGCTCGTCATCGGGATGCACGGCAACGCCGGTGTCGCCGAGCATGGTCTCGGGGCGCGTGGTGGCGACGACGATGAAGCTCGAGGGATCCTCGGGGCTGAAAATCTTGCCATCGATCGGATAGCGCAGATACCAGAGGCTGCCCTTGACCTCGGTCTGCTGCACTTCGAGATCGGAGATCGCGGTCAGCAGCTTGGTGTCCCAGTTCACCAGCCGCTTGTCCTTGTAGATCAGCCCCTCGCGGTGCAGCTCGACGAACACCTTGAGGACGGCCTTCGACAAGCCCTCGTCCATGGTGAAGCGCTCGCGCGACCAGTCGCAGGAGGCGCCGAGCCGCTTGAGCTGGTTGATGATGGTGTCGCCGCTCTCGGCCTTCCACTGCCAGACCCGCTCCAGAAACTTCTCGCGGCCCATCTCGCGGCGGCCGGGCTGCTGGCGCTCCATCAGCTGGCGCTCGACCACCATCTGCGTCGCGATGCCAGCATGGTCGGTGCCGGGCTGCCACAGCACGTCGCGGCCGCGCATGCGCTCGAACCGGCACAGGATGTCCTGAAGCGTGTTGTTGAGGGCGTGGCCCATGTGCAGCGAGCCCGTCACGTTCGGCGGCGGGATCACAATGGTGAACGGCACCGCGTCGCGGCGGTCAGGGCGGCCGGCCTTGAAGGCGAGGCTGTCCTCCCACACCACGGACATGCGGGTTTCGATATCGGCGGGCTGGTAATTTTTTTCGATCATGGGGCTGCTAGAAAGCCGCGCGCGGGGCTCAAGTCAACGGGAAGCTCAACGGCGAGCATTTTCGGCCCGGGCCGCAGGCCGAATATGACGCAGGAGCAGGGCTTTATCGGGGCCGCACGGCCCGTCTCAGCGGCCGCCGCGCGAGACCCGCTCGATTTCGGCCTTCACAATGCGTTCAACCAAGCCCGGCAGGTTGTCATCGAGCCAGGACTTCAGCATCGGACGCAGCATCTCCTTGACCAGATCCTCCAGCGTTCGCGCATTGCTGCTCAGAACCGTGTGGGCCAGCGAGTTGAAGGCGGATTCGACCGCGGAGACCGTCGATTGCGCGAGGATCGGCTGTTGCGGCGGCAGCGGCGGCGCATCGAAGTCCACTGGCGCGTAAGACGGCGGCGGCGCGGTGCGCGGCGGCGGCGATTCGGCGAATTCGAGATCGTCGCGCGGTTCGACCTTGCGGAAGCTGGGTGGCGGCGGAGGCGGTGTCGGGTCCATCGCCATCTCGTCGGTCAATTCGAGCACGTCGGGCTCCGGCTCGGGTTCGGGCTCTGGAGCTCGGACCTCGGGCGCAGGCGTGGCCGCGTCGAGCCCGGCCAGCAGCGCGTCGATGTCGTCCTGACTGTTGGATGCGTCCGACGCAGGTGCGGGTGCTGGCGGCGCCGGCTTTGCGGCCGGCGGCGGCGCGGGCTTTTCGGCGGTGGGTTTGGGCGGAGCGACCTTGGATGGCGGAATGTCGTTCATCGCCTGCGGCTTTGGCGGCGCGGCGGGCGCCGCAGCCTTCTCGGGTTTGGCGGCCTCTGTCGGCGGCGGCTTGGCCTCATCGTCGGCAATGATGCGCCGGATCGAGGCCAGAATCTCCTCCATCGAGGGTTCTGTGACCTTTGCAGGCTGCGTCATCTCCGACTCCACATCATCAACGCCCTCGCATGCGTTGTTTTACACCAAGCACGACAGGATTGGCCGGTTCCGGACAGGCGGCCCGACATTTTCGTCGCGGCAGCCCGACTTGTCCCCAGATCACGGCTCAACGTGCGGCGGTGCGCCCCTGCCCGCGGCACTCAAGCTTTACGCACACGGCATCGATGCGGGCGAATCGACCCGCATCTTCTTGGCAAGGCTATGTCAGGGATTTTGATGATTGCAAGCAAAGCGCCGGTCGGCCTCGGCTATTTGGCGAGGCGACCGGATACTTACGGAAATCAGCGTCCGTCGGGCGTGCGTACGCCGGCCCAGCTGTCGCGGACCTGATGGTAGTGCACGGTGGGATCATAGACCGTGGTCGCGAGGCCGAGCACCTGCGGCGACAGGCGGCCGATGGCCGCGAGGACGTTATAGGATGCAACCACGCGATCATGCTGCGCGGTGACCAGCGCGACGCGCGCATTGACCAGCGCCTGCTGCGCGTTGAGGACGTCGAGCGTGGTGCGCTGACCGGCTTTCGCTTCTTCGCGCACGCCGTTCAGCGCGATCTCGGACGCCGCGACCTGCGCCTGCGCAGACTGCACCTGCGCCTTGCCGGCCTGCAACGACCCCCACCACTGCACCACGGTCGCACGCGTCTGGTCGCGCGTGTTTTCGAGATTAAGACGCTGCTGCGCCAGATTTTCCTTGGACTGGCGGATCAGCGAATATTGGTTGCCGCCGTCATAGAGCTGCCACGAGGCCTGCGCGACCGCGGCGGCGCTAAACGCCCTGTATTGAATCAGGGATTGTTCATTGGCCTGCGTTGCGCTGGCCTGCAACGTGACTGTTGGCAGCAGCGCGCCTTCGGCGACCTTGACCTGCAAGAAATTGACATCGATGCCGAACATTGCGGCTGTAACGTTGGGATGCTCGACCAGGCTGAGCTGGACGGCGGACGCAAGCGTTGCAGGCAGAAACCGGTCGACCGGCGAGCCCGGCGCGAGGCTCGTCGGCTCGTTGCCGATGACACGACGGAAGTTCGCGCGCGTCGTGGTGAGATTCGCTTCGGCGGTAAGCGCCTGTGTTTTGCCGGCAGCCAGCTGCGCTTCCGATTGGGCAACGTCGGTACGCGTCACTTCGCCGACATTGAAGCGGTCACGGGTCTGCTTCAGCGTCTGCTCGAGCACGCGCACGTTGCTGCGCTGAACTTCCAGCGTGGCGGCGTCGCGCAGATAGTCCATGTAGGTCGTGGCGGCACTAAGCAGCACACTCTGGTCGAGGCTGCGCAGCGCTTCGCGAGCACCGGACACTTGGCTCTCTGCCGCGCGCGTCCTGTTGCCGGTTTGGTTGCCGTTGTACAGCGTCTGCGAAACGGTCAAACCCGCGCTGCGGGGAACGGTGGTCCCGTTGATTGGGGTGCTGCCCGGCGCAGTCAGCGTATCCTGATATTGATAACCAGCACTCGCCGTCAGCGAGACCTTGGGGCGATAGCCAGACAAGGCTTGAGGCACGTTCTCGTCGGTCGAGCGCACCTGGGCACGCTGTGCGTTGAGCTGCGGATTGTTTTGATAGGCGCGCACCAGCGCGGACTCGATCGTATCCGCCAAGGCAGGCATCGGCCCGGCTAGCGACAGCAGCAGGACCGAAACCGCAGCTCCGGTGAAGAGCTTCACCCCATGCATCCCTGAAATTCCGTTCATTCTAACGCCCGGCTCGTGCCCGCGAGCTGGGTTACCGTCTACCAGTGGAGGAGTCGTTGCCCCGCCGCAACATAGGACGGGGATTGCCGCGACGGAACCACCTCAAGGTAGTTCGCGGTGGAAACTCTTCACGTGCAGCATCCCGGCCACACTTCTGATTCAGAACGGGATTTTTAGGCTTTGGGACCTCAGAACACGAAGGCAGCGGCCCGTTCCAGCCCCGGAAGGACCGGGGCGGCGGCATCGAACAGCGCCCGATGGCCGAATTCGCCGTGGCTATGGGTCACGACCACGGCCCGCGGCGGCTTGGATTCGGCCGACACTCCCACCAGGCGCCCGCCTTCCTTCAGCTGCCCGAGCAACCCCGCCGGGGTTGTCTCGGCAGCGCCGTTGAGGATGATCACGTCATAAGGAGCGGTGGAGGGATCACCCTCGCTGCAGGCAGCGACCTTGCAGGTGACATTGGCGAGCCCCAGGGCGGCGAAGGCGTCCTTGGCTTTCGCGGCCAGAGCCGAATCACATTCCGTCGCCGTGACCTGGCGCGCAAGCTTGGCGGCCAGCGCGGCGAGATAGCCAGAGGCGCAGCCGACGACCAGCACATTGTCGCCTTCACCAATTTCGGCGGCCTGCAGCAGCTTGCCGGTCAGCTGCGGCTTGATCAGGAACCGCTTGGCGCCGCCCTCGCTCACGTCGAGATCGAGGTCGAGATAAGCCAATGCCTGTCTGCTGGCCGGCACGAAGGCCTCGCGCGGAACCGTGAGCATGGCATCGAGAATACGACGATCGGTGACGTCACTGGTGCGCACCTGGCCATCGACCATTTTTTGGCGCGCGGTCGAGAAACCGGACATTTGCGGACCCTGAAATGCGGACGATGCCGCGGAGATGAGTTGGCGGCATCTTTGGAACATGCCCGGCCAAAACGCAACATGGCCGTTGGCTGCGAGGAGCCCTCTGGCTTGGCAGCTCACCGCATCATCAGGGCGAGACGGATCACTCGATCGCCACCGCGAGGCGGCCGATCAGAGCGGCGACCTCGTCCAGCCGCGCCGAGTCGGGCGCCTCGACCGCACGCGCAAGGCAAGCGAGGCATTCATCGTCGCTGAGCTCGGGAACGTCGGCCGGCAGAATCGAGGGGGCCATATGAGTACGGTCGACCTGGATGTCTGGCATGGGAATCAGCTCCGTAAGGATCCGGCACTGGCCAAGCTCGATTTGAATTGAGTCGATTTGGCGCCGTCCTCATGGCGCGACGGCGCTGCTGGACACGTCTGCTTGAACCCGATTCCGCGGGATTGGGCACCAGACGGTGCTTGCAGATCGCGCGTCACATCAGAGCGCGGCCTCAAAGCATTGAAAGATAAGCGGAATTTGGCTCCCCGGGCTGGATTCGAACCAGCGACCATCCGATTAACAGTCGGATGCTCTACCGCTGAGCTACCGAGGAAAAGGCGAACCAGTCGTTCGCGCGCGGCTGCGTATAACAAAGCCGGTTGCGCTTGCAAAGACGAATTCGTCATCTTCCGCAAGGCGGCTGAGGAAGGGCCGGAAAGCGGCCCCATGTCAGGTCAGGCTACTCGGCGAGGAACGAGGTGGTCTTGGTGCCGGAGTCATAGCGCAGCCGCAGCGCGGTGATCCTGCAGAGGTTGACGTTCTTCCACAGCACCGCCTCGTCATAGTTCTGCCAGTCGACGCGAATGTTCCAGACACATCCCTCGTCGTCCTCGTCGAACTCGACATAGGTGCTCGCCTGGTTCTGCAAAACCTTGTCGAGCTCGTTCTCCCATTCGTCCAGGCCATCGTCCGGCGCGTTGAAGCCGAGGAATTTGATGGCATACCCGGTCTCATTGACGACGGTGACGTTGCGGGCGTCAGCCGCGAGCGACGGTGCGGCGGCGATCGCAAGTCCGATCGCGACCAGTCCAGACAGAAAATACTTCATTGAAAATCTCCCGATCGAAACAGGCTTCGGCGCCTGGCGTCGATCGGCGCAGGCGCCGCGGCAACAAATGACGTTGCCTCGAAAGATCCGTCCGGAGCGCAATCGACAGGTTCAAGACACCCATCGACCAGCACTCCGGAAGAGGTGCGCGACGCGAGACACGCACGGCCTGTTCTTATCGTTTCGAATTCTCCGCAGCAATGAACGGGCATTCATAGATCGGCAGAGTTTGTTTTCTCCGCTGCGGGCGCAACCGCCGGCACCGCAGCGCCGTTGCCCTTCCCCGTCACGGCGCCGACCAACGCCTTCACGGGATCTTCGCCCGGCGCAAAGCCGCTCTGACGCAAGATCTCGTCGATCATCGGACGCAGCGCATGCACCTTGAGCAGCTCGCCGGCGAGCCCTTCGCCGAATCCGACATTGCCGCCGGCGCCGTTACCATTGCCGCCGAAGGCGCCGCCGGTATGCAGGATGCGGACGTCCTTGAGGTTGGCGATCGGCTTCACCATCTCGGCGAGCGCTTCCGGCATGGTCTCGATCCGTTTCTTGGCGATCTCGAAATCGATGACGTTGCTGCCGAGCTTGTTCTGAGCCTCGTTCTTCATGGTGATGACGGCGGCCTCGGCCTCACCGATGTTGCGGACGCCGACCGCCTTGATCTTGTTGGACTCCGCTTCGGCGGTGGCCAGCGTCGTGATCGCCTCGGCGCGGTCGAGCGCCGCCTTCTTGTCTGCCTCGGCCGCCACGATCACCTCGGTCGATTTGCGCTCGGCCTCGGTACGCGCGGCAAGCACCTGGGTCAGACGGGCACGATCGGCGACCTCGACGGCGCGCGCGGTCACGACCTTTTCCTCGGCGGAGACGGCGAGCGCTTCGGCGGTCTTGGCCTCGGCGACGGCCTCCGAGGTCTGCTTGCTCTTGGCGGCGATCTGAATCTCGTTCTCCTGGGTCGCGATCTGGATCTCGCGCTGCGCGTCGGTCCTGCGCTTGTTGATCGCCAGATCCGACTCGATCACGGCGGTTTCCTTGACCTGCTTGGCGCCCGCCTCCTTCTCTGCGACAGCCCTGTCGGTGTCGATGCGAGCGTTCTCCTCGGTCAGGCGCGCGGTCTGTGTCGCGGTCGCGACCTCGGCGCGGGTGCTCGCGGTCTTGTTGGCGATGTCTCGCTCCTGCGAGAGTTCGGCCTCCTTCTTGGTGCGTTCGATGGTCAGGGTCTGCTGCCGTGCTTCGAGATCCTTCTGCGCGATCGCCACCTCGTTGTCGCGAACGATGGCGTTGCGGTCGCGGCGGCGGGTCTCGGTAATGGTCTTGAGCTGGGTGAGACCTTCGGCGTCGAAGAAGTTTTCCGGGTTGAAGAACTTGACGTCGGTCTGGTCCAGCTTCGTCAGGGATACCGACTCCAGCTCGAGGCCGTTCGATTTCACATCGGACTCGACCGTGGACTGCACGTGCTTGACGAAGTCCGAGCGCTTCTCCTGGAGCTCCAGGATGGTCATGGTCGCGGCCACCGAGCGCAGGCCGTCGACGAATTTCGCCTCGACCTGGTTGCGCAGCGCCTCGGCATCGTTGGTCAGCGCGCCCAGCGTCTGGCTTGCAAGCGCGATGCTCTCCTCGTCGGGACGGACGCGTACGTAGAACTCGGCGACGATATCGACGCGCAGGCGGTCCTTGGTGATGAGGGATTCCCGCTCCTTGCGCTCGACGGTGAGCCGCAGCGTCTTCAGATTGACGCTGGCATAGGAGTGGAAGATCGGCAGGATCGTGGCGCCGCCGTCGAGCACGACCTTCTTGCCGCCGAGGCCGGTGCGCACGAAGGCCTCGTCGCGGGTGGCGCGCTTGTAGAGAATGGTGAAGACGATCCCCAGGACGACGATCAGCGCGACGCCGATCATGGCCGGGACTGCAATGTCGAACATGACTTTCTCCGATAATGGCGTGCTAGCTGCTTAGAGTGGGCTTGGAGGGTTTGAGTTCATCGTCGGCCTTGACCGCCACGAAGCGGGTGCCATCGCGATCGACCAGCAGAACCATGGTTCCCTGCGGCAGGGGCGATGATGAAGGTGCTGCGACGGCCCAGACGAAGTGACGATTGCCGTGGACGTCGGCGACGCTGACGCGGCCCGGCGGCCCCTGGTCGAGCGGACCGACGACGACCTCACCAACCCGGCCGACCAGATCGCCGAGGCCGACGGCGTAGCTCTCGTCCTTGGGAATGACCCGCGCGATCGCACGGCTGGCGCCGCGGACCAACGGAACCGATACGGCCACCGCCCCGATCGAGGCGACCGTCGCCGGCAACGGACCGGCCACCATCCGCGCGACGTCCTGGATCAGGAAGCCTGTGATGGAGAAGGCGCCGAGCAACAGCAGCAGGAAGATCAGCAGCGGCACGCCACCGACATTGATCCATGAGATCGCGTTGATCACGCCATTGTCGCTGGGGTGGCCGAAATCGATGTTGGTGCCGAGCATTTCGCTGAGCGAAGCCCCGACCAGCATCGAGACCACCTCGATCGAGCCGACGATGACGATCATGGCCGCCGCGATCGCGAACGGCCTGACCTCCGGCGACATGACGTGTTCGAGCAGAGCGCTCATGACACGGCACTCAGGAGCGCGACTTCAACCGGGCCAGCCTCGCTGCAATTTCCTTGTCGCGATGCAACGTGCTGAGCTCGTCGATGTCGCTCGAATACGGGATGCCCGGCGGCACGCCGGTGACCCGTGCCACCGCCCTGCCCGCGCGCAGCGCCTTCGCGGCCGCATAACCGCCGCCCTGCTTGCGGGGTGATGCCGACGCCTGCTGGCCTGCGACGGCCTCGCTCTTTTCGAGATCGGCGCGGCGCTGCTCGGCGTCTTGGAGCGCCGAGAGCACGGCGCGCAGCGACGTCACGCATTGCTCGATCTTCTCGTTGTTCTCGTCGATGGCGCGCGAGAGCACCTCGAACTGCGCCTCCAGATCCATCTGCCGCGCGATGCCGGCGCGCGCGAGATCGTCGCGCCCGTCCGTGATCGCCCCTTCGATTTTAGGCGCGAGGTCGGCCATCTCGCGCTCGATCTCGGTGCGGCGCGCGTTGAGGCGGTATTCCTCGGCGCGCGCGGCCGCGAGCGCATCGCGCGCCTCGCATTCGGCGCGCTCGATCTCGCGGATGGCTTGGCCAACCACTTTGAGCTTGTTCTTGCCCTCCGCCTGCTCGATCGCGTCATAGGCAATCCCGGCGATCAGACGCCCGACCCGGGACAGGAAATTGTCGGGGGCGGCAGCGATGGTATCCATAGCGTTCTCCTCCTCTGGCAGAATGTTCGGCGTGACGCCGTAGTGAACTTCGAAACCGTCGTCGGTGCGGATCAGGTGCGCGGGCACGCTCCGCCCCCAGCCTTCGGCGTAGCCGGCATAGTCGAACGGCACGCTGAAGCGGCCTTGCACGGTTGCAATCGAAATGGTGGCCGGGCCCTTGATCTTGGCGAGCTTGTCGTCGAGCGGCAGGCGGCGGCCCTGCGCCGCGCGATAGTCGGCACGGTCGCGCAGGCCCAGCGTCACCAGGCGTGAGGGCAGCGCGGTCTGTTTACGGATCGGCTCATAGGCATGGGCATGGAGCAGGACCACGTTGGAACCGACGTTATGGCTCCGCGCGACCTCGTCGAGCATCTCCATCATGTGGTCATAAGCCTGGAACGTCGCCTCCAGCGCGGCCCTGGCGGCCGGATCAGGGGCAAGCCTGTAACGCAGCGCAGACGGAGCGTTTCGGGGCGACGGGCTCATGGAAAGCACTAAAGCACTATTTTGGTACTTTAGGAAGAGGAGTCTCAATCACGGTCCGCTGATCCCTGTGCACTCTATCGGTTAGTCGCCGTGGTCCGGGCCCGCGTTCAAGCCGGGCGATCACCTCTAGATCACAGCGGATCAAGACTTCCTGCACGCAAGAGTTGCAATTTGAGGCGAAATGCGGGGAGCGTTCGGCAAACCCATGATCGACCCCCGCCACTCTCGTGTCCCGGACAAGCGGCAACGCCAAAGGCGTTGCAGCGCAGAGCCGGTCCCAGGCCACGAGCGCCGCTCGATGACGCCTGGTGCTGCGCAGCGTCCGGGGCACGAGACTGAGGTTGAGGCACACCGCTCTCTCCACGTCATTGCGAGGAGCTCTTGCGACGAAGCAATCCAGAGTCTTTCCGCGGAGGGATTCTGGATTGCTTCGCTTTCGCTCGCAGTGACGGAGTTGGACGCAACAGCTCTCTCTACCAACGCAAATCTCTGTCGCAGACACACCTACGCGTCCTCGCGGCTCTTCTCACCCGAGTCATGCTCCATCTCGACACCCTCTTTTGTCAGAGGGCGCAGGGAAGACCGGGTGCCGGCTGGGCACCCGCGGTCCACTGTGCGAAAGCGTGTGCTACAAGAATCTGCACAGCGGCATACAGGTGGAGCCGGAAACAACCCGGCCTTCCCTGCGCAGTGGTTTGACGGCTTATGCCGAGCTCTCCCCGGGGAGCGATGCACTATTGCCCCCGTCGCCTTGCAGATCGCTGATGCGCGCGCCCGGTTGGACGAAACGCATCACCGCAAGACTTGACGCACAGGCCCCGGGCGTCAGGACGACACGGTTTTGCCGCACGCTGGTCGCACCGGTCGTTTGCGCGTGGCGATCGCTCACGGTCTCCCGCCCTGCGATTGCCTCATCGCGCCGGTGCTGCCAGCGTCCACCACGGCCCATCCCGCGTTTCGTGACGATCGCGATACGCCCCTCTGACTGGGATGAGGTGGCGCGACAATGCGCCAAATCAGAAATTCTGTAAAGGCGAATATTTTCGCCGATCACGATTGACCAAATAGTGGCGTGTTTTGCCTGTCGGGCAACACCAAGGCTTGTAGGCCGGATGGAACGCGAATCCGGGGGACTCTGGCCTCGCGTCACGGGATTCCGAACCGCCAGACTTGGCGTCGCGTCCGTTGAGCGCGCTCACCATTAATCAACAGCTTGCCCGCAGCATATTCACAGACACGGATCGGCGGATTTGCGTGGCGCGCAAGCCACTTGCTGCGCACAAATCCACAGAGGCTACCCGGCCTGGTCGAACACGCTGCGGCAGGCTTCGCTCAGGCTGGCCCGGTTGCGCCGCAGGCACGCGGTGATGGCACGGATGTTGGGAATTTCGCCGGCGCAGAGGCGGTAGACGTCGGGCGTGCAGGCCCGGCGTTGCTCCGGCGTTCCCTGCGCATGGGCGGCGGAGGCAAACAGCGTCAGAAACAGCCCGACGGTCGAGGCACGGCGCGCCCGGCTCTTCACACCTGCAAACCGCAAGAACCTCGCCTCCATGACTGCTCTCCCGTTCTGCCCTGCCCCCGGCTGCGTTGGCCGGTGTCGCGACAGACGGTGCGGGAAATAAAGCTGCGAGGATGTGATTTTATTCACACTGCTCGCAAGGCGGAGGAATCTAGAGTTCCCAAGCGAATTTTCAGGAATCGCTAACCAATCGGGACCCGATCGCCGGATCGTTAAAATGCGAACGATCGGATCAATCGGGAAACAAACCGGCTTTGCGACATTGCGCCATCCGCGTTCTGCGAGGGTGTGATGAGCGAAGCCGAATTCAACTTGCTGCTGGATGCTGTCCGGGACGTCATGATCCACGAAGATTTCGCGCCCATGCCGGAGGAGGAATTCGTGCCCCGCTCGTGGTCGTACGCTGCAACGCCCAAAGCCGCCAATGACAACGAGGGCGCCTGGCCCCTGCTGCCCTTTCCGGACGGCTGGTACGCAGCCTGCTGAGCCCACCTTCGCTGCGAATGGAAGCGCCCGCCTCGCGGGCGTTTTACCGGAGGCGCTCGCCGCAAAAACCCGGCACAGCGATGATCAAGTCTTGACGCGCTCCTCGCCGTCCTGCGGCACCCGGTCGGGTGCGGCCGGCGGAAAGATGCTGTCATAGATCGCGCGCGCCTCGCGAATGAGGCGAGCCCGCTCCAGCTCGGATTTCGGGACAAATCGGACGATGTCGCCCACGGCTTCTCCAGCGCTCGGTTGATCGGATATTCCGCCCAACCGATGCGAACTCTATGCCAACGGGCCTGAATCGCGGGTTTCCGCCGGGCCCCGGGCAAATCCGGCGCGAGCAGATCGAACGCGATGCTCGCGGAACCTGAGCCGAAGTGAATTTTAAGCTGAAGAATCAGAGGCTTGATGGAGGCCACGACCAGAATTGAACTGGTGTACACGGTTTTGCAGACCGTTGCGTAACCACTCCGCCACGTGGCCCCGTAAGGCCGGAGCAATATAGGGGATGAAGGCTTTAGGCAACCGCCTTCGCCCCACTTTCCAGGCGACTTCCAACGCCTTGATGGAGCCCTCGAGCGCTATGCTTTTGCTCCAGCCTGTCAGGCTCGTTTGCGACGCCGGAAGTCGCGGCGGCCGCGCTTCGGGGCAGGTCTGGGCGCCAATTCCGGCATCTCGGCCTGTACCTCACGGTAGCGGGTCAACAGTCGCTCAAAACTGGCGTGCAGGGTGTCGGCGATATCAGGACGCCGCTCGAGGCCCGCGAGGATCGTCGCCGCCGCCTCGATGGTCGAGAGGCCGTCGCGGCGTGGCTCCTTACGCAGGCGCCCGTAGCGCGAGGGGTGCGCCGGGTTCAGGATCACGCGCTGGCATTTCAGCATCCAGGGATTGCGCCACCACAGCGCCTTGGCCTGGCTCCAGGTGCCATCGAGCAGCACCACGCCTTCGAGCTTGCCGAGGATCGCGCGCTGGTTCTCCGCGACCTCGCCCTTGCGGTTGAGCGCGACGATCTCGCCCTCGGCGTCGAGATCGGCCGCGCGGGCCGAGCCGAGATAGAGCACGGCCCAGCGCGCGGCATTCTCGACCGGGCGCCCCAACGCCTTGGACAGGCTCGGCCAGGACAGGCCGACCCGCACAGTGGCATCTGCGAAATGCTTCGCGAGCAGCCGCGCGGTGCCGAGCGCCCTGTCCTGCTCCTGCGGGTGCTGGAGGATCAGGAGCGACAGCCGATTTTCAATGGGCGTGACGCTGTCGCAGATGCACAGCGGCATCGGCTTCTGGCAGTGCGGGCATTCGGGGATCGGCTCGGCCGGCGCGGCGGCGGTGTCGGGCGCGTTGGACATGGCGCCGCTATACGCTCGATGCGGCGCTTCAACAACCTATTCCGCCGGCGTGGCCAGCGGGCGCGGCGCGGTTCGCCGCCGCAGACGGTCGATCAGAAGGTAGATCACCGGCGTCGTGTAGAGCGTCAGGATCTGCGAGACGAACAGGCCGCCGATGATGGTGATGCCGAGCGGACGCCGCAGTTCCGTGCCGGGGCCGGTCGCGACCACCAGCGGAATGCCGGCGAACAGCGCCGCCATCGTCGTCATCAGGATCGGGCGGAAGCGCGCCTGGCAGGCCTCGAAGATCGCCTCCGCCGAGGACAGCCCGCGCTGGCGCTCGGCATCGAGCGCGAAGTCCACCATCATGATGCCGTTCTTCTTGACGATGCCGATCAGCAGGATGATGCCGACGAAGGCGATCACCGTCAGCGGCGTATTGGTCAATTGAAGCGCAAGCAGCGCGCCGAGGCCGGCCGAAGGCAGCGTCGAGATGATCGTGAGCGGATGGGCGAGGCTCTCATAAAGCACGCCGAGCACGATATACATCGCGACCAGCGCGCCGAGGATCAAGAGTGGCTGGCGGCCGCTGGTCTTGGCGAAATCGCCGGCATTGCCGTCAAAGCTGCCGCGGATGCCTTCCGGCATGTGCAATTCCTCGACCGCACGCTGGATGTTTTGCGTCGCGGCCTGGAGCGGCACGTCGGGCAAGAGGTTGAACGACACAGTCGTCGAGGGGAACGACTGCGAGTGATAGACCGCGAGCGCAGCGAGCCCACGCGTTGCATGGACCACGGCGGACAGCGGTACCTGCGCGTCGCCCGCGCCGGCGACATAGATGCGATCGAGGTTGGAGGGATCGACCTGGAATTTCGGGTCGATCTCCAGCACGGTCATGTACTGGTTGCGCTGGGTGTAAATAATTCCGATCTGCCGCTGCGCGAAAGCGTTGTTCAGCGCATTGTCGATGTCCTGCACCCTCACGCCGAGCGCCGAGGCCTTCTGGCGGTCGATCGACAAGGTCAGCTGAAGCCCGCCGGGATCGCGATCGCTGGAAATGTCGGTGATGCCTTCGACGCTCTCCATGCGTTTGGCCACGATCGGCGCCCATTTCTGCAGCAGGCCGAGATCGGTGCTGGTCAGCGTGTACTGGTAGTCGGAATCGCTCTGTCGCCCGCCGGCGCGCACGTCCTGGGCGGCGAACATGAAGAGGCGGATGCCGGGCACGGGATACAATGCGCGCCTGAGACGGTCGATCACGACCTGCGTCGAGA
The DNA here is from genome assembly GCF_004212635.1 of Bradyrhizobium genosp. SA-3. Classification (GTDB taxonomy): domain Bacteria; phylum Pseudomonadota; class Alphaproteobacteria; order Rhizobiales; family Xanthobacteraceae; genus Bradyrhizobium. The sequence goes on along the minus strand of NZ_PSRT01000036.1, from coordinate 25,202 downwards.
TGTGGTCGCGCTCCTCCGGCGGCTTCAGGCTGATGAACATGGTGCCGCGGTTCGAGGTCGCCGCTCCGGGGCCCCCGCCGCTGCCGACGGTCGAGCCGATGCCGGCGACGGCCGGATCCTGCATCACGATCTCGGCGAGCCGCTGCTGCAGGCCGAGCATCGACTGAAACGAGATGTCGGCCGAGGCGCGCGTCGCCCCGATCACGAAGCCGGAATCGTCGGTCGGGAAATAGCCTTTGGGAACCTTGATGTAGAGCGTCACCGTGAGGCCGATGGTGGCGAAGAACACCAGCAGCGTCAGCAGCGGGAATTCCAGCACGGTGCGCAGGGTGCGGGTGTAGAAGGCGACGATCCGTGACAGCGAGCCCTCGATCAGGCGATCGAACAAAGTCGCGGTGCCGGACGTGGTTTGCCGGATGTAGTGGGCGCAGATCATCGGCGTGACCGTGAGCGACACCAGCGTCGAGATCAGGATCGCGAAGGTCAGCGTCAACGAGAATTCGCGGAGCAGCCGGCCGACGATGCCGTCCATGAAGATCAGCGGCGTGAACGCCGCGATCAGCGACAGGCTGATCGAGACCACGGTGAAGCCGATCTGCTTCGCGCCCTCCTGCGCCGCTCGGAACGGCCGCATGCCGTGCTCGAGATTGCGGAACATGTTCTCGATCATGACGATGGCGTCGTCGACCACGAAGCCGACGGAGATCGCCAGCGCCATCAGCGACAGATTGTCGATCGAAAAGCCCGCAATCCACATGCCGGCACAGGTACCGGCCAAGGCCAGCGGCACCGAGATGCCCGCCGCGATCGTCGGCGTCAGCCGCCGCAGGAACACGAACACCACGATCATGACGAGGAACGCGGTCGCCAGCAAGGTCCATTGCATGTCCAGGACACTGGCGCGGATCGTGCCGGTGCGATCGACCAGGGTGGATATCTCGACGCCGGCCGGGATCCACTGTTTCAATGCCGGGATCAACGCCTTCACGCGATCCACGGTATCGATCACGTTGGCATCGCCCTGCTTGGTGATCTGGATCAGCACCGCCGGCTGCTTGTTGAACCAGGCGATCGAGCGGGCGTTGCGGACGGAATCCTCGATATCGGCGACGTCGGAGAGCCGCACGAAATTGCCGTTCGAGCTTTTGATGACGATGTCGCGAAACTCTTTCGCCGTGCGCATCTGTCGATTGAGCGCCAGAGTCTCGCTCTGGCGCTCGCCGTTGAAGATGCCGACGGGACCAAGCGGATTGGCATTGATGATCGCGGTCCTGACGTCGTCGGTGGCGATGCCTGCGTTCGACAGCGCGACTGGATTGAGCTGTACCCGCACGGCCGGCTGATCGGCGCCGGAGACCGTGACGTCGCCGACGCCAGGCACTTGCGAGATGCGCTGGGCGATGACCGTATCGGCGACGTCGTAGATCGCGCTGGCCGACAGCGTCTTCGAGGTCAGCGCCAGCACGAAGACGGGCGCGCCGGCGGTGTTGGCTTTGCGGAAGCGTGGCAGTGTCGGTAGGTCGCTCGGCAGATCGATGAGCGAGGCGTTGATGGCCGCCTGCACGTCGCGGGCGGCCTTGTCGATGTTGCGGCCGATGTCGAACTGGAGCTGGATGTTGGTCGTGCCGAGCGAGCTCGTGGACGTGATCTGGTTGATGCCGGCGATCTCCCCGAGCCGCCGCTCCAGTGGCGAGGCCACCGTTGCGGCCATCACGGACGGATCGGCGCCGGGGCGGCTGGCCGAGACGAAGATGGCGGGAAAGTCGACATTCGGGACCGAGGCAACCGGGAGGAACTCGTAGGCGACGACACCCAGCAGGAACAACCCGATCGACAGCAGCGTGGTCGCAACCGGGCGGCGGATGAAGGGCTCCGAGATCGATGCCATCACTGCATCCCCTCGGTCGCGCCCGCGACCGGCGGGCCGCCGGATTCGGCCGGCGGCAGCGCCTGTTCGAGGCGGCGGTTGATGCGATCGAGTGCAAGATAGATCACGGGCGTGGTGTAGAGCGTGAGCAACTGGCTCAGCAGCAGGCCGCCGATGATGGAGATGCCAAGCGGGAAGCGCAGCTCGGCGCCGGTGCCGCTCTCGATCGCCAGCGGCAATGCGCCGAACAGGGCCGCCAGTGTCGTCATCATGATCGGGCGGAAGCGCAAGAGACAAGCCTGCACGATCGCCTCGTTCGGCGACATCCCCTGCCCGCGCTCGGCCTCGAGCGCGAAGTCGATCATCATGATCGCGTTCTTCTTGACGATACCCATCAGCAGGATGATGCCGATCAGGCCGATCACCGAGAGATCCTGCCCGCACAGGACCAGGGCCAGGATGGCGCCGACGCCGGCCGAGGGCAGCGTCGACAGGATCGTGATCGGGTGGATGTAGCTCTCATAGAGCACACCCAGCACGATGTAGATCGTGATCACGGCGGCGAGCAGCAGCCAGGGCTGGCCGGCGAGCGCCTTGGCGAATTCGGCGGCATCGCCGGCATAGACGCCGACGATGCTGTTGGGCATGCCGATGCGGGTTTCGATCGTCTTGACCGCCTCGACGGCATCGCCGAGCGCCGCGCCGGGCGCGAGGTTGAAGCTGAGGGACACGGAGGGGAATTGCGCCTGGTGCGAAATCGCAAGCGGCGCCGTGGTGCGCTTCAGCGTCGCCACGGCCGACAGCGGCACCTGGGCACTCGGCGCGCCGACGATGCTGCTCGCGGCGCCCGGCAGATAGAGCTTCGACAGGATCGAGGGATCGCGCTGGTACATCGGCAGCGCCTCCAGCACGACGCGGTACTGGTTGGCCTGGCCGTAGATGGTCGAGATCTGCCGCTGCGCGAAGGCGTCGTTCAGCGTGTCGGTAATTCCTTGCAGACTCACGCCGAGCTGTCCGGCGCGGGTACGGTCGACATCGAGCTGTGCCCGCAGCCCGCCTTCCTGCGCCTCCGAAGAGACGTCGCGGAACAGCGGGTCACGCCGCATCTCCGCCACCAGCTTGCCGGCCCATTCCGAGACCAGCGTCGCATCGGTGCCGGTCAGCGTGTACTGATATTGCGAGCGGCTCGACTGGGTCGAGATCTGCACGTCCTGCACCGGCTGGAAATAAACGGTCATGCCGGGGATGCCTGATACCCTCTCCTTCAGGCGGATCACGACGGCCGCGACATCGTCACGCCGTTCGCCGCGCGGTCTCAAGGTCATGACGAGGCGCCCGACATTGGTGGTCGGGTTCACCGAGCCGGCGCCGATGACTGAGACCACGCCGACGACGTCGGGGTCGGCCTTGATGGCAGCGGCCGCCTCGGCCTGCCGCTTCTGCATCTCCGCGAACGACACGTCGGGTCCAGCTTCCGTCACGGCCGTGATCGAGGCGGTGTCCTGAAGCGGCAGGAAGCCTTTTGGCGCGACGACATAGAGGACGAGGGTCGCAACCAGCGTGGCGAAGGTTACGACCAGCGTGGCGCGCTGACGCTCAAGCACCCACAAAAGCGTCCGGTGATAGAACTCGACGGTGCGGTCGATGAAGCGGCTGATCGCGGCCAATCCCGGCACCGCCAGCTCCTCATGGGCGTGCTTGAGCAGCCGCGAGCACATCATCGGCGTCAGCGTGAGCGAGACCACCGCCGAGGTCACGACCGCGATGGTCAGCGTCAACGCGAATTCGCGGAACATGCGCCCGACGAGGCCCGACATGAACAAGAGCGGGATGAAAACCGCGATCAGCGACACCGTCAGCGAGATCACGGTGAAGCCGATTTCGCTCGCGCCCGTGAGCGAGGCTTCCATCGCACTCTCGCCATTCTCCATGTGGCGGACGATGTTCTCGATCATGACGATGGCGTCGTCGACGACGAAGCCGGTGCCGATCGTGAGCGCCATCAGCGACAGATTGTCGAGGCTGAAGCCGGCAAAATACATGATGCCGAAGCTCGTGATCAGCGACAACGGCAGGGCCACGCCGGCGATCAGCGTGGCGCGCAGCGAACGCAGGAACAACAGCACCACCAGGGTCACCAGCACGACGCTCAGGATCAGCGTGAACTGGACGTCATGGACCGAGGCACGGATGGTGACGGTGCGGTCGGAGACGATGGTGAGGTTCACGCCGGCCGGAATCGCGCGCTGAACCTTGGGAATTTCCGCGCGGATCTGGCTGACGACGTCGATGACGTTGGCGCCGGGCTGGCGCTGGATGTCAATGATGACGGCCGGCGTGCCCTGGTACCAGCCGCCGGTGCGGTCGTTCTCCAGACCATCGACGATCTGGGCGACGTCGGCGATGGTGACGGGCGAGCCGTTGCGGTAGGCGATGATAACAGGCTTGTAGGCGTCCGCGGCGGCGATCTGGTCATTGGCCGCGATGATGTACGATTGCTGCGCGCCGTCGAGCGAACCTTTCGGCCCCGAGACGTTGGCATTGGCGATCGCGGTGCGCAGGTCCTCCATGGCGATGCCGTAGGCGGCCAGCCGCGCCAGGTCGGCCTGGATGCGCACGGCCGGCTTCAGCCCGCCGAGCACCGAGACCCGTCCGACGCCGGAGATCTGGCTCAAGCGTTGCGCCAGAATGGTGTCGGCGATATCGCTCATCGCGCGCAGCGAGATCGTGTCCGACCGCAGCGCCAGCGTCATCACCGGCGCGTCCGCCGGATTCACCTTGGCGTAAGTCGGCGGATAAGGCAGCGTCTTGGGCAGTACGCCGGCCGCCGCGTTGATCGCGGCCTGCACGTCCTGGGTCGCGCCGTCGATGTCGCGGTTGAGGTCGAACTGGAGCGAGATCTGGCTGACGCCGAACGAGCTCGTCGAATTCATCGCCGACAGCGACGGGATCTGGCCGAGCTGCCGCTCCAGCGGCGCGGTGATCAGCGAGGCGATCACGTCGGGGCTCGCACCCGGAAGCTGCGTCGTCACCTGCACGGTCGGGAAATCGACCTGCGGCAGCGCCGAGACCGGCAGCGCGAAGTAGCCGAGCGCGCCGCCGATCAGCAGCGCGATGCCGAGCAGCGAGGTTGCGATCGGTCGTCGGATGAAGGGTTCGGAGACACCCATGGGTTACACGCCTGCCGCTTCAGGCGGCTGTTGTCGGGATCATGGCTGCTTGGCTCCACTTCCCGATGCCCCCGGCCCCGGTGCCGGTCCGGTCTGTCCCTTCTGGTCGCCCTCGCTGCTCTTGCGCTTGGCGCGGAACTCGCCGTCCTTGCCTTGCCCATCCTTCTGGCCTTCTTTGGCGCCATCCTTCTTCTGAGCGTCCGGTCCGCGCGAGCGCTTGCGCGGGGCAAGATCGGCCGAGGGGGTCTGGTCGTCGCGGCCGACGGTCACCTTGGAGCCGTCGGACAAATTGGCAAAACCCGTGGTGACGACCCTGTCGCTCGGCGACAGCCCGCTGGCGATGACCGCGTCATGCTCGTTCTGCTGCGTCACCGTCACGGGCTTGGCCGAGACGATGTTGTCCTCGCCGATGACATAGCTGAACGTGCCAATCGGGCCGCGCTGCACCGCAGAGGTCGGCACCACCAGCGCCTGCGTCAAGGTCTCGACTTTGAGACGGACATTGACGAACTGGCCCGGCCAGAGCTGGTAACTGGCGTTGGGGAATTCGGCCTTGAGCTTGAGCGTGCCGGTGGTCTGGTCGACCTGGTTGTCGATGCCGGTGAGCTTGCCGGTATCGATCACCGTGATGCCGTCATTGCCGAACACGTCGACGGCGAGCGCCCCCTTCGCCGCCGCGGCGTTGACCCGCATGATCTGCTGCTGTGGCAGGCTGAACCACACCGCGATAGGCTGCAACTGCGTGATGACGACGAGGCCGGTGGTGTCGGAGGCGTGGATGATGTTGCCCTGGTCGACCTGGCGCAGGCCGACGCGGCCCGAGAGCGGCGCCACGATCTTGGTGTAGCTCAGCGTCGCCGCGGCATTGTCGATCGCGGCCTGATCCGCCTTTATCAGCGCCTCGGTCTGCGCCACCAGGGCCCGCTGCGTGTCGGCCTGCTGCTTCGAGCCGGCATTGGTGGCGGCGAGCTGCTCGTAGCGCGCAAGGTCAATGCGCTGGTTGGCGAGCTGGGCTTGGTCCTGCGCCTTCTTGGCCACAGCCTGATCGTACTGCGCCTGATAAATCGCCGGATCGATCTCGCCGAGCACGTCGCCCTTCTTGACGTCCTGACCTTCGGTGAAATTGACCGCGATCAGCTTGCCATCCACCTGCGAGCGCACGGTCACGGTATTGAGCGCTCGGATCGCACCGACGCCGTCGAGATAAACCGGCACGTCCTGGACGCGCGGGCTCGCCGCCAGCACGGGCACCGGCAGATCGGGCCGCTGGTTGCGGTTATTCGCCTGCTGCTGATGCGTGACGGTCCAGCCGAGATAACCAAGGCCGCCGAGGATCGCGAGCGTGATCAGGGTCATGACCAGGCCGCGGCCGCGCGATTTTTTCGCCGTCCCCTCCTTCGCGCCTTGCTTCGCCTCCGGCTTAAAGAGCATTGACCGGTTTCTCCATCCTCGGCTCCCAACCACCGCCGAGCGCCTGGTACAGGCTGACGATGGCGAGAAGCCGTGCGAGTTGGGCCTGCGATAGCGCGTCTTCCGCCTGGAACAGGGTCAGTTGGGTGTTGAGCACGGTCACGATGTCGGCAGTGCCGGCGCGCAATTGCTGCTCGGAGAGATCGAAGGCGCGGCGCGAGGCGGTGACGACATCGCGCTGCAATTGCAGCTTGATCGTGGTCTGCTTGATCGAGAACAGCGCGTTGTCGACATCGGCAAAGGCCTGGACGATGGTCTTGCGGTAGGTCTGGAGCAGTTCGTCCTGCCGCGCCTTGGCAAGTTCGAAATTGCCGAGGATCCTGCCGCCGTCGAAGATCGGCTGCGTGGCGCTGCCGACGAGCTGGAAGAAAGCGGCATGCGGCTGGAACAGCGAGACCAGCGCCGAGCTCTGATAGCCGCCATTGCCGGTCAGCTGGATCGTCGGAAAGAACTGCGCGCGGGCATTGCCGATGTTCGCGGTGGCCGAGGCGAGCTGCGCCTCCTGCCGGCGGATGTCCGGCCGCTGCGTCAGGATCTCGGACGGCAGGCCGGGCGTGACGCGCGGGATCGCGATCCGGTCCAGCGAGCCGCCGAGCACGCGCACGCTCTCCGGCGGGCGCGATACCAACACAGCCAGCGCGTTGATGTTCTGGTCGAGCGTCTGGCGCAGCGGCGGCACCAAGGCCTTCTGGTTCGCGACCACGCTCTCCTGCTGGGCGACGTCAAGATCGCTTCCGGTACCGGCCTTACGCCGCTCCTTGACCGCATCGAGGATGCGTTGCGCGCTCGCGATGTTGCGCTGAGAGGTCCTGATGCGGTCCTGCGAGGCCAGCACCTGGAAATAGGCATTGGCGACGGCCGCCAGCGTCGTCAGCGCGACCGTGTCGCGATCGAAGCGGTTGGCGTTCGCCGTCTCCTCGGCCGTTTGCAGCGCATCGCGGTTCTGGCCCCAGAAGTCGAGCTGGTAGCTCGCGCTCAGCGAGGCCGAATAGTTGACGACCTCGCGTCCGCCGATGGACAGGCCCGAGGCGCTCGAGCCCGAGGTACGTGAATAGGTTTCCGATCCGGCCGTGGACAGGCTCGGCAGCAGCGCCGCGCCCGCCTGCCGCGCCTGGGCGTCGGCCTGGACGATGCGCGCGACCGCAGCGGCGATGTCGAGGTTGACGGTCTGCGCCTCCTGCATCAGCTGCGTCAGCTCCGCGGAGCGGAAACCGCGCCACCAATCCAGCGGCGGCGGCGCATCCCCTTTGCCGGCGTATTTGTACTGCGTGGGAACATCGAGCGCGGGATCGGGAAGATCCTGCGTCAGCACGCAAGCGCCCGAACTGGCCGCGAGGCACAGCGCCGCAAGCCAGCGCGCCGCGTGCCGCGTCCTGGACGCAGACCCCGGAGACCGCCGCATGGCGATCGCAGGAACAACTTGTGTCACATCCACCCCCCGCCGGGCAGATCGAGCCGCCACCGCGAAGCCGGATTAACCGATTCGCGGCGGCGCAGTCGGGGGGCGTTGGACAACTCGTTCACAGCTGTGATGCTTTCTGCGGAACCTGAGACCATATTAGCCGGGCGCGGAACTGCGGGACAGTCCCGCAGGTGCGAGAGGCGCGCCGGAACAGACGGACGTGGAGACCGCGCAAATGCAAGATGTCCCTGTCTTGCAGCGGCTTCTTGCATTTCAACGCCGCGCTGACACGCGCTCAAGCTTACTAAGATTTCATGTGATATTGCCGCAACACCGGCGCGGCTCGATCCTGTCGCACGGCTTATCAGCACCCACGCGACTTCCGCTCGGTCTTAAGGTCCGGCCGGACCACTCTCACGAGATCGTCAATTGCCGAACACGAACGCGCCCCCGCTCACGCAGATATGCCTTCAGCCTCCAGGCGCCTTCCACCCATCTCGGCATCGAGACGTGCCGCCGAAGGCGAAGATTGTCGCGAGGACCGCCCACGACGATCGATATCTTCCGTGCTCCGACGAAGATCGCCCATATTCTCCCACCGATATCCCGCCTCGCGGCCCGCAGATCATCGCCGGGTCTGTGCTCTCATAAATATCCCTGCCGCGGCGGAGGCTTCGACCGGTTTCGCCGCAGCGCAAAAGCCTTCCCCTTTTGCCTTGCAAGCACTAGGTTCTGGCCAAGCTGATCAACCCTTTGCCAGTGATTTCCCCCGATATGACCATCAAGAATGACGTTGTCGAAGCCATCGGCAACACCCCGCTCATCAAGCTCAAGCGCGCCTCGGAATTGACCGGCTGCACCATCCTGGGCAAGGCCGAGTTCATGAATCCCGGCCAGTCGGTGAAGGACCGGGCCGGCAAATGGATGATCCTGGAGGCTGAGAAGCGCGGCGAGCTGAAGCCCGGTGGTCTCGTGGTCGAAGCAACCGCCGGCAACACCGGCATCGGGCTTGCGGTCGTTGCGAGCGCGCGCGGCTACCGCACGCTGATCGTGATCCCGGAGACGCAGAGCCAGGAGAAGAAGGATTTCTTGAAGCTGTGCGGCGCCGAGCTGATCGAGGTGCCGGCCCTGCCCTATGCCAATCCCAACAGCTACCAGCATGTCGGCCGGCGCCTCGCCGATGAGCTGCGCAAGACCGAACCCAATGGCGTGCTCTTCGCCGACCAGTGGAACAACCTCGACAATGCCAAGGCGCATTACGAATCCACAGGACCCGAGATCTGGGAGCAGACCGGCGGCAAGGTCGACGGCTTCGTCTGCTCGGTCGGCAGCGGCGGCACGCTCGCCGGCGTCAGCCGCTATCTCAAAGAGAAGAACAAGAACATCCGCATCGCCTGCGCCGATCCGCACGGCGCCGGCATGTACGAATATTTCAGGACCGGCGATCCCAAGGCGACGCCCGGCGGTTCGATCACCGAAGGCATCGGCCTCAACCGCGCGACCGCGATCGTCGAGACGGCCAAGGTCGATGACGCCTATCTCATTCCCGACGCCGAAGCCGTCAGCGCGATCTACGAGCTGCTCCAGCACGAAGGCCTGTGCCTCGGCGGCTCGACCGGCATCAATATCGTCGGCGCGATACGCCTTGCGAAGCAACTCGGGCCCGGCAAGACGATCGTCACCGTGCTCTGCGATTCCGGCAGCCGCTATCAGTCGAAGCTGTTCAACGCGGACTTCATGCGCGCCAAGAACCTTCCCGTGCCCGAGTGGCTGGAGAAGCGCAGCAACATCAAGCCGCCGTTCGTCTGACTGCCGTAAGATTCCTCACGTCCGGAAAGCGCGCGCCCAAGGGGCCTGCGCTGCCGGCTGTTTACGCGACCTCGCCGCCTCTTGAGGCTGGAGCACAATAGTCGTGCCAGAACTGGCGATAGCCGGCCTCGACCCTGCGCGTGTAGATCTCGACATTGCCGGCCGGCGAAGCTGCGATCCGAGCCGGCAACTCCGCGCGCAACTTCGCCAGATGTGCAGGCTGCGCCGCATATTTGCACGCGATTGCGGCGTAGCCCTCGTCGTCCTCGGCGACCCAGTCGTTGAGCCCGACGGCAGCCACGATGGCGCCACCGGCGCGCGACGAGGCGCCGTTGCCGAGCTTGGCGACGACCGGAACGCCCGCATAGAGGGATTCCCAGGTGCTGACGCCGCCGTTTTGCGGGAACGTATCGAGGGAGATGTCGACCTGCGCGAAGGCTAACAGGTGCTCGTGGCGTGGGGTCGAGCCCATGCAGATGACGTTCTCTTCGGCGATGCCCTGCGCCACGAACCGCGCGATCAGACTGTCGCGCAGCAAGGAATCATCGAGCAAAGTATGCTTGATGATGATCTTCGATCCGGTCACCTCGCGCATCACTTTCGCCCACACTTGGATCGCCTGGCCCGAGATCTTGTAGATGCGGTTGAACACACCGAAGGTGACATAGCCGTTGCGGAGCATGGGAAGCTCCGAAGGCGGCACATCCAGAATGGGATCGGTCGTGATCAGGCACGGCAGATCGTGAACCTTTTCGGCGAGCAGATGGCGCGCCGATTGCGGAATGAAGACCGGGTCAGCGAGCACGTAGTCCATGGTCTGAAGGCCCGTACCGGTCGCGTGCCCGAAGCCCGTGACCTGGATGGGAGCCGGCCTGCGGGCGAATACAGGGAGCCTGTTGCCGGTCGAATGCCCGGACACGTCGATCAGGATATCGACCTTGTCGGCCTGGATACGATCGGCCAGCTCGTCGTCCGAAAGCTGCCAAGCGTCGACCCAGACGTCCGCCAACGACTTGAATTCGGCCGTCATCTCGTCTCGCAACGGCGAGCACGAATAGCAGACGATCTCGAATTTGGTGTGATCATGATGGCGCAGCACCGGCAGCAGGCCAAACGCCGCCGAATGGTACCAGAACTCGGCAGCGACATAGCCGATCACGATCCGCCGCTCAGGATCGAGCTGCGGGGGTGAGAGCTTCCGTTGCGGCAACCTGGCGCCGATCGCCTCCCACCAATATTTTCGCGCGGCCTGCTGGACCGCGAAATCGGCGTCGGAAAGAAAGTCCAGAAAGTGGATCTTCCGCGCGATCAGGTCCGCATGGTCCGGCGCGATTGCCAGCGCGGCGTCGAGATGTTCGATCGCGGCTGCGATCTCTCCCTGGTTTGCAAAACAGGCGCTCAGCAGCGTCATCGCGATCGCGGAGCGCGGATTTTCCTCGAGCAAGGTCTTGACGGCCGCAATCGCCTGCGCCGTGTTCCCCATAGCAAGCGCGACCTGCGCGTTTCCCTGCAAGGCCACTTCGAGCCTGGGCGAAAGCGCCAGCGCTGCATCAAAATCCGCTGCCGCCCGCTCTGAGCGCGACAGCTCGAGATGGAGCCGTCCGCGGTGTGCCAGGGCCTTCGCCGAATTGGGCCTGATCGTCAGCGCCGCGCCGAGTGCGGCTTCCGCCTCATCGTAGTGCTTGAGCTCGATACTGACCACACCTTTGCCGACGAGCGCTTCCACGTGCCGCGCCTGAAACACCAACGCGCGCTCGAAGCTTTGCTTGGCGCGGTCAAACTGGCGCAGCGTCAGTTCAGCCAAGCCACGATTGCAAAGCGCATCGGCATGGTCCGGCTTCAGGCGAATGGCGCGGTCGTACGCTTCGATCGCCTCTTCGGGCAGGTTCAGATGCAACAGGGTATTACCGAGGCTGGTCAGGGCCTGCGGAAAATTCGGCTTCAGCGCGATCGCCTTCTCCTGACATGCGCGGGCGGCCTCAAATCGCCCGAGACCGGAGTGCACGGTCGCGAGATTGTTATGGGCTTCGTGCGAACGCGGATCGATCGCGATCGCGCGCTCGAGCAGCGGTTGCGCTTCCACCAGACGGCCACCATGATGCATGCACAGGCCAAGCAGATGCGTGGCATCGAAATGATCGGGAACGGCTTGCAGGACCTGACGGCAGAGCGCCTCGGTCTCCGCATATCGTCCCTGGCCATGGGCGCTCGCCGCGACGGAGATGATGGCGTCCGCCTGCTTCTTCAATTTCTTCTGCAATCGCGCGTTCTGGAACGCGCGCGCGCCGGCGCCGCTGCTCTGCAAGGTGTCTCTCCGGAGGATGGCCCGGAGCGAGTCTAACTGATTCGTGGCCGAAGCCGCCCCGTCAGCTGGACCAGTAACGCCCCGGGGCGCAACCGACTTGCCTACGCCACCTCGCCGCATTCCGAGGCAGCGGCACAATAATCGCGCCAGAACTGGCGGTAACCCGCCTCGAGCTCACGCGTGTAGATCTCGACATTGCCGGCGGGCGAGGCTGCAATCTGCGCCGGCAGCTCCGCGCGCAACTTCGCGAGATGATCGGGCTGCGTCGCAAATTTGCGAGCGATCTCGATATAGCCCTCGTCATCCTCGGCGACCCAGTCGCCGAGGCCGACGGCGGCCACGATGGAGGCGCCGGCACGCGACGACGCCCCGTTGCCGAGCTTGGCCACCACCGGAACACCCTTGTAGAGCGATTCCCAGGTGCTGATGCCGCCATTTTGCGGGAACGTATCGAGGGAAATGTCGACCTTGGCAAAAGCCGCCAGATGGTCGTTGCGCGAGGTGGTGCCCAGGCAGGTGATGTTCTCCTCGGCAACGCCCTGCGCCACGAAGCGCGCGACTAGGCTATCGCGCAGCAATTGGTCATCGAGCAAACCATGCTTGAGGATGATCTTCGATCCCGGCAGCTCTCGCATCAAGCGCGACCACACACGGATCGCATCGTCCGATATCTTGTAGATGCGGTTGAACACGCCGAAGGTGACGTAGCCGTTGCGGAGCATCGGCAGCTCGGAAGGCGCCAGATCCGAGACGGGCTCCATCGTGATCAGGCACGGCAGATCGTGGATTTTTTCGGCAAACAAATGCCGAACCGATGGCGGAATGAAAATGGGATCCGCGAGCACATAGTCCATGGTCTGCATGCCCGTGCCCGTCGCGTGTCCGAAGCCCGTGGCCTGGATGGGGGCCGGCTTCCGCGCGAAGACCTGCAGCCTGTTACCCGTCGTGTGGCCCGAAACGTCGATGAGGATGTCGACATTGTCGGCCTGAATGCGATCGGCGAGTTCGTCGTCCGACAGCTGCCAGGCGTCGACCCAGACGTCCGCCATTTGCTTGAACTTGGCGGTGTACTCGTCCTCTCCCGGCCAAGAGTAGTAGCAGATGATTTCAAATCTGGCGTGATCATGATGGCGCAGCACCGGCAGCAGGGTGAGCCCGGCCGAGTGTTGCCGGAATTCGGCAGCAACATAGCTGACCACGATCCGCTTTTCCGGATCAAGCGGCCGCTTCGGCAGCTCCCTTCGCGGCAGCTTGGAGCCGATCAAGTCCCACCAGTCTCGTCGGACCGCCTGCTGGACCACGAAATCGGCCTCGGCGCGATAGTCCTGCAAGAAGATCTTGCCCCTGATCGCATCCCCATAGTCCGGTCGGATCGCCAGCGCACGATCGAGATATTCGATCGCGGAGTCCATGTCGCCCTGGTTCGAATAAGCGAAGCCCATCAGCGCCAACCCCATCTCGGAGCGCGGATTTCGCTCGATCAAGGTCGTCGCGGCCGCCATCGCCTGCGCGGTCTTTCCCATGACGAGGCAGGCCTGCGCCTTGCCCCGGAGCGCCAGTTCGAGCTTGGGCGAAATTGCAAGCGCCGCCTCGAAATCCGCAAGCGCGGGCTCCAGGCGCTGCAGCTCGTAACTGAGGCGCCCGCGTTGGGCCAGGATCCTCGGCGCGCCGGGCTTGATCGCGAGCGCCATGGCAAACTTGGCTGCCGCCTCCTCGTGGTGCCGCAGCTCCATGCTGACCATGCCGCTGCCGACGATGGCCTCGGCGTGACGCGGCTGAAACAGCAGGGCGCGATCGAAACTTTCCTTGGCGCGAGTGACTTGTCCCAGCAAGATCTCGACCATGCCGCGATTGCAGAACGCATCGGCATAATCCGGCTTCAACTTGATGGCGCGTTCGTGCAGCTCGAGCGCCTGTCCGTACAGCCCTAAATGCATCAGCGTATTGCCGAGGTTGGTCAGCGCCACCGCGAAATTCGGCTTCAGCGCGATGGCCCTCTCCTGACACCGCCGCGCCTCTTCGTAGTTACCAAGGTCGAAATGCACGGTGGCGAGATTGTTATGGGCATCGTGCAGGCGCGGATCGAGCTCGATCACGCGCTCAAGCAATTGTTGCGCCTCCTCCAGGCGCCGGCCGTCATGCGCGCACATGCCGAACAGGTGCATGGCGTCGACATGATCCGGAATTGCTTTCAGGATCTCACGGCAGAGCGCCTCGGTCTCGGCAAATCTGCCCTGGCCATACGCGGCGGCCGCGGCGGCGAGGATGGCATCCGCCTGCTTCATCAATTTCTTCTGCAATCGCGCGTTCTGGAATGCGCGCGCGCCGCCGCTGCTCTGCAAGGTGTCTCTCCGGAGGATTGCCCGGAAAGAGTCTAACTGATTCGCGGCCGGGGCCGGCCGATCAGCTGGAGCGGGGACGCCCCCGGGATTTCCCGGGGCTCAGCGCAGGATCTGGCTCAGGAAAAGCTTGGTGCGGGCGTGCTGCGGGGCGGCGAAGAACTCTTTCGGCGTGTTGGCCTCGATGATCTGGCCGGCGTCCATGAACACGACGCGGTTGGCGACCTCGCGGGCAAAGCCCATCTCGTGGGTGACGACCAGCATGGTCATGCCCTCCTCGGCGAGATCGACCATGGTGTCGAGCACCTCCTTGACCATTTCGGGGTCGAGCGCCGAGGTCGGCTCGTCGAACAGCATCACTTTAGGGTTCATGGTCAGCGCACGGGCGATCGCGACGCGCTGCTGCTGCCCGCCGGACATCTGGCCGGGAAACTTGTTGGCCTGGTGCGGGATCTTGACCCGCTCCAGGAATTTCATGGCGGCCTCCTCGGCATCCTTCTTGGGGATGTTGCGCACCCAGATCGGCGCCAGCGTGCAATTATCGAGGACCGTGAGATGCGGGAACAGATTGAAGCTCTGAAACACCATGCCGACTTCGCGTCGCACCGCATCGATATGCTTGAGGTTCGGCCCGAGCTCGATGCCGTCGACGACGATCTCGCCCTCCTGGAATTCCTCCAGCGCGTTGATGCAGCGGATCAGCGTCGACTTGCCCGAGCCCGACGGCCCGCAGATCACGATGCGCTCGCCCTTATGGACCTCCAAGTCGATGTCGCGCAGGACGTGAAAGTCGCCGTACCATTTGTTGAGGCCGGAAATCTTGACGATGGGGTCGGACATGGTGAGCTCCATCAGTTGCGGCGGTGAGCGTTGAGGCGGTGCTCGACGAACAGCGAGTAGCGCGACATTCCAAAGCAGAAGATGAAATAGATGACGCCGGCAAAGGCAAATCCGGTGAACGCGGTCGACGGCGTCGACCATTTCGGATCCGAGAACGAGGCGCGGAGCGAGCCGAGAAGATCGAACAGCGCCACGATCGAGACCAGCGAGGTGTCCTTGAACAGCGAGATGAAGCTGTTGACGAGGTTCGGAATGACGTGGCGCAGCGCCTGCGGCAACACGATCAGCGAGGTCGTCTTCCACCAGGATAGCCCCAGGGCCGCGGCCGCCTCGCCCTGCCCGCGCGGAATCGCGGCCAAGCCGCCGCGGACGTTCTCGGCCTGATAGGCGCCCGTGAACAGCGCAATCCCGATCAGGGCGCGCACGAGGCCATCGACGGTGAAATTGCCGGGCAGGAACAAAGGCAGCATATAGGTTGCGAAGAACAGCACGGTGATCAGCGGCACGCCGCGCCAGAACTCGATGAAGGCGATCGAAAAAATCCGGATCAGCGGAATGGTGGAACGGCGGCCGAGCGCCAGCGCGACACCGATCGGCAGCGAGGTGACGATGCCGGTGACGGAGACCACCAGCGTCACCACAAGGCCACCCCAGAGATTGGTTGCCACAACCGGCAATCCCCCACGGTCGAGGCCCATCAGCTTGATGACGATCGCGATGCCAATGAAGGTGGCGATGCTGGATGCCAGTGCCCGCCCCCCGGTGCGAATGCCGCCGCCAAGAACGAAGGCGATCAGGCAGACAATCGCGGCCGTGATGGCGAAATCGGCCCAGACCGGCTGCCCCGTCTCCTGGATATGATCGAGCAGCCAGGTGAGCGGAAAGATCAGCCAGGAGATCGCTGTGCCGACCAGCACGATGAGGCTCCCGACGGCCCACAGCAGCGGTGCGATGGCGGACGTCTTGCTGAGATTGAGCAGCGCCTGCCCGGCACCGATGATGCTCTCGTCGAACAGTTGCAGCAGGCCGGCGGTCCAGCTCAGGCCAAATCCCTTGATGCCGCCGCCGTGCAACAGGAAGAATGCCACCACCGGAAGGGCGATGAAGAACAGGCTGGCATTCAGCCCCTTCGCGGGCAGCCTGGGAATGAGCATCGGCGCCAGCAGGACCACCGCCAAGACGAACGTGAGATTGACCCGCCAGCGCTCGGCCTCGGGATAGAAGCCGTAGATCAGTTGCGGAAGCTTGGCCTGGATGTAGGGCCAGCAGGCGCCGACCGCAAAACCGGCGTTCTCGGCAAGGCAAGCCGTGCGATCCTTGCCGGTCCAGACCGCATCGACCATCAGGAACTTGACGGAGGGAACGATGGTGAACCAGAGCAGCAAGGCGCCCACGATCGTGAGCAGGATGTTGGTCGGCGAGTTGAACAGGCGGGTGCGCATCACGCCGATGAAGCCCGTGGTCTTGACCGGCGCGGGACGCTCGGCGACCAGGTCCCGACGGACGAAGGCGGACGTCGCAATATCGCTCATGCGCCGAGGCTCCGGCTGACGCGCCAACCGTAGACGCTCATGATCGCGCTGGTGACGAGGGAGATCAGGAGGTAGACGCCCATCGTCATGGCGATGATCTCGATCGCCTGCCCGGTCTGGCTCAGCGAGGTGCCGGCGAATACCGACACCAGGTCAGGATAGCCGATCGCGACTGCCAGCGAGGAATTTTTCGTGAGGTTGAGATATTGGTTGGTCAGCGGCGGCACGATGACGCGCATGGCCTGCGGCACGACGATCAGCCGGAGCGTGGTGCCGCGGCTCAGGCCCAGCGAGGACCCCGCCTCCATCTGCCCCTTGTGGACGGACAGGATGCCGGCGCGCACGATCTCGGCGATGAAAGCGGCGGTATAGGTCGATAGCGCCAAGGTCAGCGCCACGAATTCCGGGATGATTCGTGAGCCGCCGGCGAAATTGAACCCTTTGAGCTGCGGCAGCTCGAAGGTGAAAGGCAAACCGAACGCCAAGATGGTGGCGAGCGGCAGCCCGAACAGCAGACCCAGCACATAGGGCCAGATCCGGATCATCCGCCCCTCCTGAAACAGCGCGCGCCGCGCATAGATGCGCAAGGCCAGCGCCGCGACGATGCCGAGCGCCAGCATCGCCAGGAACGGCTCGAAGCCGCTCTCGCCGATCGGGCTGGGAACGACGAGGCCCCGGTTGCTGAGGAAGGCAATGCCGAGCAGCGAAATGCTCTGCCGCGGATTGGGCAACGCCGCCAGCACCGCGAGGTACCAGAACAGGATCTGGAACAGCAGCGGCAGGTTGCGGATGATCTCGACATAGATCTCGCCGACGCGCGACAAGAGCCAGTTCGGCGACAGCCGGCACAGCGCGACGATGAAGCCGATCACGGTGGCGAAGACGATGCCGACCACCGAGACCACGAGCGTATTCAGGAGCCCGACCACGAACACGCGCAGGAAGGTGTCCGAGCCGGTGTAGGGGATCAGGGTCTGATTGACGTCGAAGCCGGCATTGTTGCGGAGGAAGCCGAAGCCGGCGGCGATGTGCTGGTTTTCGAGGTTGGCGCGGGCGTTGGAGACGATCTCGTAGCCGATCCAGCCCAGGATCGCCGCGAAGGCAAACTGGACGGCAATGCCGTTCCAGCCTGCCTTGCCGCCCAGCACGCGCCTGATCTTCAGCGCGATCTGGGGCGGCGGTTTACGGGCCTCGGTGCTCATCGCCGCGAGCTGCGGATCAGGGTGATCAGCGGATCGGCGGCGCGTACTGGAGACCGCCCTTGTTCCAGAGATTGTTGAGACCGCGGTTGATGGCCAGCGGCGAGCCCGAGCCGACGTTGCGGTCGAACACCTCGCCATAATTGCCGACCGCCTTCACGATCCGTACCACCCAGTCCTTGGTCAGGCCGAGCTGTTCGCCGAAATTACCGTCGCTGCCGAGCACTCGCTTCAGCTCCGGGCTTTCCAGCTTCGCCTTCTCGTCGACGTTCTTCGAGGTCACGCCGAGCTCTTCAGCCGTGATCATCGCAAACAGCGTCCATTTCACGATGTCGAACCACTGGTCGTCGCCGTGGCGCACCATCGGCCCGAGCGGCTCCTTCGAGATGATTTCGGGGAGCACCATGTGGTCGTTGGGATTGGCGAGCTTGAGGCGATTGGCGTACAGGCCCGACTGGTCGGTGGTGAAGACGTCGCAGCGGCCGGCTTCATAGGCCTTGACCGTTTCGTCGTTGGTGCCGAACGCGATCACCTCGTACTTCATGTTGTTGGCCTTGAAGTAGTCGGCGAGATTTTGCTCGGTGGTGGTGCCGGTCTGCACGCAGACCGATGCGCTGTTGAGCTCGAGCGCCGAATTCACCTTGAGCGACTTCTTCACCATGAAGCCCTGCCCGTCATAATAGGTCACGCCGGTGAAGTTGGCGCCGAGCGAGGTGTCGCGCGAGATGGTCCAGGTGGTGTTGCGCGAGAGCACGTCGATCTCGCCGGATTGCAGCGCCGTGAAGCGGTCCTTGGCGGACAGCGGCACGTATTTGACCTTGGTCGGATCGTTGAAGATCGCCCCGGCGATGGCGCGGCAGACGTCGACGTCAAGCCCGGTCCAGTTGCCCTTGTCGTCGGGCGATGAGAAGCCCGGCAGACCCTGGCTGACGCCGCAGGACAGCATGCCGCGGTCCTTGACGGTCTTGAGCGTTTGCGCATCGGCGGCCTGCGCGGTGAGGCCGGCGGCGAGAGCCAGAGTGAGAGCCAGGGTTACGCGTTTCATGGGCTTTGGGCCTTTCAAAATCGTCTCAAGGTCGGGAACGTTGTCTTTGGGGTCATCTCTGCCAGGGCTAATCGTACCAAGGCTAGCCTTGCAAGACTCATGCTCGAAAACCTAGCCGAACACCCACCGATCCCGGGAGGCCATACCTTCATCCCCGCCGAAAGGCGCCCGCCGTGATGGCTGTGGCGCAAAGTCCGGTCAGGCGATGGATCGAAGGTCGCGGCAGGCCCCTCAACATGCGGCGACTGAATAGCACCTGCGCATCACAGAACGACTGGCGTGCCGGGTCAAGGGGTTGACGGGACTCTTCTGTGTTCTGTTATTAACGACAGCGGCCTTTCGGTCAGCCCGCGGGCGCGACGCGCCCGCCGGAAACGCGGTTTTGAAAGCAGACGCATGGATTCCTCGCACCCCTCCCAGCAGCATGCCGAGACCCGGCTGGTCACCTCCGGCCGCGACACCAAGGCGCAGAAGGGGTTCGTCAATCCGCCGGTATTTCACGGCTCGACCGTGCTCTATCCGACCGCCGAGGACCTGCACGCCCATCGCGGCGAGTTCACGTATGGCCGCCACGGTTCCCCCACCACGAAGGCCTTCCAGGAGACGCTGATGGCGCTGGAGGGGCCGCAATGCGCCGGCGTCGGCATCGTGCCGTCGGGACTGTCGGCGATCTCGACCACCCTGCTCTCGGTGCTGAAGGCCGGCGACCATCTCCTGGTCTGCGACAACGTCTATCGGCCCTCGCGCAATTTCTGCAACGGCATGCTCACCCGCTATGGCATCGAGACCACCTATTTCGATCCGCTGATCGGCGACGGCATCGATAAGCTGTTCAAGCCCAACACCCGTGCCGTCCTGGTGGAGGCGCCAGGCTCGCAGTCGTTCGAGATGCCCGACATCCGCGCCATCGCCGGGGTCGCCCATGGTCGCGGCGCGCTCGTCATCGACGACAACACCTGGGCGACGCCGCTCTATCACCGCTCCCTCGAACAGGGCGTCGACATCAGCATGCAGGCGGCCACCAAATATATCGGCGGTCATTCCGACATCATGTTCGGCACTATCTCGGCCAACGCCAAGGCTTGGCCGATGGTCGCCGAAGGCATCCGCCTGCTCGGCGTCTGTGCCGGCCCCGACGACGTCTTCCTGGCACTGCGCGGCCTGCGCACGCTGTCGGTGCGGCTGGCGCAGCATCATCGTTCGGGGCTCGACATGGCGCGCTGGCTCGCCGCCAGACCCGAAGTCGCGCGCGTGCTGCATCCGGCACTGGAAACCGATCCCGGCCATGCGATCTGGAAGCGTGACTTCACCGGCGCGTCCGGCCTGTTCAGCATCGTGCTGAAGCCGGCGCCGCAGAAGGCGGTCGACACCATGCTCGACACGCTCAAGCTGTTCGGCATGGGCTTCTCCTGGGGCGGCTTCGAGAGCCTCGTGATTCCCTTCGACTGCGACAGCTACCGTACCGCGACCAAATGGGCGCCGGGCGGTCCGACTCTGCGTCTGCACATCGGGCTCGAGAGCGTCGACGACCTCAAGGCCGATCTCGTTCGCGGCTTCGCTGCTCTCAAGGCGGCAATGTGAGCCTGCTCACAGGGCATCGTGCCCGAGCACGCGGCAGCGCGCCGGCGGACGCGCAATCGCGCGCCGCGGGAACGTGCACGCGCCGTAAACGTTAACGGCGACGCGCCAACAAATGATTTGATCCGGTGCCGTTTGGCGCTAGCCTCACCAGTCGACTCCAATCCGGACATGGAGCATGGGAACGTTGGTTCTGCTCGATCTCATGGGCGGCGTTGCGCTGTTGTTGTGGGGCCTGCACATGGTCCACAGCGGGATCTTGCGCGCCTTCGGTCCCGACCTGCGGCGTCTGCTCGGCAAGGCGCTGAGTAACCGCCTTAGCGCCTTCGCCGCCGGCATCGGGCTCACTGCCCTGCTCCAGAGCAGCACGGCGACCGCGCTGATCACCAGCTCGTTCGCCGCCGAGGGTCTCGTCAGCCTCGCCGCCGCGCTCGCCATCATGCTCGGGGCCAATGTCGGCACGACGCTGATCGTGCAGGTGCTGTCGTTCAACATCGCAGCCGTTGCGCCGGTGCTGTTCGTGCTCGGGCTCGTCGCCTTCCGCTCAGGCCCGCGATCGCGGATCAAGGACATCGGCCGTGTCTGCATCGGCCTCGGCCTGATGCTGCTCTCGCTGCACATTCTGCTCGACACGCTGGCGCCGGCGGAGAACGCGCCCGGCGTCCGCGTCGTGATGTCGGCCATAACAGGCGATCCCATTCTGTGCATCGTCATCGCGGCTCTCGTCACCTGGGCGGTGCATTCGAGCGTCGCCGGCGTCCTGTTGATCATGTCGCTGGCCTATTCGCAGTTCGTGACGCCTTACGCGGCCCTCGCGCTGGTGCTCGGGGCCAATCTCGGCAGCGCCATCAATCCCGTGTTCGAGGGCGCCAGGCGCGACGACCCCGCGAGCTACCGCCTGCCGGTCGGCAATCTCGTCAACCGCGTGATCGGGATTGCCCTGGTCCTGCCCTTCCTGGGCGTGATCGCCGAGCACCTGCACACCTGGCAGCCCGATCTTGCCCGGATGACAGCGGCCTTCCACATCGCCTTCAACGTCGGCACCGCCGTCCTCTTCATCGGTCTACTCGATATCATGTCGCGCCTGTTGACCCGGCTGCTGCCGGATCGCGTCAAGGAGGCCGATCCGGCCCGCCCGCGCTATCTCGACGAGACCGCGCTGGAGACGCCGTCACTGGCGCTCGCCGACGCCGCCCGCGAGACCTTGCGCATGGGCGACCTCGTCGAGGTCATGCTGCGCAAGGTGATGGCCGCGATGATGACCGGCGACCGTGCGCTGGTCGACCAGGTCTCTAAGACGGACAATCTCGTCGACGGTCTCGACGAGGCCATCAAGCTCTACGTGACGAAACTCATGCGGGGCAGCCTCGACGAGAGCGAAGGACGGCGCGCGATGGAGATCATCTCCTTCGCCATCAACCTCGAGCATATCGGCGATATCATCGACAAGAGCCTGAGCGAGCTCGCCACCAAGAAGATCAAGCGGCGCTTCCAGTTCTCGGCCGAGGGGGCCGAGGAGCTCGCCGCTTTCCACAAGCGCACGATGGATTCGCTGCGGATCGCCTTCGGCGTCTTCATGTCGGGCGACGCCAATGAGGCGCGCAAGCTGCTGGTGGAGAAGACGGCGCTCCGCAACACCGAGCTTGCCGCCGTCGAGCGCCATCTGGATCGGCTGCGCGAGGGCCGCCCCGAGACCATCGAGACCACGTCGCTGCATCTGGATGTGCTGCGCGATCTGCGCCGCATCCACTCACATATCTGCTCGGTCGCCTACTCCGTGCTGGACGCGGCCGGCGAACCCTATCGCCGGCACGAGGCCGATCAAGCCGCCCTGCCCGCGTCAGGCGCGGCGTCGGCGCTGCCGCGCTAGCGCCTCCGCTCAGCGGTCCAGCGTCTTCGAGGCGCTGCCGCGGTTCTTCACGATCAGCATGATGTTGCGGATATAGATGATGGTCGCGAGCGCCTGTCCGAGGATGATGACCGGCTCGCGCTTCACGACGCCGTAGACCAGCGTCATCAGCCCGCCGCCCATGGAGCAGAACCAGAACGCCATCGGCACCACGCTGTTGCCGGCGCGTTCGCTCGCGATCCACTGCACCAGGAAGCGCGCGGTGAAGAACAATTGCGCGACGAGGCCGAACGCGAGCCAGAAATCGAATTTGGCGACGAAGACGTCGTAGAGATAGTTGCTCAGCGCCTGACCGTATTGGATGATCATGCGTTCACCTCGGTCACATCTGGCGTCGTCTTCTTGCGGCGGATCAGCCACCACACGCCGGCGAGATCCATGATGCCGATCCACAGCCGGTCGAAGAAGCCGTAATTCGACACGCCGGAACGGCGCGGCCGGTCGATCACGTCGACATAGGCAATGTCGTAGCCTTCGCGGCGGACCAGCGCCGGCAGGAAGCGATGCAGGCCGTCGAAATAGGGCAGCATCAGGAAGACGTCGCGCCGGAACGCCTTCAGGCCGCAGCCAGTGTCGCGCGTGCCATCCTTCAGGATCGCGTTGCGAACGCCGTTCGCCACGCGCGACTGAAACTTCTTGAAGCCGGTGTCCTTGCGCCCGATCCGCTGGCCGGCGGCGAGCCCGACGCGCCCCGCTCCCTTGTCGACCGCCGCGATCAGGTCCGGCAGGAACGCCGGATTGTTCTGGCCGTCGCCGTCGAGCGTGGCGACGATCACCCCGCGCGCCGCACGCACGCCGCTGCGCACGGCTGCCGATTGGCCGCCCGATCTCGCATGGCGGAGCTGACGCAGATTGCCCCGCTGCTTCATGATGCCGGCAAGCCGCTCGCCGGTCGCATCCGTCGAGCCGTCGTTGACGTAGATGATCTCATAGGCCCAGCGGCCATCGAGCGCCGCCGTGATCTCCTCGATCAAGGGCGCGATGTTGTCGGCTTCGTTGCGCACGGGAACGACGATGGAAACCGATGGCTGGGACGTCGACAAATCAAGGCTCGTGGTTGGAATTGGCCTGCCTCCAAGGAACCGGCATCCCGGCAGGCAGCCGCTTTTATGGGGCGGATGCCCCGTGGGCAACCCTTTTGAGACGGCTCGATACCGCCCCTGGAAGGGGCACGATCGTGCCGTCGGCGCGGATGGCAAAGCCCAGCCTTCGAGCCGCGAACCAATAGCGGACGGCCAAGGCGCCGACCGTGCCGACCATGGCGCCGGCCACGACGTCGCTCGGGTGATGCGCGAGCAGCACCAAGCGCGTCAAGAGGATCACGATTGCGTAAGTGAACATGAACACGCGCAGGCGCGGCCACAATGCTGACACTGCAAACGCCAAGGCGAACGCTGCCACTGCATGGCCCGACGGCAGGCTGGCGTAAGCCCCCGTCCCCTCGAACGGAATGAAGTTGAACGGATTGGCCTGTCCGCCGACGAACGGACGTCCGCGTCCGATGAGATATTTCAGGATCTCGGCGACGAATGCTGAGACGGCAACAGACAGAAACATGAATTGCAGCCGCGTGCCGAAGCCGAGGAGCAGCGCGCGGCGGGTTCCATGAAGCCCTGCCGCAACGAATGCCAGAGCCACAAGCGCAGCCCCCAGCACCGACAGCACATACTCGTCCTTGCCGAAATCGGTGAGGATGCGGATTGGCCACAGGCTTGGCGTGCCGCGAGCCGGCATCAGCTGGATCTCGGGCAGATCGAACGCGACCATCAGCACGATGATCAGGGCTGCGCCCGCTGCACTGATCCAGAGCGAATGCCGCGCCAGCCTCCGTGCGGCCTCGGCGCGGCGCGAATGCGAGGGCGTGCGCACGAGCTGCGCCAGCGCATGCCAGGACACGGCGAGCAATTGCGCGGGATAGCCTGCAGGCGGCCCAATGTCGTTCGGGGCCCGCATCTATTCGGTGCCTTCCGAGCGGAAGATCGAGATCGCGATCGCGCGCCCTTGCGAGAAATTATAGCCCTCGATGCGCGTACCGACCTTGTAGCGCAGCCCGATCGCCTCGGCGCGCTGCACGAAGCTACGCTCCGAGCGTTGCTCGATCAGCGCGAAGCGACAGCTGCCCTGCCGCAGGAAATCGGCCGCGCCCGAGCCGTCGGTGAGCAGCGTCTGCGTGCCCGTCAGGAAGACGAGGCTCGGCTCGTGATAGCCGGCAGCAGCCGCCTTCGGTCCGACGCAGGCGACGTTGCGAAGCGCGCGCGCGATCTCGATGCTCGGAAACAGCGGGGTCAGCGACGGCAGCACGATGCCGTAGACCGTCACCGCCAGCATCAGCGCGGCGACCAGCGCGTTGAGCAACGAGCGCTCGGCGCGATTGTTGTCGTAGAGCCACCAGGCGAACAGGCCGAAGATCAGCGACGCCGCGATGAACGGCCAGGCGACGAAGGCCGGCTGGCGCGTCAGCATCACCGCGCCGACCACCGCGATGATCGAGGCGGCCGCGGGGATCGCGAACCACCAGGCCGAGCCGCGCATCAGCCAGGACCGCGACAGCACACGCCGCTCCACTGCCCCCGCGGTGAGGATCGCGATCGCGGGGTACAGCGGCAGCACATAGTGCGGCAGCTTGGTCAGCACGGCCTCGAACACGATCCAGGACGGGACCAGCCAGGCCAGCAGGAATTGCGCGCCGGGCTCGCGCCGCGCTCGCCAGACTGCGGGCGCCGCCATGGCCGCGAGC